>JAILDU010000073.1 GCA_024689005.1 Paludibacteraceae bacterium
AAAAACCGACAGACAAAAGCAGATTCATATTGGCTGCCCCCGAAGGGATTCTACTCAAGCCACTCCAGAGTACACCAATTATCAAACATCCGGCAATATTTACACCTAACGTAGCCCAAGGAAAGCCTCCTGTATATTTGATAAGTACAGAAACGATATAACGTAATCCTCCGCCAATGAAGCTACCGGCCCCTACATACAATATTTCTTTCCACATAGATGATTGTTCTGGTATTTAATTGCTGTTTTTCTAAGAATCCTTTTGTACGCCACTCATAGCACACAGAATTGGCTAGATTGCTCTTGAAATAGTCACCACCATATTTAATCCATACACATATAGTATCATTTCGATATCAATCCTTCTATCTGTTTATCAGATGCCTGCGGGAGAATCGAACACAAATATTCTTTTATTCGTCCATACGATTCCTCTGGCGAGCGCTGACAAGTACATGCATCTCGCCCAAGGAGACTCTCAGGAGTATTGAGCAACTGCCACCCGAAGCCATACTCTCTACCCCGTTTGTCTCGGGGATAGACAAAATCTTCCGTCACAACATAGCATCCCATTTGGAGCCGGCACACAAAGGCATCGAATCGTCCACGCATTTTCGGTCCTGTCAGTCCACAAGCCGCCCGCAGTTCACGAGCGATAGCACTTCCATGTTCTATGAGTATAGTGAGTATCATATTCTCTACAGACCCTACTTCAGGGAAAGGAAAAATGCTCCTTCTATAGTTACAAAAATCAGGCCACCACTCACGGGCTACAAATCCCGCTTTACCAGAGAAGAACTTGCCATATACGCAATCGCCTTCCCTCACAGCGGGGCTCTTCCAAGACCACAGCGGCCATTCCCAGGATCCATCTTCATGCGATATATAATGACAATCCTCATCCATCATAACCTCGGCATTAAAGCCGGGGATGCCACTATCCAGCAAAGGTAGAAAGCCCACCTGGTGGATTCGTTCTATCAATTGCGGACATGAAGCAATGGGGTTACCCACTATAGCAGAACCTTGTTCGCCCAAGCCCAAAACATACTGCTGAACTGTCATTTTTGCCATATCAGAATTATATATATGGTTCTCTTCACCTACTCGAAAGCTTATTTCACGCACAAAAGTACTGCTTTTTTTTTATATATGCAAATTTAAAGCAAAAAAACGCATTTTATTCTGAATAAAGTTCACACGCGCTTGCGTATCTAAAGGAATCTGTACTTTCGCCGAAAAAGTTGTAGAAATGACGAAGGCCATGGATGCAATGATGATTGAAGATGAAGAAATTCCCGTTTGACAACTTGAGCGAATTACATAAGCAAGCCCAAAAGCGACCAAAAGGCATCCTGCGGGCTGCTTTTTAAAGAAAAAACACAAAAAAATTTGCATATATAAAAAAAAAGCAGTAATTTTGCAGACTTTTTCGTGCATATACACATGTATGTGCACATGTAATTGCGTAAAAGAGGAATGCAGAAAAGAGGACTAATCATATTATTGGCGGCGGTGTTGCTGGCGGGTTGCGGGGATTATCAGCGGTTGCTCAAATCGAGTAATCCGGATGAGAAATATCAGGCAGCACTGAAGTATTTTAACCAGAAGGAGTATGTCAAAGCTCAAACATTGCTGGACGATGTGTCGGCCTACTACAAGGGTACGGAGCGTTCGGAAGATGTGCTGGCCTATTTGGCGCGCAGTTATATGGGCATGAAGGATTATTCGTCGGCAGTGGAGTATTACCGCGCATATGTGCGCAACTATCCGAAGGGCAAATATGCAACGGAGGCGCATTTTCAAGTAGGTCACGGCCTATATTTGGATTCGCCGGACGCGCGTCTGGATCAGAAGACGACCCAGGAATCGATAGAAGCCTTTACGCGTTTTGTGGAGTTATACCCGGAGAGTCCGTACGCAGAGCAAGCCTATACGGAGATGAACGAGATGTATGACAAGCTGGCGCTGAAAGAGCTCTACAATGCGCGTTTGTACTACAACCTGGGCAGCTATTTGGGCAACAACTATCTGAGTTGCGAAGTGACGGCAAAGAATGCGCTGAAGAACTATCCGAGCAATAAGTATCAGGAAGAGTTCAGCTGGCTGATATTAGAGTCCAAATACCAACAGACGATCAATTCGTTTGAAAATCTGAAGTTGGAACGAGCACGCGATACGCAGGACGAGTATTACAATTTCATCACCGAATATCCGAATTCGAAGCATCGCAAAGAAGCGGACAAGATGTTGGCAGCCATCAGGAAGATAACCAAGGAGTAAAATACACCGCAGGCAAGCCTAATCAAAGCATAAAGACCGTTCACAACGTTCGCTAAAAAACAAAACGGCTTCGACTGCAAACAAAACATAGATACTAAAAATTTTATATCGATATGGATTACAAGAATTCAAAAGCCCCCAAGAACACAGTAACTCGTGACATCAACCAGTTGATCGAACCGGTTGGCAACGTGTACGAAACTGTAGCAATCATTGCAAAACGCGCGAACCAGATTAGCGCCGGAATCAAGAAAGAGTTGGACTCGAAGTTGCAGGACTTCTCTATTCCTCAGGATGCGTTGGACGAGACGTTCGAGAACAAAGAGCAGATAGAGATCAGCCGTCAGTATGAGCGTTTGCCCAAAGCAACCTTGATGGCCACTCAGGAGTTTATTGACGGCGAGTTGGTTTATCGCACCAGCAACCGCGACGAAGCGCTGAAATAATTAAGAATTAACAATTAGCAATTAACAAAGGGTTTACGGAATTTTGTACAAACGGATAGAGTCCGTACGGACACAAAACATTGTACCTGAGCCGATAGAACGCTTTGTAAATTGTACATTGTAAATTAAATTGTCTCTGCAGGGCAAACACATATTAGTCGGAATCAGTGGCGGCATAGCCGCCTATAAGATTCCTGAACTGATTCGCAGCCTGGTGAAATCAGGAGCGGAGGTACGCGTGACGACGACTCGTCACGCGCTTGAGTTTGTAACGGAACTGACTCTGCAGACCGTAAGCGGGCACGCCGTGTACAAAGATGTGTTTGCCGCCATCAACGAGCACGCCACGGAACATATCTCGTTGCCGGAATGGTGCGATATGATGATTGTGGCCCCGACGACAGCCAATGTGCTGGGCAAGATGGCGGCCGGAATAGCCGACGATGCGCTCACCACCACCCTCGCCTCTTGTGCGGCACGCAAGCCTATAGTGCTGGCCCCGGCGATGAACGACAAGATGTGGGACAATCCTGCGATGCAGCAAGCCGTCAAGACCCTGCGCGGATGGCAGAATATACGTGTTTTGGAACCGGCAGAAGGTCAGTTGGCCTGCGGCACAACGGGCAAAGGAAGGATGCCGGAGATAGACGTATTGCAAGAAGCTATAGAGGCAGCTCTGACGGCCAAGACATTAGCGGGCAAGTGCGTGCTGATAACAGCCGGTCCGACGCAAGAGAGGCTGGATCCGGTACGCTACCTAAGCAACTACTCGACAGGCAAGATGGGTTACGCCTTGGCTCATGCGTGCGCGCGCCGCGGAGCAGAGGTAACGCTGATAAGCGGTCCGACTACGCAGGAAGTGCTTGACACGGAGCATATACGCCGCGTGGATGTACGTTCGGCTGAAGAGATGTGCCGTGCGTGCGTAGCGGCATGGTCCAAGAGCGACATGGCGATACTATGTGCCGCGGTAGCAGATTTTGCTCCGGATGCGACAGACAAGAAAATCAAGAAGCAGCCCGGCCAAACGGAATTGACGCTGCAACTACATACCACACCGGACATAGCACGCACGCTCGGTGAGAGCAAACGTGCAGATCAGAAGTTGGTGGGCTTTGCGTTGGAGACCGACAACGAGGAAACGAACGCGCAACAAAAAATGGCGACCAAAAACATGGACGCCATTGTTCTCAATTCGCTTCGCCACGAAGGCGCAGGATTCGGCTACGATACCAACCAAGTGACCATATTTACTGCACAAGGCGCTCGCAAGGACATTCCTCTGCAGAGCAAGGCACTGGTAGCCGAAGATATTATTAACGGGGTAACGGGTTAGAGGTTACGGGTAACGGGTAACGGGTTACAGTTATTTGAAGAGGCCGAAGAGGCCTTTTTTCTTTCCTTCTTCCTCCGCCGGAGTTTCTTCGGTTTCATTCTCCGGGTGCCACTCTTCGCGTTCAGCTATGTCGCCGAGTTGCTGCTGAACATAGCCGATGACATCCTGCAGTCCCTCAGTGAAGCGGGCAAAATCCTCTTTGTAGAGAAAGAGTTTGTGTTTCTCAAACGAAGGCACCTCGTCCTCACCCGCCTGACGGCGCTTACTCTCCGTGATACACAGATACAAATCCTCGTTGCGCGCCTTACGAACATCCAAATAATAGATACGCTTACCCGCCTTGACCGAACGACTATAGACAATCTCCGGTTCTTTTTTGTCTTCAAACTTTTTGTTTTCCATTGTGATAAAAAGTAACATTTCTAAAATATGTTGCAAAATTACTACTTTTTTTTGATATATGCAAAAAAAAACGCCTGATATGGCGTTTTTTTCGCGTTCTGCACTCTCCGACACAGACTGCCGTTTAGCGGCATTAAAGTCTACGAGGCCTCCGCTCTACCCAAAAATTAGAAATTTTTCGGGGACCCCGAGATAAAGGAGTAAAGACTATATGGTTTGGGCTGTTAAACTGTTAAATTGTTAAGCCGTTCTATCTGTATTCTTTCAGTGAACGTAGTGAACGATCCTTACTCTTTCAGCGTTAGCGGTCTTTGAGCGCAGCGATTATTTCACCTCTTGGCCTTGCATGTTGTACATCTGGCCGTTGCACATAATGTAGGCTTGTCCGTTGCGAATCACCTTAGTACTTTGGACATTGTCGCTTTGTACATCATGGATGCCTTGTGAGCCGATAGACCGGATAGAGAAGAACTCTTTCCACACGTCTGCATTCTGATAGCCGGTCAGACTCTCAGTCGGCACATAGAGCGAACAAGCGTCCTTATTGACGTTATAGAATACACTTTCGTCAATAGTCTGCGGAGTAGCAGCACGGTTGATGATCGTTGCGAGATTGCCGCAAAAGACAAACGCATGATTCCCTATGGTCTGTACACCGCTACCGATAGTGACCGATTGCAGCGAGGCGCAATTGCCGAAAGCGCCTTCTTCTATGGTTTGAACGTTGTCCGGGATAATAACCGATTGCAGTTTCTCGCACTCGGTGAAAGCATACCTGCCTATGGTCTGCACACCGCTACCGATAGCGACCGAGTGCATGGAATAGCAGTTGTAGAATGCATATTCACCGATGGTTTGCACTCCGTTACCGATAGTGACCGATCGCAACGATGTGCAATTGTAGAATGCACCCTTTTCGATGGTTTGCACATTGTCTCCGATAGTAACGGATTGCAATGAGGAACAATTGTAGAAAGCACAGAGACCTATCGTTCGTACTTTTCCTTTGATACTGATCGAATACAACGAGGTGCAGTAATAGAAAGCACGTTGTTCTATGGTCTTCACACCGTTACTGATTGTAACCGATTGCAGCATGTCACAGTCGCGGAGAGCATCTTCTCCGATGGCGGTCACAGCATAGTAATAACCTTTGTACTTAACAGAATCAGGAATGGTGGCGGCGATCAATCCGGCGTAGTTGTTGCCATTGTCTGTTTCGTACGTCACTTCGGCTGTTAGGTTCTCGCCGTTGAGGTTGTAATACAGGTCGCCAATCTTGTATCTGCCGCTGACTGCCGGTTTTGCTTGTATATTATTGCCAAAGTCTTTCCACACATCTGCCGTCTGATAAGCCTCGAGACTCGCAGCGGGTACATAGAGTGTGCAAGCGCTTTTATCAACTCCATCAAACACATTCGCATTTATACTTTGCGGAGTAGTGGCACGATTGATGATGGTTGCGAGTGCAATGCAGCCGGAAAAAGCAGAATTCCATATGCTCTGCACATTCTTTCCGATAGTGACAGATTGCAGTACGTCGCAGTTGGAAAAAGCGGACTCTCCGATAATCTGTACGTTATCTCCAATAGTAACCGATTGCAAAGAATGACAGTTATAGAAAGCAACTTCTCCGATGGCGGTCACGGCATAGAAGAAACCATAGTACAGCACAGAATCAGGGATAGTGGCGGCAATCAGTCCGGCATAATTGGTTTCGTTTGCAAGTTTCTCACACATCACTTCGGCAGTCATGTTGTCGCCATCGAGGTAGTAATACAGGTCGCCAATCTTGTATCTGCCACTGACTGCCGGTTTTGCTTGTATATTATTGCCAAAGTCTTTCCACACATCTGCCGTCTGATAAGCCTCGAGACTCGCAGCCGGTACATAGAGTGTGCAAGCGCTTTTATCAACTCCATCAAACACATTCGCATTTATACTTTGCGGAGTAGCGGCAAGGTTGATGATGGTTGCGAGTGCAGAGCATCCCGTAAAAGCCGCTTCACTTATGGTTTGCACTCCGCTGCCGATAGTGACGGATTGCAGAGAAGTGCAATAATTAAAAGCATACTCACCGATAGTCTGCACATTATCTGGGATAGTAATCGATTGCAGAGATGAACATCCATCGATAGCCCAATTCTCAATGATTCGCACATTTTCTCCTATTGTGACCGATTGCAAAAACGAGCAATGTTTGAAAGCGTCATTTCCGATGACCTGCACGTTATTCGGAATAGTGTATGCGGTACGCATGTTTCCACTCGGATACTGGATAAGCGTAAGCGTGTCCTTGGAGAACAACACACCATCTACCGAGCAGAAATTTTGATTGTTGGTTGCCACGCCGAAAGATGCGAACGCTGGGCAGGAATTAAACACATCATGTCCTATGGTCTGCACATTCTCTCCGAAAGTGACCGATTGCAGCGAAGCGCAATTGCCGAAAGCGCCTTCTTCTATGGTTTGAACGTTGTCCGGGATAATAACCGATTGCAGTTTCTCGCACTCGGCGAAAGCATATTTGCCTATAGTCAGCACACCGCTACCGATAGTGACGGATTGCAGTTCCTTACATCTGTAGAAAGCACCTTCTTCTATGGTCTGCACGTTGTTCGGGATTATAACCGATTGCAGTTTCTCGCACTCGGTGAAAGCATATTTGCCTATAGTCAGCACACCGCTACCGATAGTGACGGACTGCAGTTCCTTACAACCGTAGAAAGCCAACTCTTCTATGGTCTGCACGTTGTCCGGGATAGTAATCAATTGCAAAGACGAACAGTCAAAGAAAGCACACTGTCCGATGGTCTGCACTCCGCTACCGATAGTGACGGATTGCAATGAGGAACAATTTTCGAAAGCAGCCTCCCAGATAGCCTGCACGTTATCTCCAATAGTAACGGATTGGAGAGTGGAACAATGTTTAAAAGCATTATTTCCGATGGCGGTCACTGCATAGTAGTTGCCCTCATATAGCACAGAATCGGGAATAGTAACCGTAGTCAGTCCGTTATAATTGGTGGAGGAGTAAGCTTTGAAAGTTACTACGGCAGTCTTGTTACCGCCATCGAGGTTGTAATACAGATTGCCGATCTTGATTCCACCAGCAAACAAAGACACGCTAAATAGCGTGACAGCAATCAGAGTGAAAATTCTATTCATAAGTAGTGCAATTAAAAACCGCGACAAAGGTATAACTAATTTTTGATATATACAAAAAAAATGCCTAATTTTGCGTTTTTTCTCGCATTCGGCAAGGAGATCGCACCGAAGAAGAAGGAAAGAAAGAACAATTTTTTGTATAAATATTTGCATATTTAAATTTTTTATTGTACTTTTGCAACCGAAAAACGAAATACCGGGTAATAAAACTATAAAAAAACAAGAAGTATGACCATGAAAAAGATTCTATATCTATTTCTGATTGCCTTGGTTGGGGCAAGTTGTCATCGTGCAAGTATCGCCGAACGAGTAGCCATTTTCGATCCCATCATGCCCATCCGCATGACGAGCGACACGGTCCATGTCGTGCTGACCGATTATGTACCTATATTATACGGAGACACATCGGTATGGGACGACCTGCATTGGATGGGAGCAGAGAAAATGGAATGCATCAATATAAAGAGGAGCGCGCGCGTGCTACGCGAGATGGACATAGTCAATCGCGACCGCACGATGCACACACTCTGTTTCTATAACGACCACGATGCATTTGACATAGTGGTATTGCCGGCCAAGCCGGTGCGCCAGAACATGGTATCGCTGTCCTATGAGAACAACAAACTGCGCGTAGGTTTTGTTGAGACTGTGCACAACCCGACACTGATGGCGATAGTACAGAACACGCCCTTGCGTCATGATTGCTGGGAGCCGCAAGAGGACGGGACATGGCTATTGGACCTGAGCGAGATAGAAATAAAGGGGCGCTCGTGGTTGCGCATATTTGCAGAAGACGATCACTACCTATACAACGACATGTTGCTGCCACTACAAGATGGTAAGGTTGTGACCGATGCCTGCCAACTGAATCGCCATGATCAACAAGCACAAGTGCTCTACTCTATTCTAATTGACCGATTTGAGAACGGCAATAAGGAGAACGATTGGAAAATGAATTCGCCGGAAGTGTTGGACATAGTGGATTATCAGGGAGGAGACCTGGCGGGAGTGACCCAAAAGATCAGCGAAGGATACTTTGACCAACTGGGCGTCAACACATTATGGATCAGCCCAATCACACAGAACCCGTGGGATGCGTGGGGATATTATCCATTCAAGAACGGCAATAAGTACGACTCGACGAAGACTTATACCAAGTTCAGCGGTTATCATGGTTATTGGCCTATATATTCCACTCAGTTGGACCGTCGTTTCGGAACGAGAAACGAAATGCGCGCATTGCTGGACACGGCTCACGCGCATGGCATCAATGTGATATTGGACTACGTAGCCAACCATATGCATATCAATTCCCCCACCCTGCAACAACATCCCGATTGGCACACGGACTCATTGTTGGCGGACGGGCGCAGGAACTTTGAGTTATGGGACGAGGCGCGCTTGACGACATGGTTTGACAAGCACATACCGACACTGGATCTGGAGCGCGAAGAGGTATGCGAAGCAATGACAGACAGCGCGTTATATTGGCTTGAGAACTACGACCTGGATGGTTTTCGTCACGATGCGTGCAAGCACATACCTGAAGGCTACTGGCGGATGTTGGGGCAGAAGATAGCCGCGCGCTGGCCGGGCAGACCGATATGGATGATAGGCGAGACATATGGTAGCCCGGAACTGATAGGCAGTTATGTGAAAACCGGTATGCTGAATGCGCAGTTTGACTTTAACGTCTATTTTACAGCGCGCGAAGCATTGTGCGGGCTGAAGGGGATGGACGAAGTGATGCACAATGAGTTGACATCTCTCAGGACGTATGGTGCGCACCACACGATGGGTAACATAAGCGGCAATCATGACCAGATACGTTTTGCGTCGATAGCCGGCGGTGCGATTGACCTATACAGCCAAGGCAAAGAAGAAGGCTGGACACGCGAGATAGGCATTGGAGACACCGTTGCTGCTTATGACCGCGCGTTACTGCTGGAGGTGCTGAACATGACGTTGCCGGGCGTACCGTGTATCTATCAGGGCGACGAATACGGCGAAGTAGGAGGCAACGATCCGGACAACAGACATATGATGAGATTTGAGAAGTTGAACGACGACGAAGAGGCTATGCGTAATCAAGTAGCCGAACTGATACATATGCGTCGTAACTCGATGCCGCTGTTGTACGGTGATTTCATTCCGTTGGAGAGCACGCCGGACGAGATCAGTTACCAGCGCGTATATCTGGGTAAGCGTGTAACAATCACCATCAACCGCGCGGATATGAATTATCAGATTGTAAGCGAATAAAAGAGCCCCCTCCACAGAGAGGGGGAGAGTTGATAATTGATAATTGATAGTTGATAATTGAAAGAAATATAATATCATGAGAAAGACAATTTTCTTTGTTATGGCTTTGGTGCTAATGAGTTGCGCCAAGCAGGCAGAAATGCGTCACCCGAGTTGGGCCTATGACGCTACTATCTATGAGTTGAACACCCGTCAGTTGACCGATGAAGGGACATTTCGCGCAGCGGAGGCAGTGTTGCCACAGTTGAGTGCAAACGGTATTGACATCCTTTGGGTGATGCCTTGTCAGCCTATCGGTGTCATCACCCGCAAGGGAACGCTGGGCAGTTACTATTCCGTCATTGACTATTGCGCCATCAACCCGGAATTCGGTACGCGTGAGGATTTTGAGCATTTCCTCGCCGAGGCGCACAGACAGGGATTTAAAGTCATTCTGGACTGGGTGGCTAATCATACCGCGCCGGACAGCGAGTGGACCAAGAACGAAGGGTGGCACTACCGCGATAGTCTGGGCAATCTGATGGTGCAGTACGACTGGACCGACATCAGCAAACTAAACTACAACAACCAGGATATGCGCGATGAGATGTTGCGTTGCATGCACTGGTGGATGGACACCATCGGCATAGACGGTTTCCGCTGCGATGTGGCCGGCGAAGTGCCGACCGATTTCTGGAACTGGGCGATGGCAGACCTGCGTCAGACCCATCCGAAGATGTTCACGTTGGCCGAAGACGAAGACAAAGCACAAGAGTTGACCGAGACAGCCTTCGACATGTATTACGGCTGGACGCTGCACCACCTGATGAACGATGTGGCGCAGGGCAAAAAGAGCGTGGAGGACCTGTGGGCATATTTTGCCAAAGCAGATACGACCATCCGTCCGGAAGCGATACGCATGAACTTCATCACCAATCATGACGAGAACAGTTGGAACGGCACAGAGCAGGAACGAATGGGCGATGCAGTGCCTTTGTTCCAAGCCTTCTGCTACGTTGTGCCGGGTATGCCAATGATTTACACGGGTCAGCTGAGCGGCAATCATCACCGTCTGGAGTTCTTTGAGAAAGACCAGATAGACCGAGACGAGGCGTTTGCGCAAGCGGATCTATACAAGCGACTGAATGCACTGCGTGCGCGCAACAAGGCATTGTTCAGCCCGGAAGCGGGTGCTCCGATGGTGCGTGTGGCAGCAGACAATGACAAAGTGTTTGCGTGCGTACGGCACAAGGACGGTCGCTTTGGCGGCAATACAGTGGTAGCGGTGATGAATATGAGCGGCGAGGAGCAAACAGTCACGCTGGATCTGGCGGGATATGAGGGTAAATATCGTTGCTTCTGCGGCAAGAAACATCGTTTGGAAGCATCGCAGACATTTACGTTGAAGCCCTGGGGATTCAAGATTTTCGAGCAATAGAAGTGCAAATATTTGCATATTTGGATTTTTTGTAGTATCTTTGCACCCGCAATGATTAGTGAAGACACAAGCAACATCCGAATTTGTATATCATAGCAGGTCCGAACGGAGCAGGAAAGTTAGTGCACTTAATGGCGTAGTGCAGTACGTAGATCCGTTCATGGTATCTATATAAAACAATCGCTGGCACCGACAGCATAAAAAAGCGGTGACATATTATAATATTCGCTGACTTGACCAATTCAACTGTGCAAATCTGGTAAATTTAAATAGTAGCAGAATTGGCAAATGTTGGTGCACATTGTGCACTACTTTTGTCCTATTTGCTACAAGGTTTACCAGAACCCGCACAGTAAATGCAAAAGTAGTGTATTTTGTTTAACCAATAAAACAGTAAAGACAATGAAAAACAATCAATTCGCGCTGCTACTAGTAGCCATCCTATTCTCTTCTTGTTCGCAAGTTTACCATTACGTGCAAGTATTCGAAGCATCGTCTTCTTCTCAATCAAAGCCTATTAAAAATAAAAATGGGGGCATGGTTTATGAAGACAATAATTGTATGCTTTTTTATTCGTTATGGAAAAATGGAGGTGACGCAAGTTTCGCCATTTATAACAAGACTAATGAAATAATGTATATAGACTTAAGCAAATCATTTTTCATTCGAAACGGTATTGCCAATGATTATTACAAAGGACGCGCCTGGAATGAAACTAACACTAACGCCTTGGGCACGCAGACAACAACTTCTATTGCCGCTTCAGAAAAAATCTCGTATTCATATGGTGTCGGAGCAACATATCTGGGCGATTTTGGTGTACTACCCTATACTACAAGTGCCCCAATAAACACATCTGTGGACACAAAAAAATCAGAGACATATGGTTTACTAAACTCAACAGCAATTACAAACTCTTATGCTACAAGTTCATCATCATCAATTTCCATTGCTGAACAAAAGATTATGGCTATTCCGCCTCATTCTTCAAAAATTATTTTGGGGTACTCAATTAGTACAACTCCATTACGAGATTGCGAACTAAACCGTTTCCCTGAGGAAAAAGCTTCAATTACATTCACTGAAGATAATAGTCCTCTAATTTTTTCAAATTACACAACTTATCATTTAGGAGAAAACACAACTGATATTGTCATCGAGAACAAATTCTATATTTCAAAAGTCACGAACTATGCTCAACCATCGGCATATACGTTTATTGAACGACCAAAAAGACCATGCCAAAATTTAACAGATGACGACAGCAAAGACTATGAAGACACATATCCGGTTAAGGTTTATGACAAAGTCTATAACTTAGATTGCACTAATTGTTTCTTTTTAGAATATAGCAAACAATCTAAGAGAAAATTATACAAAAAAAATAAACAGGAATATTATTACGACGAATATTATGATGGTTGGACATTAGAAGGAAGCGACGAACAAATTGAATATCGTCAAAGACTTCTCAATCCTTTCGTTAAACAATAAAAACTTATTTTTCACACATAGGATATATTGACACATATACACCAAAGGACGGTTGTAGCCGTCCTTTGGTGTATATATTGGTTGAACGAATTGGCAGGCAGTTATGCCATGGCGCCATTGACTTGAATAACTTGGCCGGAGACGTACGAAGCGAGGTCTGAAGCCAAGAAGAGTGCCACTTTAGCCACTTCTTCGGGTTCGCCACCACGGCGCATAGGAATCATAGATACGAATTGCTTGAGTGTATCTTCCGGCAGTGCCTTGGTCATGTCTGTCATGATAAAGCCCGGAGCGATTGCATTGGCGCGCACTCCACGGCTACCAAGTTCTTTGGCCACCGATTTGGTGAGCGCGATAATACCCGCCTTGCTGGCTGCATAGTTAGCTTGTCCTGCATTGCCGTTGAGTCCGACAACCGAGCTGAGCGAGATGATGGAGCCACTACGCTGCTTCATCATAATAGGTGTAACCGCGTGGGTAAAATTGAATGCCGACTTGAGGTTGACATTAATAACCAGATCCCACTGCTCCTCGGTCATGCGCATGAGCAGTGTATCGCGCGTGATACCTGCGTTGTTGACGAGGATATCCAATTGGCCGAAGTCCTTAATCACATCGTCAACTACGGCATGTGCAGCTTCAAAATCCGCCGCATTGCTTGCATAGGCACGCACGTTGACGCCCAAAGCGGCTATCTCGGCACGGGTTGCCTCTACCTGTTCGTTGAGTTCAAGATCCGTGAACGCTATGTTACAGCCTTCTTTGGCAAAGGCCAGTGCTATCTGTTTGCCTATTCCGCGGGCTGCTCCCGTGATCAAGGCGGTTTTATTCTCTAATAACATATTCTTACTCGTCTTTTATAGGGAAAACACCTGTAGGATGAAGAATGGTATATTTACTCATATCCTCGTTAGACTCAAACCCAACTCCCTCGATGATACATGTCTCGCGCGTGATATGAATAGCCGAATCCGACCACACACGATGTTCCTGCTGATTCCAGATTAATTCTTGCGTATCAAACTGTTCACCTTTGCGGTTGAGCGAATGGACATTCCCTCGGAGCGTCCATATCTGCAGGTTCTCATCGTAATGAGCATAATCGGCTTTGAGAGAAGCTTGCACGCTCAGATCCTCGTCAAACTGCTCGAGATAGATGCCTCTGGGGAACTCCTGATAAGGCGGTTCGGTCTTGTCATAGACCAGCCACTCCGGAGCCTCGATACGATAGCGCGTTATCCCGGAATCGGAGATGAGTGTACTGACGCTATCGGTACACAACACAGGCATCTGCGTACGCTCGGTGACATATGTCGATTGCTCTGCTTCGTTGCGATGGCAACCTACAACGGTCATAGCGAGCAACACCAGGCTGCTCGTTATGCCGATAGACATATTATGTATGATATTCTTTTTCAATATATCAACGTATTGCGGTCGATTCGTCAATCCATCCTCCTACAAAGAAGGTTGAACCCTTGAACTCGTTCGGCAGATCGAAGCGTTCTTCCTTCGTAGGATAGTAACGGCTGTAAGAACTGATATACTCGTTTGCCGTTGCCTCGACGGAAGGATCTACTTGTTTTGCCTTTACGAACTTGTCAACAGCTGCCCAATAAACGGTCTTGTTGAGGATAGCGCCTTTAGCATCATTGCCATAAGGACGGCTGGCTGCATAGCACATACCGATGATGATGTAGCAACGACCTTGTCCCTTGCTGATACCCAGGCCATTCAGGGTTGCGATAGAAGCCAGAGCGTACTTGCGAGCATCCTGGTAACGCTTCAGGTTAGCGAAGCAGTAAACAGCTGCATTATACTGATAATCAGCAACGTCCTCCAGTGCATCTTCCTTCATAGCCAATGCGATAGCTTGCTCATAATATGCGATTGCACCTTCGTAGTCACCTTTCTTGGCGCTCATTGAAGCACATCCTGCTGCAGACTCCTGAGTCGGTTGCAGTTTGTGAGCAGACTCGCAAGCTGCGAAATAAACATCGCTCTCGGTGCAACGTACACGCTTATACAGCTTAGCAATCTTCTGCAGCATATCCAGGTTGCTGAGGTTCTCTTGTACTACAGCGGCATAAATCTCATCCAGCTTAGAGCAATCTGCAGCTCCGGAGATAGCGAAGATATTGTCCACATAGTCTTTCTGTTTGCCTGCTATCTCTGCGTTCTTGTTGCTTGTGTCAGCTGCGAGGGTAGCCAGGTGGTTGCTTGCCATCTCGTAGTCTGCGATAAACTGTTCAGCCTTGCCGTTCTGATCTTTCTTATAGAGAGCGTACGACACGTCAACCAACTTAACGAGTACCTGGATCTTACTCTTAGCACCCATTCCTTGTACAGACTGTTGGAGACACTGGTGAGCCTCTTCCAGTTTGTCGTCACCATAGAAATCTACATATGCCATTCCCTTCTCACCCAAGATATATGCTGTCGGGTATTTAGGATCATTGCCGAAATAGCGTATACGCTTGTCCTGCATCTCTACTGCCAGTTTGGCCAGACGTGCTTTCTCAGTCTCATCTGAGGTGGCATTGAAGAGAGCCTCAACAATCTTCGCTCCATCGGTATAGATAGACTTGTTGGCGTTTGGACATGTGCTATATACTGCCCACCAGGGTTCGTAAGCGTCAGCGTATTGCTTATTCTTAACAGACTCATGGAAGAGCGATACATTGATTACGCACTCCTCGGTGATGGTTGGTTCAGCCTCCTCCTCTACTGCGGGCGTTGCAGCCTCTGCTGCAGGAGCTTCTGTTTCTACTTTCTTAGGTTTCTTAGCACAAGCCATAGCCGGAACAGCTGCTACAAGTGCTAAAATAACGAGAGTTCTGAATTTCATAATCGTATAGTTTTTGTTAGTTAATCATGTTTTCCGACATCTCAGTATTCGTCATACCGACTGCTCGGTATCACAACACAGCAAATATCGTGCCAAACGGGTTATAGTTTGCGTTTGAAGAACCAGTTCTCAGCAATGGAAGCACCGATTGTGAAGCGGAGCGAATTATCCTCCATGCCGGCAGGACTGCCACGATGAGTATATTCGATAGTGGTATTAACCACTGTACCGATGGTGTATAGCGGGAATCCTATTCCCACCGAAGCGGAGATACGCTTGGCACCTATAGAAGCCAGATACTCATCTTGAATATTCACACCCGCGCGCCAGATCATTCGTTCCGCATATTTGCGACCCATCGGATTGTGGCGATACTCGACGCCGAACGCATAGCGGTTTCTGTCCTGCAGACCACTGGCGCTACCTGCAAAGCCGTTATAGAGAGCGGACGCCATGCACTGACGTTCGAAGTCAAAGCCCACAGTTAAGCGGTTGGCCCATGTATAACTGGCTCCGGCGCCGTACACCATCGGTGACTCATAGCCGCCCTGTTGTACTCCGGGCACCGTATCCAACGAGGTAGACTCTATTTCGCTGAACGTTGCATTCAGACGCATTTTGTTCTCAAAGATACCGCCAATACTAAATGCGTGATTGTCCCACGAGTGAAACAACTGTGCTCCGTAACGCAGACGAACGCTTCCTACATGGAGCATCTCGTACATGGAGCGCATCTCGGGATCTGACTCTCTAAACGTTACCGAGCGGGTACGCTCCAGATCTCCCCACATATAATACACGTTCGCTCCCAAAGCAAACCAGTTGCAAATATTAAAACCAAGTCCGGCATATACCTCGCTGATATTGCCCGAACCCGCATAAGAAGTGGTGTAATGATAACCACCTCCGGCGGTAGAGTCGGACATGGAGATAGCATATCCCACCGAACTATATGGCAACAGGCCCACAGAGAGCGCTATCCATCGTTTCCAGAGCGGTAGTTGTATGGTGACGTACTCCAAGTTACCATTCGCTTTGTTTCGCATTCCGGTTGCGTCCTGATAGCGGCTCCAGCACGCACTGGCAGCCACGTCCATCATAAACGTCAACGAGTCGCAGGCCGTATAAGAGGCAGGCTGGGCTGCACATATTGCCTTGTTGCTACGCATACCAATTCCCACGCCGCCCAGCGCACGATAGCCGGCCGGCACATTCTCATTCATATCGCCATATGCATGACGCGAAAAGGGCGAACTGGTCATGTTCTGCGCCATCGCCATTCCGCTCAGCAGCAACGCTACGGATAGTATAATCTTCTTTATTCTCATTTATTATTCACCAGTATTCTGTTCAATCCTATAAGCACGAGATGTTTCTCGAAATGCAATTCACGTTTCTCGGTTTGTGACGAGCGCACGTTATTTAATATATAAGGTGCGTTTCCGCCTGTCAGGTAAGTCTGGAAATGCGGCACTTTCTCTCGCAGCGTGCGCATGTATCCTTTCACCTCGTACGCCACTCCGCGTATCACTCCGGCCGCTATGGCATCGCGTGTATTCTTGCCAAACAGCGGTATCAGTTCGTTTTCGCCCACTTCCACCAGCGGCAGTTTCTTGGTCATTCGTTGCAGCATGGTGAAGCGCATTTTCAGTCCCGGGGCGATATTGCCGCCTATGTACTCGCCATCTGCAGACACAAAATCGTACGTGATAGCGGAGCCTGCGTCGATAATCAGCAGGTTCTCATTCGGGCACAAAGTCACGGCTCCGACGGCAGCTGCCAAACGATCCTGCCCCAGCGTCTCCGGCGAGTTGTAGCCGTTGCGGATGGGGACAGGCGTCAAGTGATCAAACAGCACAAAGTGCTGTGACCGACGAGCCAAGCTGTTCACTATAGCCGGCTCTATGTTGATAACCGACGATATGATCGAATCTTCTATCGGATACAGGTCGAATAGTCGCTCCACGTCCGATGAGGAGAAGGATTTGTAGATAAAATCGTTTATCATCTTTCCTTCGTCCGTCATCAACGCTACCTTCGTGCGGCTATTTCCTTGATCTATACAAAGATTCATTCCTATTCTTATTTCACCATATTGGTGTACAAGAAGCGCTTGATAGACTTCTTCGGAGTCTTCTCGAACTCATGCGGATAGACCTGAACGATGGCTATCTGCTCATAAGATGCCAGTTCAGAGTTAACCTGCTTGCGGGCATCTTCCATGAATTCGTATAATTGCTCCTTGCTCATGCCGCTTGCATCCACCTCGTTGTAGTCCGGGCAGACCAGCGCTACCAGGCGGTTGTCTTCCTGCTGCAGTACGAGAGACTCCAGCACAAACGGCATATTATTGATTTTTGCTTCTATCTCTTCCGGATAGATATTTTGTCCACTCGGGCCGAGCAACATCGTCTTGCAGCGACCTTTGATAAAGAGGAATCCGTCCTCGTCCAATGTTCCCAGGTCGCCTGTACGCAGCCAGCCGTCCTCGGTGAACGATTCCTTGGTTGCCTGCGGATTCTTGAAGTAGCCTGTCATCGTGTTCTCGCCACGAGTAACGATCTCGCCTATTCCTTCTTCATTCGGATGGTCGATACGCACCTCCATGATGCCTGCCAGAGGCTGGCCGCACGAATAGAGCTTGCTACCCTGATTGTACGGAGTGAAGGTAATCAACGGAGCGCACTCGGTCATACCATAGCCCACCGACATCGGGAATTTGATTCGACGCAAGAATGCCTCCACCTCAGGATTCAGCGGAGCGCCACCGATGATGATCTGGCGAAACTCGCCACCAAAGGCTTGTACCAATTGTTCGCGAATCTTAGCGCACACCACCTCATCGAGGAACGGCACTTTCAACACCCACGATACGGGTGGTTTTTGGATTTGCGGAACAATCATCTTCTTGTATATCTTCTCCAGAATCAACGGCACCGAGAGAATCAGTGTCGGTTTGATTTCTGCGAAGGCCTGCAACAGGATTTTCGGAGACGGAGTACGTCCCACGAGCCAAGTGTGACCACCGGCAGCCAGGCAGGACAAGAAGTCGAACGCGCAACCATAAGCGTGAGCCAGCGGCAGGAAGGTCACAAAGCGCGAACCCTCGTAAACCAAGCCGGACTCCAGACCATAACGCACGTTGCCGGCCAAACCGTTCAGAGGCATAATAACGCCCTTGCTAAAACCGGTTGTACCGCTCGTATAGTTGATGCTGGCGATAGCGCTATTCGGACGCTCGTCATAGTGCACATCCTCTGCAGTGTAGCCGTTCGGATATTGCTCCTTAAACTTAGCCGCAATCGCGTCATAATTGATGTGCTCGGGATCCAACGCCAACGAGATCGGATGCCAATCGTTCAGGCTGACTACCGCGCGCACGTCGGGTATCTGATCCAAATCTATTCCTTCCCAGTTAACATCGCTGATAAACAGCAACTTAGACTCCGAGTGATTGATGATATGCGTTGCATCATTCGGACGGAAGTCTTGCAGGATAGGAACGATGATTGCGCCATAAGTGATAGCTGCCATATAAACAGCCACCCAGTTGCCTGTATTCTTGCCCATCAGCGCAATCTTGTCATCTTTCTCTATGCCGCTCTCCTTGAACAGGATGTGTAACTTAGCAATATTGATAGCCAATTGTCCGTATGTCAGCGTGTTGTCTGTTCCGTAATCCGTAACAGCCTCCAACTCCCAGTGACGCTGGAAGGAACGCTCGTAATACTTGACAAAATTGTATTTCTCTTCTGTCATCATAACCAATACCTTACTTAATCATGTAACTTAACTGTAATATAAATTAGCGTTTGCTTGTGCAAACATGTTTGTCTTAGTAATATTGTTCTCGTGGAATGATTATTTAGCCGTATAGACCGAGTCAACGATAAACTGGCTGTTTCCACGCCATGGCAACGTACCCTTGTAACGTCTCCAATGCAGTTTGACTCCGTTGTTAGAGTTCTCAAACAACTTCTGAGCCACGCGCTCGTCAGCCACAGAGAACTTAAACTCGTTGGATTGAACAGATCCCTGCACTTTGGTATTCTTCAAGCCCGATTGGATCATTTTGCCTTCGTACGTCTTGAAGATGTAACCTTCCTTTTGGAAATAGTTAATGTCACCTTCGTTCACGCCTTCTGCATATACAAAGCAGAACTTAAAGAAGATAAAAACCGCTAAAGCCAACACTGCGATCAACGATGTCCAAGTGATTACTTTTGCTCCTGTTGTCATATTCGTTAAAATTTATTATTTTCCAAAAAACCAAATCGGCCGCAAAATTACAATAAATATTTCGAATACGCAAGCGCGCACGACTTTTTTTTCAAAAAAGGGCTTTTTGTGCACGAAAAATCCATATCAATTTTCAGTTATCCGCTTTTTGTAGTACCTTTGCAAGTAAAATAACAAGAAACATGAAAACCAAGTTCTTTTTTGTCTGTTTATTGGCCGGCACGCTCGTCAGTTGCGACTTTGACACCATGGCCGAGAATGCACATCGTTATTTTAGCGACTACAATAGCATCACCTATAGTATTGAGACTGCCGTCGAGCAGGCTTATTTCGATTCCGTTGCTGATTTCAACGGCGCATGGTTCATGCCTCGTGGCTCGCTTGCCGGAGATAGTCTGTATATCACTCATCCGAACGAGAACACGTTCCTTCTCACGTCCTCTTCACCACGCGGCTCACTCAATCTGACAGCCGAAATGACGGGAATAGAGGAATTGGAGATTACGGATGGAACATGTACCGATTACCACGTACTAATCAATGGCACAGGCACTTATGCCTATACTCCGGATAGTATTCTCACCTACACGCTCAATGGCATAGGCGGCAAGTTCACCCACCAATCACGCACTACGTGGGATTCCGACTTGTTCTACTTTACTTATATAGACGGAGGAGAAATCATCTTGTCTGTTTCGGCCAACGGCAAGACGAGCACATATCATTACGACTTGGTGGATCGGCACATTACCTGCCGCCAAACCAAATCCACCGTCCTTTCTTACGACGATTAGAAGCAACAAAAAGTATATATACTATGTATATATAGGAGACCGGTTACAGGGAACAGGTTACAAGGGCTTATCCTATGGCTATCTTATGGTTATCCTATGGTTATCCTATGGTAAGGGTGGCTTGAGGGTGGCTGAATGGTGGCTGATGGGTGAATGACAGAACTACAATCGAGACATTACCGAGTGGGTATCGAGTCAATCCTAGACTATACTCGAGTCAATTAGCCGTCGTTACCGAGTCCTAATCCATGCGTAAAAGCACTCCACGAGCTATGAAATGGGGCGTTTTGTAAAAATCCAAGGAAATTTGCATATATCAGTATTTATTTGTACCTTTGCGGTCGGAATTGAAACGAATAGAGCGAAAGAGTGCCGGAGTACCAAAGTGCCACCGACCGACAACCGAGAGATGACCGAGAGATGACCGAGAGATGACCGAGAGATAAAATAACTAAATAATAGTTGTGCCCGGCACGAATGATGGAAAAAGAATAGATAATTGTAAACAAATAGAAACCTAGAGATCTAGAAAACTAGAAGTCTAGATCTCTATAAGTCTAGTAAAAGTAAAAACAACCAATGAAGACGCTGAATAAAGGAGGATTTTTGAGACAGTGCGTGGACTACAAGAACCTGCTGTTCTACAAAAAGACGCTCGTACTCTACGACATGACGTTCTTCTTTAAGGAACGATTCCTTCTTCGCGGCGACAGAACGCAAGATCAGATGGAGCAAGCTGCCCGATCCGGCAAACAGAATATTGTAGAAGGATTATCCGACGGGATGACCATCCTGGAGATGGCAATCAAACTGCTAAACGTTGCACGCGGTAGCCTGCGGGAGTTGCAAGAGGATTATGAGGACTATCTGCGGGTACACGGGTTGACACAGTGGGACAAGAGTCATCCGCGATACGACAAGATGGTGAGATATTGCTACAACCACCATGAGCCAACCCAATACATGTCGTTCGCAGAACAATGGAGCGATGAGGAGTTCTGCAATGTAGCATTGACGCTGCTACACCAAGCGGATAAAGGACTACTGAATTATCTGAGCAAAGTGGAAGCCACTTTCCTTGCAGAGGGAGGGATAAAAGAACAGATGTCCGTCGCCCGCCGCAACGCCATAGGATATTGAAAAAAACGACTAGAAGTCTAGAAATCTAGACAAAAACCGACAAAACACATATGGAAGACCGCAAATATCTAAAACTACTGAGTGAAAAATTTCCGAACGCACAGGCTGTTGTCACCGAACTGATCAACCTGCGCGCCATTCTCTCGTTGCCCAAAGGGACCGAGCATTTCGTAAGCGACCTGCACGGCGAATCCGGCGCATTCATACACATGATCAAAAACGCTTCCGGTGTCGTGCGCCGCAAAGTGGATGAGGTATTTGCCAACACCATCAGCGAAGAAGAGAAACGCGCCATTTGCGCACTCATCTACTACCCCGATGAACGTATCGAACTGATCAAACGATTCTACGCCGGCGAGAAAGTGGACGGGATATTCAATATCAACTCGCAAATCTCCAACCTGCCGACACTCGACGAGTGGTACCGCCGCCGGTTACACCAAGTAATAGACATAACGCGCGCCGTGAGCATCAAATACAGCCGTAGTAAAGTGGAGAAACAACTACCCAAAGAATACGCCTATATCATCCGAGAACTGCTCTACGAATCCAGCCTCGAGCTGAAGGACCGCATCGCCTATTACAACGCTATCGTCAACGCCATCATCGAAACAGGCTGCGCCGACCGGCTCATCATAGTTATCAGTTATCTCATTCATTCTCTGACGATTGACACGCTGCACATCGTGGGTGACATCTTCGACCGCGGACCGGGTGCAAGCAAGATACTCGATGTGCTGTCCACCATTCGCGACTATGACATCCAGTGGGGCAATCACGATATAGAATGGATGGGTGCCATGGCCGGCAATCTGGCTCTGATGGCCACCGTGCTACGCGTCAGTATTCGTTACGCCAACATAGAGACGCTGGAAGAGAGTTATGGTATCAACCTGCTGCCGCTCGCCAGTTTTGCCATGCAGACCTATGGCAACGACCCGTGTACCATATGGCAAACCAAAGATTTTGAGAACAACCCGCGACTCACACGTTCGGCTCAACTGATGGCCAAGATGCACAAGGCCATCTCCATCATCCAATTCAAACTCGAGGGACAAACCGTTCTGCGCCACCCGGAGTGGAACATGTCGCACAGAGCGCTGCTTGACAAGATTGATTTCAGCAACGGAACCATTCGTCTCTCAGACACCTCGTATCCGCTGCTTGACACCAACTTGCCGACCATCGACCCTAACGATCCGTACGCACTCTGTCAGGAGGAAAAAGACCTGATCAACCAATTGGCTCGTTCGTTCCGTAAGTCGGAGAAGATGCAGAAACATCTGAGGATGCTCTACGAACACGGATCGCTATTCCTCGTGCGCAACGGGTTCCTACTCTACCATGCCGCTATTCCGTTGAACGCAGATGGCTCATTCACCGAGGCCGATGTCTGCGGTCAGCGAGTGAGCGGACGCAGACTCATGGAGCGAACCAACCAGATCATTCGTACCGCCTATTACGGCAAAGGCAAAGCCAAAGAGGATGCACTCGACTATATGCTCTATCTGTGGGAAGGCGAGTTCTCGCCACTATACAACAAGGACATGATGACCACTTTTGAGCGCTACTTTATCGATCCCAAAACGGCTATAAAGACTCAGACAGAAAATGCTGTTTCCGACCCGTGGCATGAACAAAAAGGTGCCTATTTCACGCTGGCTGACCAACAAGATATATGCGAAAAGATACTCGCTGAATTCGGACTTGACCCCAAAAGCGGACGAATAGTGAACGGGCATGTTCCCGTACGTACCATCCAAGGCGAAACGCCTATGCGAGCAAACGGCAAACGATTTGTGATAGACGGCGGATTCTCCAAACCATATCAAGAGAAAACAGGTATTGCCGGCTATACGCTGATTTACAACAGTCATGGTATACAACTCGTTGAACATGAGTCGTTTGAGAGCCGTGAGCAAGCGGTACTTTCCGGTAGTGACATTCACAGCCGCACATTGCTCGAAGACTTCTCCGGACACCGTATTCATATCAAGGATACGGATAAAGGAAAAGAGTTGCTCGACCAGATATACTGGCTCGAACAACTCCTCGACTACTATCAATCCTGATACAATTTGGACAAGCTTCTTTGTACCTGTTTAACTCAAAATAATAAACGTGGCTATCGTGTGGCTCAGCGAGCCCAACATGATGAATACGTGCCAGATAGCGTGGTAGAAGACATGCTCATCATCGTAGTGAAAGAAATAGGCTCCTATGGTGTAGAACACTCCTTCTGTTATGACCCACCAGAATGCTGCGCGTGGCATTTTCTCCCACAGCGGAACCAGCACAATCAAGGCAACCCACCCCATCATCAGATAGAGCGTCAACGACAAACGCGGATGCCTGCCTAAGGCAATCAGTTTGCCCACTATGCCGGCAATGACACATGTCCAGAGAAAGCCGAACAACGTCCAGCCGACTACTCCACCCAATACCGACGTGCACATCAGCGAATACGAACCCGCTATCATCACATAGATACTCGAGTGGTCAAACACGCGCAAACGACGCTTACGCTTCTTGTCGGCCACAGCGTGATAGAGCGTGGACGAAAGGTACATAAGCAGCATACCTATCAGGAACAGGGATGTTCCCAACACATAAGTCCAATCGTGAGTACACGCCTTCACCATCAAAGGCCACGCTACTCCGAGCGTGGCCATGACAGCGATCAAGTGTGTCCAAGTATTTGCCTGCTCCTCGGCAGACAACCATGAAAAACTTCGCATCTTATCCAATTTGCCGTTCTATCTTCTCGGCAATCTCTTCTTTATATTTACGACCTGTTACGGGATTAACTGCCTGGACGTCAAAATCCATGATAATATACGGATTGAGGCTATTCTTGGTCAGCAGTTTCAGGTTCTTGCGTCCCTGACGCACCTCCATGATATCCGAGAACGGGATTATCGGTCCCTGAGCGTAGAGCAAGCCCTTTTCAATATTGGCAGCCACATTCAGTTTAACCAAGATGTCATGCTTGAACCATACTTCATATTTGTCACCGAGATACTCACGAATCAGAGCCTCAGCCTGTGGGTTAAACTCAGCGGCTTCACGCTTCCACTCTTCGCGTTTCTTTCTCAGCTCTTCTTCCTGCTTGTGAACAAACTCCTCGTTGATGGTAATGTAGAAATCAATACTTTTGATGTACGCTTTAGCACGTCTGCGCAAAGCAACCAACATCAGTATATCAGCCACGACAACTACAGCCGGATAAGCGAGCAGTTCGTAGAAGTTACCGACAGCGTAAGGAATGAATGCAAACAACAGAGCTAAAGCCAATCCTATGTAGAGCAACACACGGCATTTATTATGACCATGGTGAATTCCGGCTATCGTCTCTTCGCGTGTGTCCTTGCGCACGATGTGCAAACGCTCACGCGCATCAAACCAATGCCAGATCAAGAAGAATGACACCAGGGTCAAACCGATGATAACTACCAACAAAGGATAGAGGAATAATTTCAAATTCATTGTACCAAAAAATTTAGGGTTAGACTAAAAGTAATGTAATTTTTCGCCGCAAAGGTAATACTTTTTTTTAACTCTGCAAAAAAAAATGCATATTTTACATCAAAACAACAAAAAAATAGGCCATTTACTTGCATATGTGTAATTTTTTGTATAATTTTGCAGCGCTTTTATAATTTAATACTATGACAACACAAGAAATGATACAGGCCTTTTCGGCCGCTTACGGCCATGAGGCTGAGATGATGTTTTTTGCTCCCGGACGCGTTAATCTAATTGGCGAGCACACCGACTACAACGGTGGGTGTGTATTTCCGTGTGCGCTCAGTTTCGGAACTTGGGTTTTATTGGCCAAAAACGATGATCAGATTCTACACTTCCGGTCGCTGAATATGCCTCAGACATATGACATCTCCATTCATTCTATTGCTCCTCAGCCGGACAATGCGTGGTGTAACTATGCGTTGGGGTGCATCGATGTTATCGCTCGCCGACACCCGGAAGCCAAACTGGAGAGCGGTTACGACTTGCTCTATTACGGCAATGTGCCTGCCGGAGCAGGCTTGAGCAGTAGTGCAGCCATCGAAGTGGTCACGGCACGCGCATTCACGGAAATAATGCATTACAAGCCGGCCGATGACATAGCCTATCGAACCGAACTGGCCATCATAGGACAGTTGTGCGAGCACGAATATGCAGGAGTGATGTGCGGTATTATGGACCAGTTCGCTTCCGCACAGGGCAAGAAAGATCATGCCATTTATCTCAACTGTGACACATTGGAATTTGAGCAAGTACCTATTCTGCTGAACGGAATCAAAGTGGTGATAGCCAACACGCACAGCCCGCATCGTTTGGACAATGGGGCTTATAACGAGCGCGTCAGACAATGTCAACAGGCGGTAGAACAGATCAGCAAGATCAGACCGATTAAGTATCTGGCAGACCTCAAACCGGAAGAATGGGAGAGCGTGGAGATGGCTATAGCCGATCCGGTCGCTCGCAGACGCGCACGACACGTGGTGGGAGAAGTGGCAAGGACAGACGCGGCCGTTCTGGCTCTCAAGAAAGGCGAGATAGCTTATTTCGGAGAACTGATGACAGCCAGCCATGTCTCGCTGCGTGACGATTATGAGGTGACAGGACCCGAACTGGACGCACTGGCTGAAGCTGCATGGCAAATACCGGGAGTACTGGGCAGCCGAATGACAGGAGGCGGATTCGGAGGATGCACAGTCAGCCTCGTGAGGGATGAGGCGATAGAGCGATTCAAATCCATCGTCGGCGCGGAATACGAGCGTAAGACAGGACTAAAGGCGGACTTCTACGTAGCAGAAATAGGAGACGGCGTTACTCGCCTGATGTAACGAATACACACATGAGACATCAAACAACAAACTACAGACTCAAAATATAGCACAACAAAAACAGAATTAACCTTAAACAATCTACTCATGAAGGACATTCACTACTACACTATCAAGAGCAGTAGTGGACTAAAAATGGAGGTATGTAATCTCGGAGCAAAAATCACCCGGTTGCTGGTTGCGAACAATCGTGGTGAGACGAAAGACATCGTATTAGGCTTTCGTACGAGCGAAGAATGGTGTACACAAGAGCCGTACTTCAATGCCATCTGCGGACGCGTGGCAAACCGTATCAAAGACGGGCGATTCTCGTTGGACGGGATGATGTACCAACTGCCGATTAATAGCGGCAGTAATTGCCTGCATGGCGGCATAGAAGGATTCCATGCCAAACGTTGGAACGTGACAGCACAGAGCAGGCACTCCATCACACTCCACTATCGCGCTGCAGATCGGGAAGAAGGTTTTCCGGGCACATTGGATGTTTGGGTCACGTACACGGTGACCAAAGACAACCGTTTGGTTATTCACTACGAAGCCGAAACCGATGCTCCCACTATTGTTGCGCTCACCAGCCATGTATATTTCAATCTGGCAGGCGAAGCAAGCGGACGTATTGACGATCACATGCTGCAGATAAACGCCGATTATTACACTCCTGTGGACGAGACCTCTTGCCCCAACGGAGAAATACAACCGGTGGATGGCAAACCGGTGGATTTTCGCCAGCCGACACGCATAGGCGACCGGATAGACAATCCGTTCTTTGCATTGGGCCGGGGCATAGACAACAACTGGTGTATATGCGAACCGGGTGAGCCCAAACAGATGCGTCATGCCGCCACGTTGGAAACGGACGGGAGAAAGATGGAGTGCTGGACCACGATGCCCGGACTGCAAGTCTATACGGGCAACTGGATAGAGAAACATCTGGGCAAAAGCGGCACGATGTATAACGTGCAACATGCCGTTTGTCTCGAAGCGCAGAACTGGCCGGATAGCATCAACCACGCACATTTCCCGAGTATCATTCTCCGTCCGGGAGAAGTATTGGACGAAACGACCGAATATCGTTTTGTATAGCAGACTCGTAATATGATAATACGAATAGTACGCGCGTACAGGGACACCATGTACGCGCGTTGCGCTACACGGGTTGGACAAAATGACATAGAAAGTGGACAAATTGGCAGACGATTGGACAAATTGGCAGAAAAAGAAGTAGAAAACCAGGTTGGCACAGGATTTGACAGAATATGGGTGTAAACGCAAAGCGCGTAAATGCAACTACGTTAACTACGCAAATGCAAACTACGCACCCAACGCAAACGATTGTTTAACTACTTAAATTAGGAGGAATGATTATGAAACCTGCAATCTATCGTAGAAACAGTTGGCTGCCAACGGGAAGCTGGTTCCCATCCGTATTTGACGAGTTCTTGAACAACGACATGATGAACAGCGTCAACAACGTAGCACCGTCTGTCAATGTCAAAGAGAATGAACAAGCTTACGTCGTAGAGCTTGCCGCTCCGGGCGTTAAGAAAGAGTACTGCCGTGTGCATGTGGACGATGACCACAATCTGTGCGTCGCCATCGAAAACAAATTCGAGCACAAGGAGGAAGACAAACACTCGCACTACCTGCGTCGTGAATTTGCTTACACCAATTTCGAGCAGAAGTATGAACTGCCTGACAATGTGGACGAAAGCAAAATTAGCGCCAAGGCTGAAGATGGTATCTTGAGCATCGAATTGCCTAAACTCAAACGCGAAGAAGGCAAAACGAGTCGTCAAATCGCCATCTCATAAGTACGAAGAGATGATGTACTAACGTACTTATTCTCAACGGACAATAATCAAGAAGCACCCAAACAAGGTGCTTCTTTTTTTGTGTAAATTGCATTTTTTATTTGCGCATATCAAAATAATGTAGTAATTTTGCAGCCGATTTATTGTAAGCATAATGCTCGAAATTACTCGCCCCTTTGTTCAAATGGGGAAAATCATAAGTAAGTTATACGTATTTGCAACGCGATAAGCGGTGCTTGGTTGTCGTACCAAGTGCTGCTTTTTTTGTGT
Source organism: Paludibacteraceae bacterium (assembly GCA_024689005.1). Classification (GTDB taxonomy): domain Bacteria; phylum Bacteroidota; class Bacteroidia; order Bacteroidales; family Paludibacteraceae; genus Colicola. The sequence goes on from JAILDU010000073.1 coordinate 28,761, forward strand.
TTGTTAGTATCGATACGGCGAGGCAGGTAATGAAGGATGAAGGAGCAAAAATCAAACAACTAACTAGTTCAACAATAAAAACAACTAAACAAGATGAAAAAGATTTTCTTTTTGTGCGCAATGTGCGCAAGCATGACCGCAATGGCGGCCAGTTCCATCGGAAACTTACCAGGTACATTTACCATCAATGCCCAAGGCGACAAAGTATTGTTTTCGCAAGGTAACCTGCAGTACCAGGCAAGTACGGACACTTGGCAGTTTGCTGCTAATCAGTGGGATATTATCGGTACGGACAATGATAATATCGGAGATCCGAACTACACCGGTTGGATCGATTTGTTCGGTTGGGGAACGGGAGCTAATCCTACACAATCAAGTTTGGACGATGCCAACTATGCTACTTTTGTAGATTGGGGAACCAACGCAATCAGCAATGGTGCTAACACACCTAACATGTGGCGTACGCTGACAGGTGATGAATGGGAGTATATTCTTAAACGTCGTGCCAACATTGAGAACCTGCGTGCTTTTGCTACCGTGAACGGTACTCATGGTCTGATTATCTTACCGGACGATTGGACAACTCCGGCAGGTTTGTCTATTGTATATCTTGCTAATATAGAAGGTGATTGGAAGGCAGATTGGACCACCAATACTTATGATGGAGCAGACTGGACAACGATGGAAGACAACGGCGCAGTCTTTTTGCCTGCTGCTGCCGCTGCACGCATGATTGAAGGTTTTCCTATTGCTGCTTTCTTGGGCGTAGGCGGAATGTATTGGGCATCAACCAATCGTCCGAGTTCTCCGGAGGAGGCAGATGATATAATGTTTGCAGTGCAAGCAGATGAATATGGTTTTGTTCAGGTACTGTTTGCTACCGGAACCGGTAATGCTCACTACGGAGAGTCTGTCCGCTTGGTTCTAGATATAGAGATTACGACGGGTGTTGAAAATTTGCAGAGCAGCAATACAGGATGCAAGAAGATATTGCGTAATGGTCAATTGCTGATTGAAAAGAATGGTAAGACGTACAACGCATTGGGCAATTATGCAAAATAATTGTCTTTTGCCGCGTGCTCATTGGCCAATAGTCGGATGCGACATAAAAACAATATACAAACATGAATAGATTTCTTACCTTTGTTTTTGTTGCCCTTATGGCAACGAGTTTGAACGCCGAAACCGTAATCACAAGAATCAGATTATGGAAAGACGGAATGACCGCTTATCGAGAAGAGGTCGCAAAAATTGATAGTATTACCTTCGAGCATGAGTATATCCCCGATGCTCCCGAAGGAGCAACCAACGGGTGGTTCACCATCAATTCCAACGGAGACAAAGTGTTCTTCTCCAAAGGCAATCTGCAGTATAACGCTACTACCGATGGTTTCTCTTTTGCAGAACATCAGTGGGATACTATTGGTACCAACAATCGTCTCAACGGTACCATGGATTTGTTCAGTTGGGGAACCGGTAGAACGCCAAACTCGACAACGGCATCCACTACATTCTACGATTGGGGCGCCAATCCTATCTCCAACGGAGGCAACCAAGCTAACCAATGGCGCACGCTCACAGCAGCGGAATGGAACTATCTGTTTATGAACCGTAGTACCAGCCTGTTCGGTTTGGGAACCGTCAATGGAGTGAAGGGATTGATTTTGCTTCCAGACCAGTGGAACGGAACAGGCTTTAACCCCGGCATTAAGTCGTATAACAATAGTAAATACACAGGTGCCAAATGGACAGACAATACCTATACCGCCACCCAATGGGCCGAGATGGAGGCGCAGGGCGCTGTGTTCTTGCCTGTAACCGGACAACGCGATGGGCACAGCGTAACCTCTACTGAATCGTTCGGAGGCGTCTATTGGACTTCCAGTTATGCGTCCAGCAATACAGCCGGTATGGTCTATTTTACCGAATCAGACATTAGACCATCCGGACACTGGCATTCATACTACGGGTATGCAGTCCGCCTGGTGCAAAGTATCGCAAAGTAAAACAACATAAAAAACAACTATTTTCTATATGAAAAAGATTCTTCTTCTGCCATTATTGCTATGGGCAATGATGGCAAAGGCTGAGACTGCTCTGACCGTCGAGCCGCTGAACGGAAGCGACAAGGAATATGTGGTTTCGCTTATCGGACAAATCCGATTTGTTGACCGCGTCATGTACCTGTACGACCAATCCGGCAACGAACTCGGTCATACGGCCATTAGCGAAATCGGCCAAATCATTTTCCGCGAGGCAACAAGCACTCTGACATCTCTGGACAACGTCCAAAGCAACATCAGCGTGTATCCCAATCCTGCCGTTGAGACGATTACCGTCAACGGTTTGCAGGACAATCAAACCATTCGTATCTACGATTTGCAGGGACGATTGATATCTGCTACTCCGTCGCAAGCAGGCCAAACAACCGTCAACGTCAGCAATCTGCAGCACGGCTCATATCTGCTGCAAGTTGGTGCCGAGGTGGTGAAGGTGATTAAGAATTAAGAAATAATGAAGGTTTGAGCAAGTCGAGTGTAAGCTCGCTTATGCAACTCGACGAAGCCAAAGCTCCATAAAATTTCGATTTTATGAAAAAGATTTTTACATTAGCGATTGTTGCGTTGGCAGCCATTAGCCTGAACGCACAATTACAAATCAAAGAGATACTTATCTGGAATGGTGATGCAATTACGTACCACAAAGATTTGGATGATATTGATAGTATCACATTTGCTACAAGAACCATCCAAGTCCCAACAGGCGCAATAGCAGGCAAGTACACCATCAATGCAAAGGGAGACCAAGTTGTTTTCTCCAAAGGTAATTTGCAAAGTCAACCCGGCAACAAACGTTTTCGTTTTGCAGAAAACCAGTGGGAAACGATTAGCCAGGCAGATAACGAGAGAATTGCTCCTTATGGCGACTACTGGATCGATTTGTTCAATTGGGGAACAGGCGCAAATCCCGGAGATACAACAAGTAACTATGAGGAGTGTCAATACGAATTTCATGACTGGGGAGCCAATAAGATTATTAATGGTGGCGATTCCGCTAATTTATGGCGTACTCTCACCGAAAAAGAATGGAAGTATATTCTAATGAGCCGTCCTCACGCAAGCGAACGCTTCTCCCTTGGTACTGTAAACGGAGTGAAAGGACTCATTTTGTTGCCGGATTATTGGGAGTTGCCGGCCGGTCTTTCATTCAATGTTCCGAACATGACCGCAGAAGGCCAAGACTATTATCGCGAGTATGGCAAAAACATAGACCACTTTATTGATAATACTTACACCGCCGCACAATGGCAAGCCATGGAAACCAACGGTGCTGTGTTCTTGCCTGTTACAGGTTATCGTTTGGGGACAGAAGTGACTTTGGAGGATATTTGTTATTATTGGACATCAGGAGTACCGGAGTCCGCGGAGAATTTAATTGCATATAGAGTTCGCGCCTTTTCGAAGTGGATTCAAGGAGCACAAGGAAAAGAACGCATTTTTGGCTGCGCCGTTCGTTTAGCTCGTGATTTGTAATAACTATCATTTAACAACTATCACAAAGCCGCCTTTTCGGGCGGTTTTGTGTGTTTATAAACCCCGATAAAACCCCGACAAAACCCCGATGGAATTACGACTCGTTTACGGGATAGATACGGGACAGATACGGGACGGATACGGGACGATAGAAAGTCATGCGAGAGTCATATGAGAGTCATATGAGAGTCATAGAACGGGCAACGTTCGATGCAATATAGAGGAAATCGTTAAAATCCCAACATTAAGGGATTGTGTGTATCAAAAGAAAGCAGTACTTTTGCGTCAAATTCTGAAGTCTTTTTTTAAATTGGAAAACGAACATTTTTTTGCAAATATTTGGATATATACAGAAATTGTATTATCTTTGCAGCGGTAATTAACTAACAAAAATAATTATAATAAGGTTATGAATAAAAAGTTTATTCTATTGGTATTGGTGCTGCTTATTTACTCCTCATTCACTCATGTAAAAGCACAACTGACCGTTCTTGAAAACGGTAATGTAGGAGTACATCTTGACGAGAGCGTAGAACCCAAGTCGTTTTTGTCTGTCGGGTAGTGCCGGAACAGGGAATGGAAGTGCAAAAAGTATTTCCGAAATTAGTTCAAGACGGAGATGGTTATTTGAGCGTAAACTATATTGAACTCATTCCATTATTGATACAAGCGGTTCAAGAACTTTCTGTAAAAGTAGAGAACCAAAATAAGCAAATAAAGGAGTAGTAAAGCTATGAAAAAGACTATTATTCCACTAATGGGTATCGCTATATGCCTATTATGTACATCATGTCCTCATCATTTCATATACCTTGATGAGTCAAATATAAGCGGAAAGTTATGCTATTCAGTCAATCCGTTCGATCCCGAGGACACTATTATTTGTATTAAAAACGTGTATATTTCGTTCACTTGTCACGATCAGGAATACTGTTCCGCCACGAGAGACCTGTTGTCTCAATTCGGCGGAGCACTAACTGATTGCAAATTTCACCAATCTGATGTTAATGATCATCATTGGGAATTTATTTCCCCAAAAGAGATGTGCTTTTATCCTATCTGTAACGGGCAGTTTATTTCCATGATAGACACGGAAACAGGTATATTGGCAGATTCCATCAACCTATCGTATAGAAATGTGACGATATTTATTAAGCAAAGGACAAAGGGAAACAATGATGAGTCTAAACTATACATGGGTGATTTTGTATCTTATTTGGGAAGTGACTTTATGAAGCCCAAATTCATTACAGATTCTGTTACACCAATAGGGGATAGAATTGTATGTTTTGATGGTCATGATGGGCCTTATCTAACTGCACCTATAGAATTACAAAAATAGGAAATTACTGAGATGAGATATAGAAAAATACTACATTGCCTCTTATGGGCACATCTATTATTCATCTGCCTTCCTATATCGGCAGAAAATATATCAGAGGAGGAATACGCACAGATGAAATTGGATTTAGACTATACACGGGATATCCAATGTCTTTAAAAATCGCTGAGTAAACTCCGTGACACAAAAAAGTATCGGAAAATTTGCGCATATGCAATTTTTGTAGTACTTCGAGGACACCGACACGGCTTTGCCGTCCCACCTCGAAGATACGTTCGCATAGTCGTGCGAACGACAATCCTAATGTGCAAAAATACACGCTTATGCGAACATAGACTAATATTTTAGCACAAAGTCTTGTTCATTCCAAAAATTTGTAGTACCTTTGCAGCGGATTTTGGTATTAAGTCTATATATGCAACTTTTACTACAGATTATTACGCTCATCGGTTCCGTAGCGATGCTCATGTACGGAATGAAGGTGATGAGTGAAGGCCTGCAGAAGATGGCAGGTAGCAAATTGAGTAACGTGCTTGGTACAATGACTACCAACCGTTTCTCAGGCGTGCTAACCGGAGCGTTTATTACCGCAGCAGTTCAATCGTCCACTGCAACAACCGTCATGACAGTGAGTTTCGTTTCTGCGGGAATATTGTCGTTGGCCCAAGCAATATCGGTTATCATGGGTGCCAATATCGGTACGACGTTCACGGCGTGGATTATGGTATTAGGCGGCGGATCGTTTGACTTACGATTGGTGGTATCTACTACCATTGTATTGGCCGTTATGCTCATCTACACCAAACGGAATGCCAATTTGGGCGATTTCCTGATCGGTCTCTCGTTCATGTTGCTCGGTTTGACTACTTTGAAACTGAACGCAACAGAAATGCACCTGGACCAATTGGCTCCGGTTCGCAATTTCTTCATCGCCACATCCAGTTGGGGTTACGGCAGTTATTTTCTCTACCTATTGGTGGGCGGTATATTGACATTTGCCGTTCAATCGTCCGCAGCCATCATGGCTATCACCATGACGCTTTGCTCCACGCACGTTTTGCCAATAGATATGGGCATATCGCTCGTCTTGGGCGAGAACATCGGAACCACCATCACATCGAACATAGTGGCTCTGTCCGCCTCGACCCAGGCACGCCGTGCCGCAATGGCGCACTTGGTATTCAACCTGTTCGGTGTGATCTGGGTGCTGTGCGTTTTCCGTTGGTTCGTAGGCTTTGTGTGCAGTATATGGGGTGTGGAGTTCACTCCGGGTGTGCCGTCAGACGTATCGCCGGACAAACTGAATGCCATTTTGGCAACATTCCACACATCGTTCAACCTGCTGAATACGTGCATATTGATTAGTTTCATCAAGGGAATGGAGAAACTGGTGATGCTCATCATCCCGTCCAATCCGGAGCAGAAAGACACGGACAGCCAATTGCGTTTCATCTCCGGCGGCCTGATGTCCACCTCCGAGTTGTCAATCTTGCAGGCATGGAAAGAGGTACATGTTTTTGCTACACGCACCCAGCGGATGATTGGCATGATACACGACCTGTATTACGAGAAGGACAATGCGCAGTTTACCAAGGTCTTCTCGCGTATCGAGAAATACGAGGGCATTTGCGACCGAATGGAATATGAGATTGCGCAATACCTGAACCAAGTGGCTGACGGTCGTTTGTCCGACCAATCCAAACACGAGGTGCACAAGATGCTACGTATAGTCAGCGAATTGGAGTCCGTCGGCGATGCCAACTACAACCTGTCTCGCTGTATTCGTCACAAACATGACTATAAGGTGAAATATACCGAAGAGCAAGATAAGAACGTAGAGATGATGCTTTATCTCGTTACAGGTGCCGAGACCAAGATGGTGGAAGGCTTGGAGCGCGGTACCATCACCGAAGACGAGTTCATGGAGATGACCAATATGGAGAACGAGATCAATAACTTCCGCGATGAACTGAAAGTGCAGAACATGCAGAATATCACCGACAAGAAGTACGACTACTCCACCGGTGTCAACTATATGGATATAGTGCTGGAGATAGAGAAGATGGGCGACTATATCATCAATGTGGATGAGGCCGTCTATGAGCATAAGCACGATAAATAAAGGTTACGGGTTACAGGTTACAGGTTACAGGTTACGGGTTATAGGAAATATGAAAAAGAATCTTTTAATTATATGTATGGCTCTGTGCGCTATGGGTGTTATGGCCGGCGAAGGAGCCTTGTGCGGCAGATTCTCTGTCAGCGCCAACACGCAGGTACAATTCTCGCAGGGCAATCTGCAATACCAAGTCAGCACCAAGACTTGGCGTTTTGCAGATAACCAATGGGATGCTTTTGACAAACCGCTCAGCAAGAATCCCGATTGGCGGGATGTGTTCGTTTGGGGCAGTTCAACCTTTGCTGATTGGGGCAAGAACGCCATCTCCAACGGCGGCAACAACACAACCACTTGGCGCACACTCACCGCGACGGAATGGAGATATCTGTTTGATCAACGTGCCAATGCGCATAGTCTCTTTGGCTTAGGCAGCGTAAATGGGGTAAAGGGTGTTATTCTGTTGCCGGACGATTGGCATCAGCCTGCGGGGATTCCATTCGTTGCCAGCAAGAAAAAAGGACTGCCGACCGGAGACGAACTGGGAGAGGAGATTCCCGATGATGTGCCAACGTTTTTCGGCGACAATACGTACACGCAGGCCCAATGGGCTGAGATGGAGACGGCCGGCGCAGTATTCTTGCCTGCTGCGGGTGATAACGGAGGAATGTATAACATGGGCGGCGGATATTGGAGTACGACACCTAAGGGTAAGAACGAGACTTATTCGCTGCAATTCACCACTTTGTTTTTACAAGCCGATGTTTCTTACCCGCGCAATTTCTACAACAGCGTTCGTTTGGTCAAAGCGGCCGGACCGTGTGAGGCCAAACCGGCTGACGACAGTACGCTGAGCGGATACTTCACGGCTGACAATCGCGGCATGAAAGTGCGTTTCTCCCGTGGTAACCTGCGCTACAACGCGGCTAACCGCCAATGGTCGTTTGCCGCTAACCAATGGGATTATGCGGGTGACGCATCGGATCTGTTCGTTTGGAAGAAAGGCGGATGGGGAGCAGAACCGATTGCTAACGGAGGCAACCAAGCCGGCCTGTGGCGCACCCTGACAAGCGATCAATGGGCATGGATCATATA
>JAILDU010000097.1 GCA_024689005.1 Paludibacteraceae bacterium
TCGCAAGACAGAATGGCACAACGCCCAAACAACAAGAAATTAAACATCAAAAAATTATAATTATGAATAAGATTCAAATCATTGTAAATTCTATTTTGGGAGCTGCTATTGTAGCCTTGTTTATTCTTTTCTTCACCGTTACCCCGGGATCCAAGAGAAGCGCTAACAAGGAAGTTGCAGCCAGCGGAGAACTGATGCCTATTGCTATCATCAACACCGACTCTATCCTCAAGCACTACACTCTGGCCGTTGAGGCACAAGACAAACTCATGAGCAGTTACGAGGAATCTACCGTTAAGTTGGATACCAAAGCTAAATCGCTGCAAAAAGAAGCAGAGACTTTCCAGAAAGACGTAATGGATTTTCAACGCAAAGTAGAGGCAAACGCGTTCCTCAGCCGCGAGCGCGCCGAGAGCGAGCAACAACGCTTGCAGAAAAAAGAGCAACAACTCATGGCTAAACAGCAAGATCTCGAGAACCTGCGTCAGAAGCTCAGCGCAGACTTCATGAACGAGCAAAACGATCTGACCAAACAACTACAAGACTCCATTCAGCAGTTCCTCAAAGAGTATAACGCTGACGGACGTTACCACCTCGTTATTAACGATGCGGTGACTATGGACAAAGTAGCCGGCTATGATATTACTGAGGAGATAATCGAAGGCTTGAACGCTCGTTACCAGAAGTAATTGATAGTAGATGACTGATAATTGATAATTATGAGAAGCTTCTTTTCTACATCACACAAATACGCAGTATTGGCAATTATGTCAATTCTCGGTTGTCAATTGTCATTCATCCACGCACAACATATTCCTCAAGCGTTGGAATATACGGAAATATATGATTTCATCGAGGAATTATCCTCCGATGGAATCATTCTTTCCAACGCAGCTATCAAACCCTATACGCGCGACCAAATTGCGCGTTTACTTGCAGAAGCTCAGAGCAAAGACACTTTGCTTACCCGGCGACAGAAAGACGATTTGCAATTCTATCTGCAGGACTACGCATTAGAGCAAGACACGCTCCCCGAGTATTACAGTTACGGACATCGCCATGTGACACAGTGGATTACACCTATATCCAACTTGTCATTGGCAGATCCTTCTCTGCACATGCTCACCAAAGACAAGAACTTCAAAATGCGTATCCGCCCAATACTCGGCATGGATCTCTATGCCAATAAGAAAGGTCTCATTACCCATCGTTGGTATGGAGCAGAGATTCAGATGGATATAGCACATCATCTCTCTATTTGGGGGTCACTACGCGACAATAGTTGGAAAGGTACCGGGCTGCTCAAAGATGCGTATTATCCCAAGGATGTGGACAAGAGACATGGCGCACGTATCACCAAGCCGGATTATCTGAACAACCTGCCCGGTGTACAATACAAGGAAGCCAATTACGGAGGCGATTTTTCCGACTCGCGTGGCGGTATATCGCTCTATACTTGGTGGGGATCGATAAGCGTACAACGTGAACGAATCCAATGGGGTGATGCACAACATTGCTCCAATATTCTCTCGTCCCACAATCCTGCCGTGCCTATGGTGACATTGCAACTCACTCCGTGCAAGTGGTTCCAATTCGACTATTTCCATGCATGGCTGGTAAGTAACGTACTTGACTCAACCAACTATTACATAGAGAATTACGAAGAAGGAGTGACCAAAATCAATTATCGTCCGTACAACAAGTTTATGGCGGCAAATATGTTTACCTTCATTCCTTGCAAGTACGTACAATTCTCGTTAGGCAACTCTATCGTTTATGCAGAACGAAATGTGCAAGCCGCATATTTCATCCCGATTGCCTTTTTCAAATCGCTCGACCACCTGTTGACCAAGGGCGTTAATTCGGAAAACCAGAACTCTCAGGCTTTTGCCTCTATCTCGGTTCGCCCCACTGACCACTTGCGTCTACACGGGTCGTTTTTCCTCGATGAATTCAAGCTTTCTCGCCTTAAGAAATCCAACCCGGAGAAGAATCCTATTTCGTATCTGGTCGGGTTCAATTGGAGCGGTTGGCCTGTTCGCGGCTTGAGTCTTCGTGGCGAATTTATGCGCTCATATATAGCATCTTATACCCATTCTATCGCCGTACTTGATTACACGTCCAATAGTTACAACATGGGACACTATATGCGTGATAACGCACAATCCGTCTTCGTACAATTGGCTTACCGACCGGTTCGCAGTTTGCGTCTGACGCTCGATTATACACATGACACCAAATACAATGTGTATGATTATGTGCGCCGCAACATCAGCAATATCATTGCACAAAATCCTTTCAACGAAAAGACCTGGCAGAACGATGAAGTCAACTTCAGCGCTGTGTATGAAGTGTTCAATAACTGCTATGCACATCTCAACCTCACCTATAATAACGCACGCGCACTTGCCCCCACATCTGCACGCGTAGAGGGCGAAGACAGAGACTGGAATGCGGATGGCACTTCCAAAGAACTGAACGGAACGGACTTGGAAAACTATTATTTGAACAAGTTCTCCCCACTCTATTTCCAGGGACAGAACTTCACGGTAACTTGCGGCCTTAGCTTCGGCTTCTAACAAAAAACAACTACAAAAAAACAACATTTATTTATTTGACATTTTAATGAAAAAGATTTTTTCTCTTTCGGTAGTACTACTATGCCTTGTCATGAATGTAATGGCTACTACCGCATTTGATTTCAACTCAAAATCGTGCCTCACCCAAACAAAAAATGGCTATTCCGTAACAATTGAACAAGCGGGAGAAGGCAATACTAAGCCTCAGTACTACAATGACGAAGCACGTCTTTACGCAAACAATACAATAACCGTTAGCGGCGAAGGAATCACTCGTATTCATATTGTTTTCACCAAGCAGGGTTCTAAACAATATGCCGAGTTGACAACTTCTGTAGGAGAACTGATTTCCGGAGGAATATCCACTTCCGGAACAGACAAAAAAACTGACACTTGGGAAGGCTCAGCCAACTCTGTTGTATTCAAGTTGGGAAATAAAGGACAGCGCATCATCAAACAGCTCGTTATCAATGGCGATAGTACCGACATCAATAGTGGAAAAACGGATAAAGACACAACAATCACCATCGTACCGAGCAGCCTAGACAGCAACTACATCTACTCTGAGCCCACCGAGATTGTCGCACAAGGAAAGCAAAGCAACAATCAGCCATATTCTTTCATTCAAAACAACATTAAAGTTGATTGTACCAAGGGAGCTATTGACACAACCGATCATTATTTCGGCTGCAACGCAGAACATAGTATCACTTTCACCGCAAGCCGAGAAATCAAGGGCTTAACTATCAACGGATACGCAAAGAAAGCATTCTCAGCTACTTCCGACAAAGGCAATATCTCTTTCATGACAGATAGCGAGGATGCCGTAACCGGTGACCCAGTACTGGTTATCACAGACATAAACTCTCAGTCTGTAACTATTGCATGCGACAAGCAATTGCGTTGCTACAGCGTAAAATTCTATTTTGAAGCTAATCCTACTGATTCCATCGGTAGTAACGACAACGGTGACGGAGAGTACTTTTTCTTCACATATGATGCAGCAGACGCTGTATATGAATCTGCTATCACAGAAATAATGGGAGAGATTAATTATAGCATTTTTCTACACAATGCAGATTCCGAATTTCCTTATATAGCACTCGATCTTTATCCAACAGAGGAAGGCGACCTTACCGGCATCTACAGCATGGATATTTATACCATGGGAGAAGAAACATACTACCAGTTCGGGGCTGACCAAGACAATGACTTTTCTTATGCGACAGAAGGAATGGTTACAATCAACAAAAGCGGTAACACCTATTCCATCAGCGGCTTTATCACATGCGAAGATAACAATACCTATAATTTCACCTTCACAGGAGAAATGCCGTTCTATACAGACACCGACTACTACGATTACGATGATGAGGCAATCGAGGTAGCTTACCCGCCGTTGAACCCTGCTGCTAAGATGCACGATATACTCGGACGCCCTGTTGGTCGAAACTACCGCGGTATAATCATCCAAGACGGGCACAAATATCTTGTCCGCTAAGAAATGAACTCATAAGCAACTGAGGATTCTATAAATAGGAGGTGAGTCTGCTACGACACACCTCCTATTATTTTCTTTACCTTTTTCCTTCTGCTCCTCCACCGAAAAGAGAGTCTTGCTTCCGAGCAGACACAGAAACTTTGTCAATTGGCAGATTTAATAATTCTTAGCCATATTATGATAATCCTTGCGCGCCTCTACAACAGCCTTGGCGCTGCCCACATTGCCTAATATCAGAAAATAGCACGCAGCTACATAGTCCAAGAAGAAACGGCAGAACAATACAGCCCACGGCCATCGTTTGTTCTTGCGAATCATCAGCAAGTTGTTACGGAAATTGAGATATGTCTTGCGCGGATTGTCGTAACTGAGAGCTCCGCCCCCCAAATGATATACAACGGATTGCGGGACACACATCAGTTTCCATCCGGCGCGGCGTATTCGCCAGCAAAGGTCGATTTCTTCCATGTGCGCGAAGAACGCGGCATCCAATCCGCCCACTTCCTTGTACACCTTCGTGCGCACGCACATACATGCTCCGCTGGTCCAATCAACTTCCACTATATCGTCATATTGCCCGTTATCCTGCTCTACGCCACGGAAATTGCGTCCGCGGCAATAAGGATAGCCTAATATATTCAGATAACCGCCTGCAGCGCCAGCATGCTCGAAGTGATCCTTGCGCAGCCAACTGAGTATCTTAGGTTGTACAGCCGCTACTTCTGAATGAGCATCCATATAATCGAGCAAGGTATTGAGCCATCGTTCGGTTACCTCTACATCCGAATTGAGTAACACGACATATTCACTATCTATCTGATTGATAGCTCGGTTGTAGCCTTCGGCAAAGCCATAATTCTTGTCCAGCACGATGGTCTTCACGTCAGGAAACTCATCGTGCAATATCCGGAGACTGTCGTCTGTGCTTCCATTGTCAGCTACGACGATTTCAACGGAACTATTTCCGTTTGTCTTAACTACCGAAGGTAGATATCGGCGCAACATTTCTGCTCCGTTCCAATTCAATATTACGACACTACACTTCATCTTACTGCGGTCTTCCCCATTTCCATCTATCGTGGCTCCAAAGCCATAGATATGGTTGCTCTAATATGTTTTGTTCCAGAATAGCAGCATAGGCTTGGGTTATTTGTCTCTCTTCCGTATTCTTCGGATCAGCGGCCAACACGCGCATATCTGCTTTGTAATATCCCTTGGATGTGCGGTTAATATAGAGATAGAATACCGGATAGCCGAATTTCTTTGCCAGCACTTCTCCCCCGTCCAGCCATCCTGTATCTTGATTCAAAAATGTGGTCCAGGTGCGCACTATTTCGGGTCTCGGTTTCTGGTCGCTGAGCAGACCTATTGTCACGGGTTTCTTCTCCGAACGATAGCGAACCATCTCACGCAAGATACGTTGTTTCTCGACACAAGCACCACCTCGTTTGGAACGAATAGCCAACATCAGTTTGTCCATAGCATCGTTTTTGAGGCGGCGATAGACATTCAGTTCGGTGACACCCGGAGTAACCCACTGCTGGATACTGGCCATCCATTCCCAATTGGCCATGTGCGCCAACATGAATATGCCCCCACCGGCAGCATCGACCAAGCGATTGACTTCATCCATATTCTTGAAGACGACTCGTTGACGCATCTCTTCGTCAGAACAGCGGTATCCGTATATACTCTCCACCATCGTATAGCAAAACTGGTGATAGAATGCTCTCTCTATCACTTTGCGCTCCTCCTCACTCTTGTCCGGAAAAGACAATGCCAGATTCTTGTGAACTATCCGGCGTCTATAACGCGCCAGGTGGTACATCAGCGGAAAGAGCAAGCCATCCGCCATGAAATGGAGAAAGCCAAGCGGCAGACGACTTAGAACAGAGACGACCAATTGCAACATATCCAGCAGAATATAGCCACCATAGGAGCGGCCAACAATATACTATCAAATCTATCCAAAACACCTCCGTGTCCTGGCATAAACATGCCGGAGTCCTTCACTCCAACGGTGCGTTTGAGCAGGCTCTCCATCAGATCGCCGAGAGTGCCGAATACGCAAGTCAACACAGCGAACGCGATGGCAGCGAGGCAACTATATCCGTTAGGAGCAATCTTGTCGAACCAGCCGAACTGATTCAGCAGCAACGCTGCTCCAATAGCAAAGACCACTCCTCCGATTAATCCTTCCCAACTCTTCTTTGGGCTCACGCGCGGGAACATCTTATGATTGCCGTTCTTGCGTTTAGCGGTCAGACAGCCCACGCAGTACGCGCCGCTATCATTCACCCAAATCAGCACAAACAGCGCCAAGAGCAACCATCTGTCCATATAAGCCAATCCGTTCATAGCGCAGAATGGCACAGCAATCATCATTTGTCCGGAGACCTCGGTTCCCCAATTGGCTATCGGGTTCTCCGCTTTGCGCCACAGTTCAGCCAACAGCACGCCAACAATGCAGAGGAAGTAGATCAACAGAGCAATCAGCCCATAGTTGCTACCTATAGCGAGGAGTACGGAGGCAAACACCAAAATCATGGCGCTACGATCACATATAAAATCGAAGATAGAACGTTTGCCGGCCAACCGGTGGAACTCACGTACGGCCATAGTCGCCATCACACAGGAGATGGCAGAGAACAGATAGGGTCTGTCAAGCGCCAAAATGCTGACCACTACTACTGCCACATATATTGCACCGAACAAGGTGCGTTTCCAAAATTCACTCATTATTTTTCAATTCTTGCGGCAAAAGTACTGCTTTTTTTTTATATTTGCAAATAAAACTTCAAAAAAACGCCTTTCGCAACGTTTTTTTGAAGTTTCGGTTGTTGGTTTGCTCTGCGACTCATCTGTGGCTGGGACGCGCCTTTTCATGTGCGCGTTGGTGCCACAGATGAGCTTGGCGTTGCCCGTTTTGGGTCCAACAAGACTTAAATCTCGCAACTAACGCACCAGACGCACAGAGAAGCCGCCGTAGCGATCGTAGGTGCGCGGATCGAGGCCGCTCGAATAGAAGCCGAGGTCGTACGCGTAGTCCGCACCGTAAGGCGTAGCGGACCAGTAGTCCCCGATCGAACCGACAAAGTACACATTCGAACCTTCGCGGTCACCCGCAGCGGGCAAGAAAACTGCGCCTGCCGCTTCCATTGCAGACCACTGCTCGGCGGTGTAGGTGTTGTGCGAGAAGTTGTCTCCGTTCTCGTTGTAATAATAGCCGTCTTGGACAGCAAGACCATGTGCTGTGCTTGCTTCGAAGGTGGCACCGGCAGGAAGTGTCCAGTTGTCAGGCAGAAGGATGGTACCATTCACACCATTGACAGAGCCGAGACCGAAGAGTGTGGCGGCATTCGTGCGGGTATAGAAGATATAATACCATTCATCCTTGGTCAGAGTGCGCCAGAGGTTGGCCTCATTCCCGCCATTAGAGATGGCGTTGGTTCCCCAATCTATAAAGTCACCGGAATAGGTGCTGCTTGATGTCCTGTTGTGAATGCCATAGGTGGTGGCAGCGGTGCTCCAGCCGAACAGATCCACAGTTCCATTGGCGGAAACAGTGCCGTTACCGTTAATAGAGGTGTTGGCGGCTGCATTGCCGATGTAGTCATACTGGTGTTCTGCAAAGGACCATGTCCATGTGCCGCCGTTGTTGGTTGCCTGCAAGTTGCCCTGCGAGAATTGGATTTGGTCGCCATCGGCATTGATGGTGAACTTGCCGGCGAGGGCACCCTCCGGCACGGCAGGAATCTCAACATCCACGAACACGATGCTGTCCACTGCATCATACTTCTCTTCATAAGCAACGGCGCCGTCTTTATAGACGCGCACTTTCTTTATTGTCTCCTGCGCACTCGCGCTGATTGCCATTACGGCGGCTACTGCCATTAGTAAAATCTTTTTCATATTCGTAAAACAGTTTAACGTGACGTAGTCACCTTCTTTCCTTGTACGTTGTACATTTGTCCTTTGTACATAATGTAGAGTTGTCCGTCGCGGAGCACTTTCACTCCCTCCCTTGAGGGGAGGGCCGGGGAGAGGTTGTCAATGCCTGTTGGCGTGCCTTCCGTGAACTCTATACGAGCGATATCGGTCTTAGGCACACTCAGCAGCACGGAGCCTGCGTTATTCACTACGTCCACTGCTTCAGCGGACAATGCCAGTTTGCGCACTTGGTCTGTCGCAAACGCTCTGTCGAGACCATTCGTGCTCACTACGCGCACGATAGGTTCCGCACTCACCACCATCGCACATAGCAACAATGGCAGAAGAAGAAAATGTTTCTTGTTCATATTCATATTTGGACTAGAATTTGGGCGCAAAGGTACAGCTTTTTTCTGATATACGCAAATATTTTGGGCAAATTTACCCCAACCCCATACAATACACTGATATTCAAGAGGTTACGATATTACGATCGAAAACATCAAATAAAGCAGCGTGAGTTAGCCCGCCGAGCGGGACAAACATGTATGGTGCGTTTGCAAAGGGACGATGTATAACGTACGAAGGAACATGTGAGGTTGGGCGGATGGGAGCGAAGGAGACTTCTTCGACAGTAGGCGCAGCGAGGTGTTTGGCTTCGTTGCGCTTTTTAGGGTGAACCGGTGTGAGGAAGAGTTGGAATACCGGAAGGCCATGGTAGAAAGTGTGTCCACGCTTGGTTTGGCGGCGTGAAATGACCCAGAATCCGCACTATTCCGCTTCGCGGAGTGAGTTGATATGGCCGGTGATGGAAGCTATACAGCCATCTGTAAGGACTATCTCGATGCAAGTGGAAGACGAGCGACA
>JAILDU010000039.1 GCA_024689005.1 Paludibacteraceae bacterium
GCAACGCGTAGTTACCATCAAACCAAAGTCAAGTATAATATACTCTACAACGGCAACATAGCCTATGAGGAAGGACTGCAGGCCATACGTGACGCCAACGAGGATGATTACAGTCGCGTGCTCCATCTGTATCCGGTGAGCAATCACAAGGCAGCGGAGTCGGCAGCGTCCCAGATGGACAAGACGATAGAAAAATGTCGCAAGTGTATCAAGCTGCACTCTATCAAATCGAAGCCGAAGACCGATGCCAAACGTCTGAGCGATCCGGCGTATAAGTTGTGGCTGAAGTCGGAGGAGTTCAACAAGGAGATGAGTACGGCGTGGTTGCGTTTGGGTGAGGCAGAGTTTCACAAGGCTGATTTTCTCGGAGCCGTGAGTACGATGAACTATGTGATTCGTCACTACCAGAACGACGCAGACATACAGGCCCGCTGTCAACTATGGGTAGCGCGTGCGTACGCAGAGATGGGTTGGCAATATGAAGCCGAAGACATGCTCAACCGCGTGCAAATGGATGCGTTGAGCAGAAAACATGCGCGTCTCTACTCGGCCGTCAAAGCCGATGTGTTGCTCAAAGGCGAACACTATCACGAAGCTATTCCTTTCGTCAAGATAGCCATGCCGTACGAGAAGAAGAAGATCTACCGTCCGCGTTTTGCGTACGTGCTGGGTCAACTCTACGAGAAAGAAGGTAGCCGCGAAGAAGCGAAAGATGCGTATCGCTCTGTGATACGAATGGCTCCGCCGACCGAGATGGACTTCAACGCGCGGATACGCATGGCAGAGATGGGCGGTCGCGGTTCGCTCAAACAACTGAGGACCATGACCAAGCAAGCGAAATACAAGAATCGCTTGGATCAGATATACGGCGCGATGGGAAATATATACCTGCAGAACGCCGATACAGTCAAGGCATTGGAGATGTATGAAGAGGCCATAGCCAAATCGACGCAAGGAGGCATGCAGAAAGCAGCCATACTGGTACGTGCCGGAGACATATATTATCAGCAGCGTAACTACGTGAAGGCGCAGCCATGTTACCGCGAGGCCATCACTATCCTGACGGCGGAACATGACGACTATGCTCGTTTGCAGAAACGCTCCGAAGTGTTGGACGAACTGATAGTGGCTTACAACCAAGCGCAATTGCAGGACTCGCTGAAACAGTTGAGCACCTATCCCGCGGACAAACAACGCGAGATAGCAGAACGTCTGGTGGCAGAACTGATAGCCGCAGAACAGGCAGACTCGACTAGGCAGGCTGAGGCTGATCGTGCTGCACGTAATGACGATGGACCGCTCAGCGTGAACACCGCTAATATGTTGGGAGGCAGCAACGGCGCGAAAGGCGAGTGGTATTTCTACAACCAGCAGTTGGTCAAGCAGGGTCAGCAGGAATGGCGCAAACGTTGGGGCAACAGAGCGCTGGAGGATAACTGGCGTCGTCAGAACAAGCAAGTACTGGTGAGCGATGATATGAGTGTGGCGACGGACGATGAGACAGAAGGAGACTCAACGATGCTGGCCGGCGATTCGACAAGCACGGCGCCAGTAATCAAGCGTGAGACCGATACACACAAACCGGAATATTACCTGCAGCAGATACCGCGTACGCCGGAGGACCTGGCTGCGTGCGACAGTCTGTGGCGCGAAGGAATGGTAGCGCTCTATCGCATCTATCGCGATAAGGTGGAAGATCAGCAGTTGGCTGAGGAGACCCTGAGTGAACTGAGGAAGCGTTGTGCCGGACATCGTCTGCTTGCCGACCTGGAGGAGGAAGAACGTCTGCTCGCTCTGCGACACGACGAAGCCTATATAGCCAAGATGTTGGGCATGCTGCAGAAACAAGACTCCCTCTACGCGCGTACGTACAATAGTTATACGCACGCGCAATATGCTCAGGTCAAGGCCAACAAGCGGTACGCCGAGGAGCATTATCCGGAGAGCCCGCTCATGCCGCGCTTCATGTTTCTGAACGCGATAGCTGAGGCTCGCACGAATGGACAGGAGGCCTTTACCGCTTCACTCAAGGAGTTGGTAGATAGTTATCCGAATACGGAACTCGGCTCTATGGCCAAGGAGATGTTGGCAATGTTGGGTCAAGGAATGGAGAGCCAGACAGGAGGAAGTACGGGTAGTCTGGCCGACAGGCGCAACGAGACGACAGAGGAGAAGAATGATAGTGTGGCATCGGGCCAGCAATGGAGTGACGACCGCAATCAGGCCAGCGTGGTGTTGCTACGTTTGCCTAAGAGTGACGAGCAGGCCCTAAACAACCTGCAGTACGAAGTGGCGTTGTTCAACTTCTCGCAATTCCTCATTCGCGATTTCGATCTGCAGAAGATGCCGGTATTGGGCACAGGATGTGCGTTGCGTGTGAGCGGCTTCCACGACATGGATGAAGCCGAGTGGTGGATAGGTCTGGTGAAGCAGAACGCCGATATGCAGGCCGTATTGGTTGGGGTAGAATGTATGCCTGTGGCAGAAGTGAACGTACCACTGGTACATTAAGTTAAGAAAAGGATATCGTATCTTTGTGACAGCAGAGGTTTAACAATACATAGCAATGACAACTTTATCACGTAGCGAACAAGGAGCAATGCCGGCCGCCAAGCAATCATTAGGCGGAGACTGCACGCAGAGTATTGCGCGTGTGTTGGCATATATGCAGAAAATGTTGTGCCTTTGCAGCGACTTTGGTGTAGAGTGCCCCAAGGAAGAAGCGCTATATGATATGTATAGAGTGAAGGGGAAAGGGCAAGAAAAAAGCACCTACTTGCGTAAGTGCTTGAGATCTTTTGCGCTCCCTCTAGGACTTGAACCTAGGACCCCCTGATTAACAGTCAGATGCTCTAACCGACTGAGCTAAGGAAGCATAAAAAATCGCTTCGTTTTCGAAAGCGGGTGCAAAAGTACTGCTTTTTTTTGATATACGCAAATTTTTTGCAAAAAAAAACGCATATAGACTAAGTTTTTTTGATAATTGACATATTTTTAGCATAAAAAACCAGGATAATGAAGAAAGTATTAGGATTAGGCAATGCTCTGACGGACGTTCTGCTACAAGTTAGCGAGGACGATTTGCGCGAGTTGGGTTTCCCGAAGGGCAGCATGAACCTTATCTCTATGAAACAGGCAGAGGAGATACAATTCCGTTTCGCCTCTGTGCGCAAGCGCATGGTAGCCGGAGGATCGGCCAGCAATACGATTAACTGTATCGCATCGTTGGGCGGCAAGGCGGCTTTTATTGGTAAGATAGGCAATGACGAAGTGGGTGATTTCTATCGAGAGGATATGATTAAGAATGGCGTTAAGCCTATTCTGCTGCTATCCAAAGAGGCGATGTCCGGTTGCTCCATCGTGCTGATTACACCCGATGGTGAGCGTACGTTTGCCACATATCTCGGCGCGGCTGCCGAACTATGTGCCGATGATATACAGAAGGATGCCTTCAACGGATACGACATATTCCATATAGAGGGCTACTTGGTTCAGAACCATGAGTTGATAGAGAAGGCTATTCGTTTGGCCAAGGAAGCGGGATGTATGATCTCGCTGGATCTGGCTTCATATAATGTAGTCAACGAGAACCATGCTTTTCTCAAAGAGCTGATCAAGCAGTATGTAGATATAGTCTTTGCTAACGAGGACGAGTCGTTTGCCTATACTCATCTCAATCCGGAAGAGGCGGTTCAGATGATAGCCGAGCAGTGTGACATAGCAGTGGTCAAGGTGGGAAAGAACGGATCGTACATCCAGCAAGGCAGCAAGCGTCACCATATAGGTGCCATCACTACCAGTTGTACGGACTCTACGGGAGCAGGTGACCTCTTTGCCGGAGGTTTCCTCCACGCGTTGAGCGACGGATTTGATATCCGCCGTTGCGCAGAGATAGGTACGATAGCCGCAGGACGCGTGGTAGAGATAGTGGGTACTAAACTTAGCGAAGAGACATGGGATGAGATACGCCGTATATGCGCGCTCTATCGCGGGTTTATGCAGAAGTATGACAAGGATTAAATGATAGGATAAATTATGAAATATATTCTTTTACCTTTCTATTGGATTTACCAATATGTGATAGCATGGCCTATTCTGGTGTTGCTGACTATGTTCACGGGTATTTTCACTGTCTGCACGGCCCGCTGGCGCAATGCAGAGTTCGTGCACAAGGAGCAGCAGTTTTGGTCGCGTGCATTCTTTTGGCTCATGTTTATTCCCGTTTCGGTGGATGGAACCGAGCATATCAAGCCGGGGCAGAGCTATGTTTTTGTGTCCAACCATCAGTCGATGTTCGATGTATGGTTAGTGTATGGATGGTTGCCGGTTATCTTCAAGTGGCTGATGAAAGCAGAGTTGCGTAAGATACCTTTTGTAGGTTCGGGATGCAAGGCGGCCGGTCATATCTTCGTAGAACGTCGCAATGCCAAGGCTGCATTTGCGAGTCTCAAGGAGGTAGAGAAGCAGTTGACCGGAGGTGTATGTACGGTAATCTTCCCGGAAGGAACACGTAGTCTGAACGGCGAGGTGGGACGCTTCAAGCGTGGTGCATTTCAGATTGCCATTGACCTTGGTCTTCCCGTGATCCCATTGTCACTCAGCGGTTGCTACGATGTGTTGCCTAAAGGCAGACCTGTGGTAAATCATCACCCAGTACACATGCATATAGGTGAACCTATTGACCTCAAGCAATACAAAGATGCAGAAGGTAATATTAACGGTGATGCAGCTATCGCTGCCGTACGTAATGCCGTATTGGCCGGCATCAAAAAATAAGTATGCAGTTTAAGGATATCATAGGACAAGAGGCGGTCAAGCAGCAGTTGCGCCAAGCGGCTCGCGACGGGCGTATTCCTCATGCTCAGCTCTTAGCCGGGCAGGTGGGGATAGGCAAACTGCGTTTGGCTCTGGCATATGCGCAATATCTCAACTGTCCGCATCGGACGGAGAAGGACAGTTGCGGAGAATGTCCCACGTGCATGCAATATCAGAAACTGCAACACCCGGATCTGCATTTTGTCTTTCCGATAGTCAAGACTGATGGGGGCGACACGTGCGATGCATTCATGGAGCAGTGGCGCGCTATAGTGCTCGGCCAGGGTTATTTCGATCTGGATGATTGGTACAAGGCACTCGGCGTTGAGACCAAGCAGGGCATGATATACGACAAGGAGAGTTCGGAGATATTGCGCAAACTGAGTCTCAAGTCGTTCGGCGAGGGCTACAAGGTGATGATCATCTGGCAACCGGAGAAGATGAATGCGTCGTGCGCCAACAAGTTGCTCAAACTATTGGAGGAGCCGCCTGAGAAGACAGTCTTTATCATGGTGAGCGAACATCCCGAACAACTGTTATCTACTATCCAGTCGCGTGTGCAGACCATCCGTGTGCCGCGTCTGCCCGAGCAGACTATAGCTGAGGCTCTTGTGCACGATGGCATGAACCCGCAGGCGGCTACTGACATAGCACGCATAGCCGGTGGCAGTTATCTGCAAGCCCGTAAGAAAGCCGACGAGTCGGAGGAGAACCAACAGGAACTGCGAGACTTTATATCTCTCTTTCGCGATGCCTATACCATCGGAGTCATCAACGA
The DNA here is from genome assembly GCA_024689005.1 of Paludibacteraceae bacterium. Taxonomy (GTDB): domain Bacteria; phylum Bacteroidota; class Bacteroidia; order Bacteroidales; family Paludibacteraceae; genus Colicola. The sequence goes on from JAILDU010000039.1 coordinate 5,594, forward strand.
TACGCAGAAGAAATACGAATCGCTTAGACGGTTGCGTCAGTGGAGCCAGGACATGGCAGACAGCAAGGTGGGCAGAGAGAAGCAGAAACACTTCTTGCAATACGCTCAGCAGCAGGTTCGCGAGAACTATATTCGCAATATCGGCCAGCCGGAACTCAACTATCAACTGGAGGCCGAACGCGAGTTCTCGGTACGCTTCTCGCCCTTTATCCATGACGGGAATGTAGAGCAAATAATGAACCAACTGGCATTGGCAGAGCGCCAGATAGAGCAAAACGGAAACGCCAAAATCATCTTCTTCGACCTATGTCTGCAGATGATAATCCTTATAAAAATGAAAAAACAGTAATATCTATAGTATGAAAAAATATATCGTAGGAAACGAACATCTGGAACTTGGGGCAGCTGCTACCAAACGCAATTCATCACACATGTTGCCCGTCAGCGATTGGCTGTGCGACTTGCCCGAGAACACGCAGTTGACCGACCTCATTGAGGTGCAATTCAAGAACACCCGCAAAGGCTATTTCCATAACAGCCAACATCTGCCTCTGGAAAAAGGTGTCACCGTGGTAGTGGAGGCCAATCCGGGACAAGATCTGGGCGAGGTGGTTCTGACCGGCAAACTAGTGGAACTGCAGATGAAGAAGAATAAGATTGAGTCTTCCCGCTACGAGGTGCGCCAGGTCGTTCGTATCGCTACCGAACAAGATATAGAGCGTGCCAAGCAGGCACATGCACGCGAGCAGGAGACGATGATTAAGGCACGCCAATTGGCTAAATCGCTGGGTCTGGAGATGAAGATAGGTGATGTGGAGTACCAGGGCGATGGCACCAAGGCTATCTTCTATTATATTGCCGACGGTCGTGTCGATTTCCGTCAGCTGATTAAGGTATATGCCGAGACCTTCCGTATCCGTGTGGAGATGAAGCAGATCGGTGCGCGCCAAGAGGCCGGACGTATTGGCGGAACGGGTCCGTGCGGACGCGAACTCTGTTGCTCAACATGGATGATGAATTTCTCGTCGGTCGGCACAGGAGCCGCACGCTTGCAGAACATATCTCCCAATCCTCAGAAACTGGCAGGTATGTGCGCTAAACTCAAGTGCTGCCTCAACTACGAAGTGCCCGTCTATGAGGATGCATCCAAATCGTTGCCTCCGCGTCACACACCGCTGGAGACCAAGGATGCCACGTACTACCTCTTCTCTACCGACCCGCTGGCCGGGCTGGTTACCTATTCGTCTGACCAGCACATAGCAGCCAACCTGCAGACTATCAGCACACAACGTGCCAACGATATCATCGCTATGAACCGCCGCGGAGAGAAACCCGACACACTGGAGGGAACGCGCGCCTCGGTGGCTGAGATAGGCTATCAGAACGTAGTCGGACACGAGGATGTCACACGTTTCGACCGCAAGCGCAACAACAATAATAATCGTGACCGTCGTGACAATAACCACCGCGACCGTCGTCCTAAAAACAAACAGAAATGAACAAGTACATCTCTACCCTCGTCGTAGCAGCCGCATGCCTCGTTACGGCATGCCGTACTGATATAGTCTATACCAAGTTTGCCACCATCCCTTCCAACGAGTGGCATGTTGATTCGGTTGTTCGCTTCGAGGTGCCTATCACAGACGCTTCAGCTACCTATCGTACGCTCGTCTATGTGCGTCATACCGAACGCTATCCCTATCAGAACATGTGGCTCTTCATCCGCAATGCCAACCATTGTGATACCATAGAGTTCTACTTGGCAGACGACCGAGGACAGTGGCTCGGCAATAGCAATCACGGGTTTATAGAGATGCCTGTGCTGCTGGATGAGAACCGCCATTTTCCGGATACGGGTACATATGTTATTGAGATTCAGCACGGTCTGCGTGACACCGTTCTGCGAGGTATAGCAGACGTGGGCTTCGAGGTATTGCGCGTAGAATAAAGGTGTATGGGAAAGAATAAACTGAAGAAATTTGCAGAGATGGAGACATTCACTAATGTCTTCCAATGTGGCGCACGCGAACTGCTACCGGCCAGCCAGACTCACGAGATGGCGGGGCATTGGCGCGACCGCTATTTTCATAACGACAACCCTATAGTGTTGGAGCTTGGTTGTGGAAGAGGCGAATATACCGTCGGTCTGGCGCAACGCTATCCTGATAAGAACTTCATCGGCATTGATATCAAGGGCGCACGCATGTGGGTGGGAGCCAAAGAGGCCGAGTTGGCAGGCATGAAGAACGTGGTTTTCCTGCGAACCAACATAGAGATCATCACTTCCTTCTTTGCTGCAGGCGAGGTGGACGAGATATGGATCACCTTCTGCGACCCGCAGATGAAGAAAGCTACCAAGCGCCTGACGAGCACCTATTTCATGCAGCGTTACCAGCAGATAGTGCGTCCTGACGGACTGATTCACCTCAAGACCGATAGTCCTTTTCTCTACACCTATACGTGCGAGATGTTGCGCTTGAATGCTTATCCTGTGCTCTGCAATACGGACGATCTCTATGCAGCTACGGCCGGAGGCTCAATGGAGCACAACGACCGTCTTGACGATGCTCGAGCGCTACAGACCCACTATGAGAAGCAGTGGCTCGACCGAGGCTTGACAATCAAGTATCTGGAGTGGCAGCTGACGCATAAGACTGATTTTGAGGAACCTGTCATCGAGATTGAGCACGACACATACCGCTCTTACGGCCGCAACTACAACGTGACCAACAACTCTTGAGAAAAGCATAAAATATTTTTGAAGAAGCGAAAGAAGAAAATCTAAGTGAGCGGTACTATTCCGCTATATATTGTAAATAATAGTGCAAAACGTTGCACAAAGAAATATATTTATTAATTAGCGTTTGCTATTTGTTCTACACCAAGTTAAAACCTAGGAAATTTTAATACGGTAGACAGAAGACAAATTGTAAACGTCCGCGTGCGCGGGCGTGTTTTGTTGTTTCTGTCAGGCAGTTCCTAGGGCCGTAACTTGGGCGACAAAATTTCGTCCGCGTTTTATGTGCCCTATTGCCAAAAGACAGAATAAGTAGCGAACCATAACAAACGCTACTATGAACGAACTTATCTCCACGTATATCAAGGAGATCAATCAATTGTACCAAACCGGTTTGACGACCGAACATTCTTTCCGCCCTGCGCTGCAACGTCTTTTGCACGATTGCACAGGCTGTACTGTCATCAACGAACAAAGCCATATTGATTGCGGAGCACCGGATCTAACTTTGCTTAGCAAACAGTTGCCGATTGCTTACATCGAGGCAAAAGACCTGGAAGACGGAGACCTCGACGGGCGCAAGAAAAACAAAGAGCAGTTTGACCGCTACAAGGCTTCGTTGGACACGATTATCTTTACCGATTATCTGGATTTCCATCTGTACGAACATGGAGAATGGCAACAATCCGTTCGCTTGGCGGAGATACAGGGCAATAAGATTAGCCTTTCGGACGCAGATCGTTTTGCCTCACTCATGGAGCACATCAAAAACGCGCGTCCGCAACGTATTACTTCGGCTTCCAAGTTAGCGCAACTGATGGCTGGCAAGGCGCGTTTGTTGCGTGACATCATCGAGCAAGCACTCATCCAAGACGGTGACGCGCCAACTGAACTTCGCGGTTACATGCAGGCATTCCAGCAGGTGCTTATCCATGACATTACGCCGAAAACTTTTGCGGATATCTATGCACAAACTATCGCGTATGGTATGTTTGCTGCACGTCTGCATGACGAAAGTCCGGATGATTTCTCGCGTGCTGAGGCTGCCAGCCTTATTCCGAAAACCAACCCTTTCTTACGCAAGATCTTCCAACAAATAGCAGGCTTTGATTTGGACGAACGTATTGCATGGATAGTGGATGACCTCGTTTCTGCGTTTGCGGCAACTGACATGGAGAAAATCATGCAGGGTTTTGGAAAGAGCACACAGCAGACCGATCCGATGCTGCATTTCTACGAAGATTTCTTGTTCCAATATGATCCCGCAGCCAAGAAACAATGTGGTGTTTATTACACGCCACAACCGGTGGTGGAGTTTATTGTGCGAGCTGTGGATGATATTTTGCGTACGGAGTTTAATCTGCCGATGGGCTTGGCTGACACCTCCAAAGTGGAAGTAGAGCAAGAAATCGAACAAGACCTCAAACATCGCAAGGAGAAGAAACTCGTTCATCGCGTCCAAGTCCTTGATCCGGCAACCGGAACAGGTACATTCCTTGCCGAGACCGTACGACAGATCAAACGTGACCTTGGCGGACAAATGGGTGCATGGCCAAGTTATGTGCCCGAACATCTTTTGCCTCGTTTGCATGGCTTCGAACTAATGATGGCGCCTTATACGATTGCCCATCTCAAACTCGATATGGAGATAGGTATTCCTGCCCAACAACGTCTCAAAGTCTTCCTGACCAACTCCTTAGAAGAAGCAGAAAAAGAAGCCGGAACACTCTTCGGTAACTATCTTGCACAAGAAGCGAACGAAGCCTCTCATATCAAACAATCTGCTCCCGTAATGATTGTTATGGGCAATCCTCCGTATTCTGGAATTTCTCAGAATAACGGAGAGTGGATAACGAAT
>JAILDU010000069.1 GCA_024689005.1 Paludibacteraceae bacterium
CATATCTACATACTCCTGCGGAACGGAAGACGAGCCGTGGAGTACAATCGGGAATCCCGGAAGCTGCTCCATCACTGCATCCAATACATCGAATGCCAATGGCGGCGGAACGAGACGGCCGGTCTTCGGGTCACGGGTACACTGCTCCGGAGTGAACTTGTAAGCACCGTGGCTGGTACCGATAGAGATAGCCAAGCTGTCGCAACCTGTACGGGTAGCGAAGTCAACAACCTCTTCCGGCTTGGTATAGTGGCTAACTGCAGACGAAACCTCGTCCTCAACACCTGCCAATACACCCAGCTCAGCCTCAACGGTTACATCGTACTGGTGAGCATAGTCAACAACCTTCTTGGTCAGCGCGATGTTCTCCTCGTAAGGAAGAGAAGAAGCGTCGATCATAACGCTGGAGAAACCGAAGTCAACGCAGCTCTTGCAGAGCTCGAAGCTGTCTCCGTGGTCGAGGTGCAAGCAGATTTGCGGGTGCTCCCAACCGAGTTCCTTAGCGTACTCAACGGCGCCTTGTGCCATGTAACGCAACAGAGTTTGGTTAGCGTAGTTACGCGCACCCTTAGAAACCTGAAGGATAACCGGGCTCTTGGTCTCAGCTGAAGCCTTGATAATAGCCTGGAGCTGCTCCATGTTGTTGAAGTTGAATGCAGGGATAGCATAGCCACCCTTGATTGCCTTAGCGAACATTTCACGAGTGTTCACCAGGCCGAGTTCTTTGTAAGATACCATAATTTTAATAAAATTGTTTATTTGTTGTTGGTAATTTGTTATTTATTGTTTGTTGTTTTTTTACATGCTGCCCAAATAAAGTAAGCGATAATAGCTATATAAGCCACCAGCCCGACCACAGCTGCCGTGCCGCTCTCTGCCCACTCAGCAAGATACCAATCGGCTCCGCAGAACTTGACGATAGCCGACACGACTCCCATCAATGCACCGCCGGCGATGAAACCGGAAGCGATGAGTGTGCCCTTGTCCTGGCGTGCTTGTGCAGCCTCAGCCGGTTCGTCCTTCTTCTGACGGCTAACCAGCCACGAGATAGCGCCACCCACCAATAGCGGTGTGTTCAGACTCAGCGGAATAAACATACCCAGGGCAAACGGCAGTACGGGTACTCCCAGTTGGCTGAGGATGAGAGCCAGAACGGCGCCGGCCAGATAGAGCATCCACGGCGCACCCTGACCGGACATGAGCGGTTCGATAACTGCCGCCATAGCGTTAGCCTGAGGGGCTACCAGCGCGTTCTCACCGGTGAAACCATAAGTCTTATTAAGAATAATCATCACACCGCCAACGGTTGCTGCCGAGACGAGCGTGCCGAGAAATTTCCATGTCTCCTGTTTGCGCGGAGTAGAACCAATCCAGTAACCTATCTTAAGATCGGTGATGAAGCCTCCGGCCATACTGAGCGCCGTGCAAACAACGCCGCCAATGATCATGGCTCCCACCATTCCGCTGGTGCCCTTCATGCCCACAGCCACAAACACTACCGACGCGATGATCAGCGTCATCAGCGTCATGCCCGATACAGGGTTGCTGCCCACGATAGCGATGGCATTGGCTGCCACGGTAGTGAAGAGGAACGCGATAACCGCCACAACCACAAAAGCTACGAGTGCCTGCCAGAGATTGTGCAACACGCCCAACCAGAAGAAGACGAGAATGCAGACCAAAGCAGCAACAACGGCTATGACGAGCAGTTTCATACTTAGGTCACGCTCGGTGCGCAAGCTGTTCTCCACGATAGCCTTGCCGTGGCCGCCCAGCTCCTTACCGGCCAAGCCCACGGCGCTCTTGATCACTCCCCACGAACGGACAATACCGATGAGTCCGGCCATCGCGATGGCGCCGATGCCTATATTGCGGCCATAAGAGGTGAACAATACCTGCGGATCTACTGTCTCCAGGCCCGGCATGCTACCCAATACAGGCAGCAACACCCACCACACGAAGAACGAACCCGCGCAGATGATAGCCGCATACTTCAGACCGATGATGTAGCCCAAACCGAGCACGGCAGCCGAAGTGTTGATAGAGAAGACCAACTTGAACTTAGCGGCAATCGTCTCACCCCAACCCATCATTCGTGTGCTCAGTTGCTCGGTCCACAGGCCAAACGTGCTGACCACAAAATCGTAGAGTCCGCCTATGCCTGCAGCCCAGATGAGCGGTTTGGCCTGATTAGCCGACTCGCCGCTGACCAACACCTGAGTGGTAGCCGTGGCCTCCGGGAACGGATATTCACCGTGCTTCTCCTGCACAAAATACTTGCGGAAAGGAATGAGGAAGAGTATTCCCAGACATCCGCCGAGCAGCGAGGAGAGGAAGATCTGCATGAAGCTGACAGTCATGTCCGGATACTTGGCCTGCAGGATATACAGAGCCGGCAGGGTAAAGATAGCACCTGCGACTATGACGCCCGAACTGGCGCCGATAGACTGTATCATGACATTCTCGCCCAGCGCGTTCTTACGCTTGAGGATAGACGACAGACTGACAGCGATGATAGCTATAGGAATAGCAGCCTCGAACACCTGCCCCACCTTCAGTCCCAGATAAGCAGCGGCAGCAGAGAAAATGACTGCCATCAACACACCTATACTGACGCTATAAGGCGTCACTTCCGGGTACTCTTTGTCTGAACGTAAGATCGGTTCGTATTTCTCTCCGGGTTTGAGCGGACGCGCCGCATTTTCCGGCAACTGAATAGGTTGTTTATCTGAATCCATAATCGGGCAATTTATTAAATAATAAATTCGCTGCAAAATTACTGCTTTTTTTTGATATATGCAAGAAAAAACGGTGCGAATGGCATTTTTTGCGAATAAGGTATGCGGCTCGTCGGGGTTTGATCGGGGTTTTGTCGGGGTTTTCGCACTACTAACATGCCGTTTACGAGACAGATACGGGACGGATACGAGAGGATGAAATGAAGTACGATTATCGGTTACGCAGCCTTTTGTTCCGAGACGAGTACGTTTGTCCTCCGTTAAGAATGAACGAACGGCTAAGGAATAACCAACTAATCGCTAACGAACCACTAACACTGAGTTTTTGAACACAGCGTTCGAAATCGGAGAGCCTCCGCTGGCGAGCAGCCATGCGGATGAAAGGGCCTCACGGTTGGCGGATGAAAAATCTTGTTGTCGCTGTGTCGCTGTTGATTTTTCGTGCAACAAGCTATTTATAAGCATTTTATGCAAGAACGACACAGCGACACAGCGACAACCTATTATTTCAAAAAATGCATGAGACGGTTGACTTACCCCATTTCCTCCATGATTGCCTTTGTCTCTATGAGGACGGAGATGATTTTGCGGTAGTGCTCAATGTCATCAAAGGAGAGCACGCGACCCTTGCGGTCTTTGAGCCATTTCTGCGCAGGTTGATAACCACCGATATAGAACTCCCACGCTTCGGTCGGAACGTTCGCAAAGTACTGGGTAGCGTTGATGTACACACGGCCCGAATGAGATTCGGGGCTAACAGACGAAGTATCCGCCGCGCTGACGCCCGGCGCAGCCGACAAAGAGAATTCCACTTTTTCGACGAGCAAAGAACCTGATTCGGGGAAAGAAACAGGCGACTCCGGCACATTGTGCATCAGATGAAGTTCGCGGAGTTGGTTGCCGAAGGAACGGAAATGCTCAAACTCATCGGCGTTCTTGGGGTAAGGAATACGCGGAAAATCCACCTTGAGGAACTCCTTATATTTCGCGCGGTAGGCTGGTGAGTGCAGCACGCCGTAGATATAGTCGAAGATATCTTCGGGGTATAAAACGTTCTCGTATCCTTCCGCCAAATCTACCACAATACGGCTATCCGGCACATAAGCCCAATGCAGAATTTCGGCTATTTTATTGGCAATCGTTTCGTCGATATTGGCGCGGCGTTCGGCATCAAAAGAGCCTTCTTCCGGGTAGAGGTAGAGAGGGAAGACATTTGCGTTATCCTTTGACGAAAGGATGGTTTTATCCATTATATTATCAACCACAAAATATGTACCTTCATCCTTGCTATTTATCCTCACACACACAAATCCCAAGTTGGGGCTAGTAAGGTGACGCATTACTGTCTCTCTCGACCTCCATAATACTCGGTTGTCAAAATAAGTCCATTTATCATCAAATGGACGATATTTGACTTTAACTATTTTGTTTTCATCTATTTGCAGGCCATTTCTTTTGCTCTCAAAAATATAGTCTGCATAATTTTTGCCAAGATTATATTTTTCCGTCAATTGTGCAGAAGTATATTCTTTTTCTAGGACATCACCTATTCTCTCTCTAATAGTACCAGCATCGTTGGCATAAGCGAGGGAATCACCCATAGACACAATTCCAGAAGATGTTAATGGCATTAAATTGTCTATTCTAAATCCTTCTTCGTATCTACTTCGCCCCTCCTCATCTGTCGGTATAAAGAAATAAAATGGTTCTTTCAAAGGTAACGTCTTAAAATTAAGAGATGTCAAAGTGTTTTGAGAAAGAATATTATATTTGGTCTTTCTAAGACCATAAATATCCGTATAATACACATTAGCAAGAGTGCCCTTCTTTTTCTGTCCTGTCTTTACAAAAATATTTATAGAAGTGCCCACCATTATATCAAAGACATTTTCATCTTTTTCCCCATCAGAGCACACCTCTTTTTTCATAGAATTTCCATGTAAGTTGATGACATAAATTTTGTCAAAGCTCTGCAAAAGATGCCAACGCATTCCTCGGAAAGTAGTATTGTCCAAGAAACCGTTGTTGCAAATATATGCGAGCACTCCTTCCTTATTACGATCTACGTAATACTGGCCTAAACGGATGAATTTGCAGTAATCATCATTGAGCCAAATTTTACGTTCCTGTAATGGGAGAACGCCACCCGGCTCCTTCTTATAATCGGCTAACAGATTCGTTATCCACTCTCCGTTATTCTGAGAAATTCCAGAATACGGAGGATTGCCCATAACAATCATTACGGGAGCAGATTGCTTGATATGAGAAGCTTCGTTCGCTTCTTGTGCGAGATAGTTACCGAAAAGTGTTCCGGCTTCTTTGTCGGCTTCCTCCAAAGAGTTGGTCAGGAAGACTTTGAGACGTTGTTGGGCAGGAATACCAATCTCCATATCGAGTTTGAGATGGGCGATCGTATAAGGCGCCATCATCAGTTCGAAGCCATGTAAGCGCGGCAAGAGATGTTCGGGCACGTAACTTGGCCAAGCGCCCATTTGTCCGCCGAGGTCACGTTTGATTTGTCGTACGGTCTCGGCAAGGAAAGTACCTGTTCCTGTTGCCGGATCAAGAACCTGTACACGATGAACGAGTTTCTTCTCTTTACGATGTTTGAGGTCTTGTTCTATCTCTTGTTCAATCTCCACTTTGGAAGTGTCCGCCAAACCCATCGGCAGATTGAACTCCGTGCGCAGAATATCGTCCACGGCTCGCACAATAAACTCCACCACCGGTTGGGGAGTATAGTAAACGCCACATTGTTTCTTGGCAGCGGGATCATACTGGAAAAGGACGTCCTCGTAAAAATGGAGCATAGGGTCAGTCTGCTGCGTGCTCTTTCCGAAGCCATGCATGATTTTCTCCATATCTGTTGCGGCAAACGCAGAACCGAGGTCATCTACAATCCACGCGATACGTTCGTCAAGGTCA
>JAILDU010000008.1 GCA_024689005.1 Paludibacteraceae bacterium
TCCGTACGATTGGGTAATTGGGAAACGCAATGCGGGGCCGAATCTATCACCTATGATATTGCGGTGGATTCCGCTAATTCGGGCATTCTCATTATACGCTACGCCATTGTACTTCAAGATCCGGGACAGCACGACGACCATCTACCGCAATTTAGCATAGAGATATTAGATACAGAGGGATATTTAATAGGTCCGGCCTGCGGGCATGTCAACTTCACCTCCAACGATGCAATCGCTTCCGGCTGGAATGTCTGCCAGTATGGAAGCAAAAGAAATGATATGGTTGCATGGAAAGATTGGGCAACAATCGGTATCGATTTAAGACCATACGACGGAGAAGATATCAGAGTCCGCTTTACCACAATGGATTGTGGTTTGGGTGCACACTTCGGCTATGCGTATTTCACACTTGACTGCACGTCCCCATACATAGCGCTCGATTATAGCAGCGATTCTTCTATGGTCACTTGTATCGCACCGGAAGGATTTGCCTATGAGTGGACCGACGAAAATGATAGTATTCTCGGCACGGAACGCGAACTAATTATAGAGAACAACGATCAGGTATATACTTGTAAAGTTATTTCCCTCGATGACCCTAATTGCTATTTTACAATACAAGCACAACCCGTCAGCGATACTACAACTATCATCGACGATAATACGAGCATTGACAGCACGCCGATTACCGCTACTCCTTTTGCGACGAAGTACATCGACAACGGCCAACTGCTCATCCAATGCGGAGATAAAACATATAACGCACAAGGCCAAGAGATGAGATAAACCGCATAGTTGAAGATAGGTTTTAATAGAAAAAGCGCCCTCTGCGGCGTTTTTTCTGCTTTTTATTTGCACATGTCAAAAAAAAGTTGTACCTTTGCACGCTTTTTTGCGTGCGCGGCTAATTAAGCGCAACGACACAAGAAGCAACATTATTAACTTTTAACGGAAATTCGATATACCGATATATCTTTATACCGAATATTGGTTTCCAACTTTTATCTACCACAATGGCAGAAAATCTTTCTCTCCAGAACTTCGACTGGGATGCCTATGAAGCACAAAAGCAAGGCAGCAAAAACGAAGCAGAAATTCAGAAGTACAACGACACCCTCAGCGCTATCAAGGACAATGAGGTTGTAGAGGGTACAGTTATCAGCATTAACAAACGCGAGGTTGTTGTCAACGTAGGCTACAAGTCGGACGGTATCGTTCCGGCCGCTGAGTTCCGTTACAACCCGGACCTGAAGGTAGGCGACAAAGTTGAAGTTTACATTCAGAGCCAGGAGGACAAGAAGGGCCAACTCGTGCTCTCTCACAAGGAGGCACGCACCGCTCAGGCTTGGGATCGCGTTAACGAAGCTTACAACGCAGGTGAAATCGTTACCGGTTACATCAAGTGGCGCTCTAAGGGCGGTATGATCGTTGATGTTCTCGGTATGGAGGCATTCCTCCCGGGTAGCCAAATCGACGTTAAGCCGGTTCGCGACTACGATATCCTCGTTGGTAAGACCATGGAATTCAAGATTGTTAAACTCAATCCGGAGTTCCGCAATGTAGTAGTAAGTCACAAGGCTCTCATCGAGGCTGAGATCGAGCAACAAAAGCAAGAGATCGTCGGCAAACTCGAGAAGGGTCAGGTACTCGAGGGTACCGTTAAGAACATCACCAACTACGGCGTATTCATCGACCTCGGTGGTGTTGACGGTCTTATCCACATTACCGACCTCAGCTGGGGTCGCGTTAATGACCCGCACGAACTGCTCCAATTGGATCAGAAGATCAACGTGGTTATCCTCGACTTTGATGAGGAGAAGAAGCGTATCGCTCTCGGCTTGAAGCAACTGACTCCGCATCCATGGGATGCACTTGACGCTAACCTCAAGGTTGGTGACAAGGTTCACGGTAAGGTTGTCGTTATGGCTGACTACGGAGCATTCGTTGAGATCGCAGAAGGCGTTGAGGGTCTCGTTCACGTAAGTGAAATGAGCTGGAGCCAGCACCTCCGCAGCGCTAACGACTTCCTGAAGGTTGGCGACGAGGTGGATGCTGTTATCCTGACTCTCGACCGCGCTGAGCGCAAGATGTCCCTCGGTATCAAGCAACTCAAGGACGATCCTTGGGCTAACGTTGAGACCAAATATGCTGTTGGTACACGCCACTTCGCTAAGGTTCGCAACTTCACCAACTTCGGCGTATTCGTTGAGATTGAGGAAGGCGTTGACGGACTTATCCACATCAGCGACCTCAGCTGGACCAAGAAAATCAAACACCCGAACGAGTTCACTCAGATTGGCGCACAAATCGAAGTTGTCGTTCTCGACATCGATGTTGCTAACCGTCGTCTGAGCCTCGGTCACAAGCAACTCGAGGAGAATCCTTGGGAGGAACTTGAGGCTAAGTTCGGTGTTGATAGCGTAGTAGAAGGCAAGGTAGTTGAGCTGACCGACAAGGGCGCAGTTATCTCTCTCGAGGACGGCGTTGAGGCATTCTGCACAACTCGCCACCTCCAGAAGGAAGACAAGAGCGCTGTTGCTGTTGGCGACACTCTCAACTTCAAGGTTATTGAGTTTAACCGCGATGCTAAGCGTATCCTCGTAAGCCACCTCCGCACTTGGGAGGAGCGCAAAGAGGCTCCGGCTAAGGCTGCTAAGAAGGCTGCTAAGGCTGAAGAACCGCAGATCGATATGCCTAAGGTAGAGAAGACTACTCTCGGTGACCTGAGCGCTCTTGCAGAACTCAAGGCTTCTATGGAGGCCGAGGCTGCTCCTGCAAAGAAGGCAACCAAGAAAGCTGCAAAGAAAGATGACGCTGCAGAATAATCTGCGACAATCTTAATGATAACAATAGAGGCATCCATCAGGGTGCCTCTATTTGTTTTTTGTATTTAGCCAATCGTAAAACCTTTACGATTAGTTGCGGAAAGATAGTTCGCCGTCTCGTAACTCCACGATAACCGGTTTGGATTGGTTGACTTTTCCGGCAATGATTTGCTTACTTAGTTCATTGAGAACCAATCGTTGTAGAGCTCTCTTGACGGGTCGTGCGCCAAACTGCGGGTCGTAGCCTTCCTTAGCAATATAGTCTATAGCATCATCGGTTACGCGTAGATCAATTCCGTTATTAGCAAGCATCTTGTGTACTTGGCTGATTTGCAGGCCGACTATATCACGTATCTGTTTCTCGTTCAACGGAGTAAACATGATGGTTTCGTCTATACGGTTGAGGAACTCCGGTCGGATAGTCTGACGAAGCAGTTCCATTACTTGGTTGCGTGTAGTCTCGGTGTCCACACCTTTTTCTGCGTTTTCGCGAATGAGTTGGCTACCGAGGTTGGATGTCAAAATAATCAGGGTGTTCTTGAAGTTGACCACACGTCCTTTGTTATCCGTAAGTCGTCCGTCATCGAGCACTTGCAGTAGTACATTGAATACATCCGGATGTGCTTTCTCAATCTCGTCGAAGAGCACGACAGAGTAGGGTTTGCGTCGGATAGCTTCGGTGAGTTGTCCTCCCTCGTCATATCCTACGTATCCGGGAGGCGCTCCTATTAGTCGTGTCGCACTGAATTTTTCCTGATACTCAGACATATCAATACGAGTCATCATATTTTCGTCATCGAACAGGTAGTCAGCAAGCGCTTTTGCCAATTCGGTTTTTCCGACACCGGTTGTACCGAGGAAGATGAAACTTCCGATAGGTCTTTTGGGGTCCTGTAGTCCGGCGCGACTGCGTCTAATAGCATCGCTCACGGCTGCAATAGCTTCATCTTGTCCGATTACTCGTTTGTGCAACTCTTCCTCGAGATGAAGGAGTTTGTCGCGTTCGGATTGCATCATTTTGGTAACAGGAATGCCTGTCCATCGAGCAACTACCTCAGCAATATCATCCTCGTCGACCTCCTCTTTAATGAGACTCTCTTGGCCCAATTGGTGTAAGGCCTCTTGTGCAGCCTTGATGTTCGCCTCGGCTTGTTGCAGGCGGCTGTAGCGTATCTCTGCCACTTTGCCGTAGTCGCCTTCGCGTTCAGCAACTTCGGCCTCGTGTTTCATTTGTTCGATGCGTGCTTTCTCGTTTTGAATAGTGGCTACGTAGCCTTTCTCTTTGTTCCAACGCGAATTGAGCTCGTCAGATTTAACCTTGAGTTCCTTGAGTTGTTTCTCAATTTCGCCAAGTTTCGCTTCATCTTTGTCGCGCTTGATAGCTTCGCGTTCTATCTCGAGTTGCTTAATTTGGCGATCAAGTGAATCAATCTCCTCTGGTTTAGAATCCACTTCCAAACGCAGTTTGGCTGCTGCTTCGTCCACCAGATCTATGGCTTTGTCCGGCAGGAAACGATCGGTAATGTATCGTGAAGAGAGTGTAACCGCTGCAATAATAGCGTCATCTTTGATTCGCACCTTGTGGTGTGTCTCGTAGCGTTCTTTCAATCCTCGCAGGATACTAATAGTAGCAGCTTCGTCCGGCTCATCCACCATGACGACTTGGAATCGGCGTTCCAATGCTTTGTCGGTCTCAAAGTACTTCTGGTACTCGTCCAAAGTGGTAGCACCGATAGCCCGTAAATCTCCACGCGCGAGTGCAGGTTTCAATATATTAGCAGCATCCATTGCACCCGATGATTTTCCGGCTCCTACCAGCGTGTGTATCTCATCGATGAAAAGGATGATTTCTCCGGCAGCAGCAACTACTTCGTTAACTACGCCTTTGAGTCGCTCCTCGAACTCGCCTTGGTACTTAGCTCCGGCAATGAGAGCTCCCATGTCCAATGAGTAGATCTGTTTCTTCTTTAGGTTCTCCGGAACATCGCCGCGAATGATACGATGCGCTAATCCTTCTGCTATTGCGGTTTTACCAACACCAGGTTCTCCGATGAGAATAGGGTTGTTCTTTGTGCGGCGCGAGAGAATTTGCAGGACTCGTCTGATCTCATCATCACGTCCGATGACTGGGTCCAGTTTGCCTTCACGAGCTCGCTCGCAAAGGTTAATAGCGAACTTCTTTAAGTTCTCGTTGTTGTTAGCATTGTTGTTCATAGTTGTATAGTGTTTTGGTTAATCATTCTGTTAATCTGATTCACCGAAAGTACTACAAACTATGTTCCAAAGTAGCATAGACTGCCAAAATGGCAGATTGTGGCAGAGTTTATTTGCAGAACATGAGCATTCTCCAATCGCCGTTAGAACGCGTCTCTAACCACTGTAGGTCATGTTCCCGTGCAGCACGGATGAGGATGGGACAATCCTCCTCGTAAAAGCCGCTGAGCCATAGCTGGCCATTGGATGTAAGAGCTGCAGCGTAGGTAGGCATGTTGGCTATGAGTACGTTGCGATGTATATTGGCGAGAATGAGATCAAAGGTGGCAGGTTGGACGTTTAATAAGCCGGATGTAGACAATAGCGTCTCTATGTCCACTTGGTTGAGATCGGCGTTTTCGCGTGCGTTAGTAACACTCTTGTCGTCTATGTCAATAGCCACCACATGCTTGGCTCCTAACTTCTTGGCAAAAATAGCCAATACGCCGGTACCGGTGCCATGGTCGAGAATTGTGGATTGAGGAAAGTGTAATGTGGACGTATGAAGCATGGCATCAATCATCATGGCTGTGGTCTCGTGATGACCTGCACCGAAAGCGCAATGAGGGATGATTTTGACACCCATAGGCAGTTCCATCATGGGGTGTTCCGCTTCCCACACTGCATTCCAATTCTCATCAGGACACTCTTCAACTCCCAGGAATGTCACATCTTGGGAGGTTGCTAAGCGGCAGAGAAGTTCTATCTCTGATTTGTTCTTCTGCCATAACTCAGATGGTATATAATAGTCGTTGCCGTCTATCGTATCAACGCCGTGCATGCCCATGTTGTTGTCGAAGACATCTTTCTTCCATTCTTCGGAGAAGTGAGTATCCAAATGTATAACGTGATATTTCATTGTTGTGTAATGTTTATTTAAAGAATTGGAGGGCTGTGCCAACGAGATAGTTGCTTCCTCCAATAAAAATGGCATCGTCTGCATTCACGTGTGCTCGCGCGTAGCGGATAGCCTCTGATGGATCGTCTATCGCTACGCCCTCTTTACCCCACATTTTTAGCATTTCTTGTGCTGTTCTTGCGCGCTGAGTATTGGGAGTGGTGAAGATATAATGACAGTGAGAATCGGTCGGTAGTAATTGCATTACTACATCGGTGTCTTTGTCGTTGACCATACCAAAGATAATCCATATATTCGGATTCTTCAGTTGCTTGAGTTGCTCAGCTACATATTTGATACCATGACTATTGTGTCCTGTGTCGCAGATAGTTAAAGGACTTGTGCACAACGTTTCCCATCTTCCACGCAGCCCTGTTATGCTACATACATGTGCAAAACCTTCTCTGAAAGCAATCGGTGGAATGTGGATTCCTCCGTAGTTTCTTAATGCTTGTAGTGCTACATAGGCCGTTTGCATGTTGTGCTCCTGGTATATACCATGCAGTTCACATTCCGGAATCTCACGTTTTCGTCGGCTACGCATATAGCCACACTGGTCGGCAAACCATATCCGGCAATCGGTCGTTTCCAAGCCTTCTCCCAGAATGTTACACTCGCGCGCGCGTTCTATAAATACCATGTCAGTCAGCGGATGACTCTCGCCAATAACACAAGGTGTGTTTGGCTTGATGATACCTGCTTTCTCGCGTGCAATTTGCGGCAATGTGTTACCAAGAAACTCTGTGTGGTCCATGCCGATATTGGTAACCACAGAGATAAGGGGAGACAGCACGTTGGTACTATCCAATCGTCCTCCAAGACCTGTTTCTATCACAGCGATATCCACTTTTTCTTCCACAAAGATCGCAAAAGCCATCGCTGTCATCGTTTCGAAAAAGGAAGGTTGTACCATATCAAGATACTCCTTGTTTTTTTCGATGAAACCGACTACTTTTTCCTCATTAACAGGTTGACCATTTATGCGAATGCGTTCGCGTAGATCAATGAGGTGAGGGCTGGTATATAGTCCCACTTTAAGTCCTGCAGCTTGCAGAACTGCAGCGATGAGATGGCTTGTTGACCCTTTTCCATTGGTGCCGGCAATATGTACTGTACGCAAGTGCTCGTGCGGGTTGCCGACATGCGCCATCAGGCGTAGCGTATTGTCCAATCCGGATTTGTACGCATCAGAACCGATGATATGAAACGGTGGACGTGAGTTGTATAGGTAATCAACAGTTTCGTTGTATGTCATGCTTTGGTCAGTATATTAAATTCCAATTTGCCATCTTGTCTTTTCTCTCGCAGCCATCTGTAAAAGCGCGGAGTGACGTGAATACTATGTCCACGGCTAGTCATGGCAATGCGATGGCGGTTAATCGGATTGTACACGCAGATATGCAGGTGACTGCTACCCGGATTGGCCGCTACTTGTTCGTTCAACTCCTCAATCAGTTCGCTGCTCAATGTATCCAGAGACAGTTGAAGGCTGATTCCTTCTGTTCGTTGCTCCTGTACATCGCTTAGCATGTCCACTCGTTGAACCATAAATTCGTACTCAGCAGTTTCATCTGCTTGTTCCTTGAACCAGCGTTGACCTGCGTTTCGTTGCTGAATAACGCCGGTAACAAGGATGTACAAGTCCTTGAGCATCAAATGTGCAAACTGCTGGTATGCGTTGCCAAAGAGAACAAACTGGTAACTACCTGTGTAATCTTCTATCGTGTATCGTCCGTACGGATTACCTTTTTGGCTGACTCGTTGCTCTGCTTCAGTGATGATACCTCCGACAAGGCATGCTTGGTTCTTGTGCTCTGCAATAAACTTGGATGGCAGAATAGGTTTGGCTTCGCCATCCGTGTTTTCGTCGCCTTCATCTTCGTCCGACTCGGTGTTATCCGCCGGCATCATCTCTGCAATCTCGGCGCGAATACGCATTTCTGCCGCTTGTCTCTCATCCGGTTTGCACCAACCCTCAAAGAGAGACAACTCTTTTGCTGTGAGATTACATAATTCGCGAACTTCATATTCGTATTCGTCCAGCGGGTGAGCAGAAAGGTAAATGCCAATCAGTTCCTTCTCTCGATTGAGGCGCTCAATGGTGTTCCAGTGCGGTACTTTGGGTAAATCCGGGTGCTTGATATCTATGGCATCATCCAAATCACCGAAGAGCGAGTTCTGGCTTGTCTCACGGTCCTGTTGGAAGCGGTTTCCGTATTGCATGAGCGCATCGAGAACGGATTCTCCAGTGTTATATTCGCCGAGTATCTGCTCGCGGTATATATCTTGGAAACATTCAAAGGCACCAGCAGCAGCCAACCATTCTATGGTTTTTCGGTTGCATGCTTGCAGATTGACACGCTCCAAGAAATCGAATATATTCTTGTATTTGCCGTTCTTCTCTCGTTCTACAATGATAGCTTCTGCCGCTCCTTCACCAACTCCTTTGATACCACCCAGACCAAAGCGAATGTCACCTTTGCTGTTGACTGTGAAGCTCAGATCCGATTCGTTGATGTCCGGTTCGAGTACATTCACTTTGAGTGCGCGGCACTCGTCCATCAGTTTGGTGACTTCTTTGATGTCATCTTTGTGGACAGTAAGGTTAGCCGCCATAAACTCGGCAGGGTAGTGCGCTTTGAGATACCCGGTTTGGTAAGCGACCCACGAATAGCAAGCGGCATGTGACTTGTTGAAGGCATAAGAAGCAAACTTCTCCCAATCGCACCATATCTTCTCCAATATCTTCGGGTCATGGCCGTTCTTTTTTCCTCCGTCCATGAATTTGCCTTTCAGTTCCTGCAGTACAGCCATTTGCTTCTTACCCATGGCTTTACGCAGTTTGTCACTCTCACCGCGGGTGAAATCGGCCAACAAACGGCTCAGAAGCATGACTTGCTCTTGGTAAACCGTAACACCATAAGTATCTTTAAGGTACTTCTCCATGACGGGGATATCATAAGTCACAGGTTCGATGCCTTGTTTACGTTTGATAAACTGCGGGATGTAGTCCATAGGTCCCGGTCGGTAGAGCGCATTCATAGCGATGAGGTCTCCGATAACAGTCGGTTTGAGTTCGCGCAAATATTTCTGCATACCACCGGACTCGAATTGGAAGACAGCTACAGTTTTGCCCTCTTGGAATAACTTGTAAGTCAGTTCGTCATCAATAGGTATATGGTCAATGTCCACGTCAATACCTCGAGCGCGTTTGATGTTGCGCAGACATTCCTTGATAATCGTTAGCGTAATGAGTCCCAAGAAGTCCATCTTGATCAATCCAACGGATTCGACTACGTGGCCGTCGTATTCGGTTACCAGGACGCGCTTCTTGCTGATCTTATCTTCCACCGAACTCAACGGAGCAAAATTGGTAAGGTCGTCAGCTCCGATGATGACTCCGCAGGCATGTACGCCGACCTGGCGAATCGTTCCTTCGAGACGTGCAGCGAACTGTAACATGGAGCGCTCGTTATAGTCTCCGTGCTGGCACAATTCCTTGAGCTCGTCTATGTATTTGTAGCAGTTATTGAGATTAACCTTAGGAGACTTGCCATTCTCGTCTTTGATGTTGCCGGGGAACTCTTTGTCAGGAATCATTCCCTTGAGTTCGTTGACGCGGCTAAGTGGGACTTGCTGAACACGTCCCACGTCGGCAAGAGCAGATTTGGTGGCCATCTTACCATAAGTAACGATGTGCGCCACGTGTGTTTCACCATATTTCTTGCTTACCCAATCCAACACTTTCTGTCGTCCGCAATCTTCGAAGTCGGTATCAATATCGGGTAGAGAGATACGATCGGGATTGAGGAAACGCTCGAAAAGCAAGTCGTACTTAAGTGGGTCGAGGTCTGTGATGTGCAAGCAATATGCGACAACAGAGCCGGCAGCGGAACCACGTCCCGGACCGACGGATACGTCCAATTCCTCACGTGCGGCGCGGATGAAGTCCATCACAATCAAGAAGTAGCCCGGGAATCCCATCGTCTTCATGATATGCAATTCGAAATTGATGCGTTCCTCTTGCTCTTCGGTTAACGTTTCTCCGTATCGTTCGTGCGCGCCTTTGTACGCGAGATACTTGAGATAGTCGGCCTCAAACTTGATGCGGTAGAGACGGTCGTATCCTCCGAGTTTTTTGATTTTCTTCTCAGCGTCCTCTTGGCTTAATACCACATTTCCTTTCTCGTCGCGGGTAAACTCCTCAAAGAGTTGTTCCTTGGTGAACTTAGTTCTCCATTCCGCTTCGGTACCGAATTCTTCCGGAATATCGAAGAGCGGCATGATCGGGTCGTGGTCTATGTCATATATTTCGATTTTATCGACTATTTCTTGTGTATTTTCGAGAGCTTCCGGTATGTCGCTAAAGATCTCGTACATTTCCTCCGGTGTCTTGAGCCACTCCTGCTTGGTGTAGTGCATTCGGTTGACATCGTTGACGAAGTGGTTGGTACTAAGACAGATGAGTCGGTCGTGTGCCTCTGCGTCTTCTTCGTTAACGAAGTGTGAGTCGTTGGCACAAATGAGTTTGACGCCATGTTTGTGTGCCAATTCGACAAGAACGGGGTTGACCTGCTTTTGTCGCTCGTACACTTCTTGGTCTCCGCCCGGTTTCTGTGTCTCATGGCGTTGCATCTCTATGTAGTAATCTTCGCCGAACAGATTTTTGAACCACTCGATGGTCTCTTCTGCTTCTGTAAAATCGTTGTTCTGCGCGATTCCATCGAGTATCTTTTGCGGCAATTCGCCACCGAGACAAGCGGAAGAACAGATGATTCCCTCGTGCCATTTCTCCAGCAATTCTCGGTCAATACGAGCGGTGTGGTAATAAGCGTCTGCCATAAATCCGGCAGAAACCAAGCGACAGAGGTTATGGTATCCTGTCATATTTTTGGCAAGCAGTATAAGGTGCCATCCGGAACGATCAATGACGTATGTTCTGCCTTCCGCATTGACGGCTTTGTCGTCCTTGTGTGATAAGCGTCCGCGTCGTGCGCAATACGCCTCTACACCTACAATAGGGAGGAAAGGTTCGATCCCTTCCTCCTTGCGTTTCTTGTTGATGCCTTTGCAGTAGTCAAGCAGTTCCTTGATGCCGTACATATTACCGTGGTCGGTAAGCGCCACAGCATTCATACCGCTGGCAATACATTTGTCCACTATCTCGTTGACCTTAGACATACCATCCAAGAGAGAGTAATGGGAGTGAACATGTAGGTGTGTAAAGTTCATATGTTTATAAGACAGATAATACCGAAAATTGTTTGTTTAAATAAGTGGCAACTAGTATGTGCAAATCATTTTTTCCTCTCGTCATCGTCTCGTCATCGTCTCGGTATCGTCTCGAAATCGATTCGGGTATTGTCTAGGATTGACTCGATAAAACCCCGATAAAACCTCGAAAAGACTTCGATTGGAAAAAGGAAGAAATATGAGACATTTTGAGGATGAAAACTTGTTGTGCACAAATTCGCTGCAAAGGTACGTAAAATATTTTACGTATGCAAGCAAAAAAGAGAAATGCTGTATTTTGCAAGTCAGGAGTAACAAAATCGAAAAAAATGGAAGAAAAATTTGTTTTTTTCTCAGAAAAGTTGTATCTTTGCAAAATTGCATAATTGTGTGCATAGGAAAAATGTAACATTATGTAATAAAAGAACTATCGTGATACGTTGAGAGTATACTTGCTCATAGTGTGGATGCAATAGTGTTGTGTATACCGCAGGCGGCTATTGCTCAAGAGAACGGAAATGCGCACCCGCAGTACAATTTCCGGACGACCTCGATGTACAGGTTGAATGAGCCGATGCAGCAATCCAACGCTTCGAGAGTAGTGGATAATCCATTCTATGGGACATATAGCGTTCCGATGCCTGCGCAAGACATGTCAATGCCGGATGAAGGGACTTACACTCCGATTCGACGAGGCGGTAGTGGCGGTGGAGGTTATGGCCCGGGTTATGATCCGGAAGACCCATTCAAGCCGCCTGTAGGCGATGTTCCTTGGGTGATGATGATAGTAATGGCGGGCATAATAGTTGTCCACAAGACGAAACATTTGCGGAAACAGCAAATGGCAAAAGAGAATGGAATAAATAGTTAATCAATAATATGGATATTTCTGTAATAGTGCCTCTCTATAATGAGGCGGAGTCGTTGCCACATCTCTACGAGTGGATAGTGCGCGTGATGAAGGAGAATAAGTTCTCCTATGAGGTTATTTTCGTGAATGACGGTAGTACTGATGAGTCGTGGGAGGTGATAAAAAAACTGCAGGCAAGCAATGGGCAGGAGAGCCAAGGAAAGGTTCGCGGAATATGCTTTCGCAGGAACTACGGCAAATCGGCAGCATTGTACTGCGGCTTTAAGGCAGCAGAAGGCGATGTGGTCATTACGATGGATGCGGACCTGCAGGACTCTCCTGATGAGATACCTGAACTCTACCATATGATAAAGGCAGAAGGCTATGATCTGGTGAGCGGCTGGAAACAGAAACGCTATGACAACAAGTTGACCAAGAATCTGCCATCCAAGTTGTTCAATGCAACAGCGCGCAAGGTGACAGGTATTCATTTGCATGATATGAACTGCGGTCTAAAAGCCTATCGCAACGAGGTGGTGAAGAATATAGAGGTGTTTAGCGAGATGCATCGATATATACCCTATTTGGCGAAGAATGCCGGTTTTACCAAGATAGGCGAGAAAGTGGTGCAACACCGTAAGCGTGAGTACGGTAGTAGCAAGTTTGGTATAAACCGCTTTGTGAACGGCTACTTGGATCTGATGACGTTGTGGTTTCTGAATAAGTTCGGCAAGCAGCCTATGCACTTCTTCGGGCTGGTGGGAAGTCTGATGTTCTTTATCGGTTTTGTAGCAGTCATAGTGGTTGGCGGAATGAAACTATATGCGTTGTCCAACCATGTTCCGGCAATGTTGGTAGGAGTAAATCCGTATTTTCATATAGCCATACTGATGATGATATTGGGTTGTATGTTGTTTTTGGCAGGATTTTTGGCAGAACTGGTTATTCGTAACTCTCCGTCCCGTAACGATTACCTTATTCGCGAGGAACTATAAATAATTAATGATCAAAAGGTAAGCAAATAGATGTCTCAAAAGATAGAAGATCAAATCAATATAGTAGAGCGTGCGTTGGGTGAACGGATGATAACCCATGCATTGGTAGTGGTGCGTGCTTGGCTCAACGAGATAGGCGAAGACAATCCGTATGAACAGGCGTACATGGAAATCAGTACGCAATATAATGCGCTTTTTGAAGATTGGTTGACAGCCGAAGATCCTAATCGTGAGGAGAAACTTGACGCGCTGACGGGTGATACATATCGTCTGATGGATGCCGTGTACGTGTCTATACGTTTATCCAGAGGTTTGTCTCCGGAAATGCATGGCTTTAACGGGCAAAACCCAGAGTCGGTGATGCACTATTTCTCATCCTGTGTAAGTTTTCGCAAAGACGATTTTATGTGGCTGCGTGAAGCGATGAACGATGAGTCGCGGGCCAGCATAGCGCTAATGGCCGTTGCATCGTTGGCCAAGAACCTGCGTGAATGCTTCTCGGAGCCGGCTATATTGACGCTGATAGAAGGAATCAACGCGTCTAACAAGGTGGTGTCAGAGCAATGCTTAGCAAACGTGTTGCTGTTGTTGGCACACTATGATGTTCGAATTGATTTCTTCCCGGATATACAGGCTGCATTTTTGGATGCAATAAGCGAAGACAATAGCGCTTTTGAGACTCTGTGTGCCATAGTGCGTGCCACCAAGGTGAGTCTGCGCGACATGTTGTCTAAAAAGGAAATCAGTTTTGAAGATCTGCCGTCGGAATTGCAGGACTTGTTGAGCATGACCGGTTCGGAGAACGATGTGTCCGGAATAGCATCTTGGGTGCCCGGTTCAGAGAACGAATATATGTCCGGAATAGTACAGATTCTTCCGGATACGTGGGTTTATGATATATTGGTGGGTGAGGATCGCGAACGTCAACATGTTATGGAGATGCTCTATTTATCTATAGGACGAATGGACTTGGTGTGGGGGAATACGGATCGTGCAGAGAAATGGTTGATCCAACGTTTGCGCAGCAATAAGGCCACGACGATGGATTACATTAACTATGGTCATTGCCTATTCCTGCGTGGAGACCGAATGATGGCATATGAAAATTATCGCCAAGCGCGCAGCATGTGCAAGAGCGCAAAAGAGTTCTATACTCTCTTTCGTCCCGATAGACACCAATTGGTAGAACACGGAATACCGGTGGAACAAGTTTATCTGATAGAAGATCAGTTGTTTAACGCTTAGAGATAGACACCCAATCCGGCAGAGACGAATTCCACTTTGGTCAAGTGAGCTTTCATAGCTGTTTGGATGAAAATGTGGTAAGGCAGACGATAGCGCAGAACAATCTGCGTATAGAGCCATCCGTCCGGATAACCGGCACTGCCTGCATTCAGTACGTCGTATTTATAGAAAATCTTCTTGTCCAATAATTGGTTGTTGTTCCATAGTTTGGTGTAGTCTTCTGTGTCCTCTTGTGCCTCGCGGTTCTTGACCGGGTCGTATAGATAGACACCGAAATGGAATCCGGCAGAGAAGCGTCCCATGATGAATTCCGGTTGTACGCTGAGGCCAATACGCCAGCAATCGGCCATGGAGGCTCCGCTTAGGTAAGTTTTTTTGTACTTGGTTTCGTGATCAGCGTAAGAAGCGTCGTAGAAGAGATCAACTCCTCCTCCCAATCGGAAGATCTCATGTGCGCGCCAATAGGCGGACAGTTGCGCCTCGCCGCAGAAGAAATTCTGCCGGTCGCGATAATAGACTTGTCGGCCTCCCAGGCAGAAGGCAAACTCGATTTCGCAATTATTATCTCTGAGGATGTTCAGACTCTCCCGCCTGTCGTCGGTGGGCGCAGGTACTATTTTCATACGTCTATCCTTTGAGATGATTTGGCTCGGTGTCGGGAAATCTTCTCTGTGAGGCGGGCGATATGCGACAGATAATTCGCCCATGAACATATTGTAGCCGGAATTTGGTTGACGAATGCTGCCGTTGCTCATGTGATACCATCCGCCGGCCAAGCCGATTTTCCATCCTTTGCCAAGCGAGAATTTGCAGTATAGTGCTTCCGGGAAGAAGAAGTTGAAAACAGAACCGACAGAACGATTGATGCCCGGTTCTTGTAGGACTTTATACTGCTGTTCCGGCGTTGCAGTGTTGAAATAGGTCTTGGTAATGAAAGAGACACCCAAGCCCGGACGTATACCGACTTGAAAGATCTGGTTAGTATAAAAAGGAATATTTAGGAAAGTGTATGGAGCAATAGCGTATCCTGTCAAGTCTTGTGAGCCGATGCGAGTGCAATCGAATTTCCAGGCACTCAACGCAACTCCTATGGATGCTCTGTTCCACTCTCTTAATATGGGCCAGTTGGGGTGAAAAGTGACGGAAAACTCTGCTGCGGCTGTAGGGCCGATCCATTGACCTTTTCGGTCAAGCATAGCATCTACTTTGCCGTCCGGCATAATCATTCCTGCGCGAAGTGACAGACTGTACTCTGCATGTACTTTTGGCTTGTCTATGCCAAACAGATCGTTCTTAGCCATGAGTGGTAGTGTGGCTAATAGGAACAATATGGTAGTATTAATTTGCTTCATTGAGGCTGCAAAGTTACAATAAAATTTGCATATGTGCAAAAAAAAGTGTACCTTTGCGCGATTTTTTTAGAATAGTTATTAGTATGAAGTCTGTTTATAAGGTGTTATGCCTCTTTTTTGTTGTGCTTACAAGTGGTATAGTCAGTGCACAAGAGGCATATGATGCACACTTGGTCGGTCACGTAGTTGATGAGACTACCGGCGAGCACTTGCCTTTTGTGAATGTTCAGGTAAAAGGAACGAATATAGGCACAGTGACGGATGAGTCCGGCCATTACTTTTTGAAGGATTTGCCGCTTGGCAAACAAGTTATCGTTTTCTCCTATGTCGGTTATGAAACGACAGAGTTACCAGTGAATGTAACGGCACATACCACGACAGAGCTCAAAGCTTCTATCCATGAGATTTCTCAACAATTGAATAGTGTTGTCGTAACGGCTAACCGATATGCGACCAAACGTCAAGAGGCTGCAACTATAGTCAATGTGTTGTCTCCCAAATTGTTTGAGACAACGGCAGTGGCATGTGTAGCTGATGTGCTGAGTTTTCAGCCCGGTCTTCGCGTGGAAAATACGTGTTCTAATTGTGGAAAAACAGAACTGCGTATCAACGGATTGCAAGGACAATATACGCAAATACTGATGGATTCCCGTCCTGTGTTTTCATCGATGGCATCGGTGTACGGACTGGAGCAGGTGCCGTCTGCAATGATTGATCGCATTGAGGTGGTACGTGGCGGCGGTTCGGCTATGTATGGCGCTAACGCAATAGCAGGCGTGGTAAATGTCATCACAAAGGAACCGGTGCGTAACTTCGTCAATTTGGCCAATACCAGCATGGTGAATGAACATGGTGCGTACGATATTCATACTGACCTGAATGGCTCCGTATTAAGTGAGAACCGCAAGATAGGTGCATATCTGTTTGCCACACATCGTACGCGTAGTGCATACGACAGAGATCAGGATGGTTTCAGCGAAGTGCCTCAGTTGCGTGCTACCACCGCGGGTGCGCGCGTGTTCTTTAAAACGAGTGCGTATAGCAAGATAACTGCAGAATATCACCATACTACCGATTATCGTCGCGGAGGTAACAACCTGGACCGCGAACCTCATCAAGCAGATATAGCAGAACAGTTGCGTCATAATATAGATGCAGGTTCGTTAGCTTTCGATTGGTTCTCAGAGGATAATAAGCATTTCTTTTCTGCCTATACAGCATTGCAGCATATCGGTCGCGAGAGTTATTTCGGAACAGGTCGTGATACGGCTGCCTATGGTCGCAGTAAAGATATGACATCCATAATAGGTTCGCAATATCGTTTTTCTTATCCATGCGGACGTGTCAATGGTGATTTGAGCGTCGGCGCAGAATATACTTATAACGGACTGCACGACAGAATGATAGGCTACAATCGCGACATCAAGCAGGACGTGCATGTTGTTGGAGTATATGCACAGAATGAATGGAAAAACGAGATATGGAGTGTGTTGATAGGTGCCAGATTGGAGAAACATAATATGCTGGCTAAGCCCGTTTGTACTCCGCGTGCTACGGTGCGTTATACGCCTGTTACCGGTTTGGTTCTTCGTGCCGGATATAGCAGCGGATATCGTGCGCCGCAAGCATATGATGAAGACTTGCATGTGGCAGCAGTGGGCGGTAATGTCTCACTCATTTCGCTTGATGCGGACTTACGTCCCGAATATTCGCATAGTGCCACATTGAGTGCTGATTGGTATCGCCAGTTCGGTAAATGGGAATTGAATCTTACGGCAGAAGGCTTCTATACGCACCTACAGGATGTGTTCTTCCTGCGTGAGGACGGTCATGATGCAATTGGCAATCTGTTGTTTACCCGAACGAATGCTCCCGGCGCCTGGGTTGGTGGTTTGAATGTAGAAGGAAAACTCAATTACGGGACGTTGTTTACTCTGCAGATGGGTTATACTTTCCAGCATAGCCGTTATACAGAAGCACAGCAGTGGAGCGCAAGTGTAGCACCCCAAAAACGAATGCTCCACACTCCGGACAACTATGGATATGTGCTGGTAGATATTCAGCCTGTACATGATTTTACGATCTCTGTTAATGGCAAAGCAACCGGTTCAATGCTGGTTCCGCACTTAGCCGGATATATTGCACAGGATGAAGAGACTGTTGCTCCTGCATTCTGGGACCTCGGCATTCGATTGGCATATGACATTCATTTGTACAAGCATTATTGCTTAGAGATCAGCGCAGGAGTAAAGAACGTGCTTGACCAATTCCAGAAGGATATTGATCAAGGAGAGAATCGTGACGCAAGTTATATATACGGTCCCACGCAACCACGCACTTATTTTGTAGGTATATCACTTAAGTTATAGTAAAAAAAAGAGCCGCACGGCTCTTTTTTTAATCGGTATTCCTTATAGAGAATTCACATCCGCAGTACTGTTGATTATAGAAGTTATATTCTTTTAGCAAAGCATTGCGGCGTTCTTGCAGACCGTCTTTGCGCCAGTTCTGTGGCCAAAAAGTGACAGAATGCGATAGTTGATTGACAATCTCCGCTGCTTGCAGTCCCGCTCTGTTGATTTGCTCTAGGTTTTTCCAACGTGAAGATGCCAATGTGGTGGCAAAGAATGTGATCTCCAATTCTTTAGCCTTTTGGGCCGTGGCTAATAGGCGGTGATAGAAACAACACTCACATCGTTTGCCGCGTTCGGGTTCATTCTCTAGACCTTTTATGTCACAGAGCCACTCTTCGTGTTTCCAATCTTCGTCTATCCATGTGAGACCGAGCAATTCTGCATGCCGTTTGCTCTCGTTCTTGCGAATCTCGTATTCCTCGCGCGGGTATATATTAGGATTGTAATAATATATGACTGGTTCTATGTGATGTGCGAGCATCCATTCCACTATAGCGGATGAACAAGGAGCACAACATGCATGTAACAGCACTTTGGTGCATCCTTCCGGTACTATGATCGATGGCAAATATTTCATAAATATTTTTTTTGTCAAATTACAAAATTACTGTATATGTGTGATTTGTGCAAACAATTGTAAGTGGAAATGCAAAAAAATAACCTTTTTGTGTATAAAAATGCAGAATAATATTGCACATGTCAAAAAAAAGCAGTACCTTTGCACTCGAAATAAAAGAAATGGGAGCCGTGCGGGCTCCCAAGTCGGGTAGGCGAGATTCGAACTCACGACCTCCTGCTCCCAAAGCAGGCATTCTAACCGGGCTGAACTACTACCCGCAACTTTTTTGAAAAGCGGGTGCAAAGGTACTGCTTTTTTTTGACATGACCAAACATTTTGGCAAAAAAATGAAATATAAGGCTATTTTTTTAGATATTGACGATACACTGCTTGACTACGTTCCTTGTTGCAAAGAAGCATTTGATCGTTCAATGGAAGAACTTAAAAAATTAAATATCAGAAGATTAGGAAGCGATGAAGAAACAAATCTCTTTCAAATCTTTTTTGACATAGCTGAACGTCTGTTTTCGGAGGCTAAGCATGGCAAGTACACCATAGCAGAAGTGATGGACCTCTATCCGCGTGAGTTTTGTGAGAGGGTAGGTTATCCGTCGGAGGCGGTAGAACCATTCACTAAAGCTTTTCGTCGGGCGTGGGGTGATACGCATGTGTTGGTCTCGGGTGCAATGGAGGTCGTAGTGACTTTACATGCCAGAGGATATCGTCTCTTTGCGGCAAGCAACAGTTTTGGCCATCTGCAGCGCAATAGACTGCAACGTGCAGGCTTGCTGGCGTATTTAGAAGATACCTATATATCTATGGATATCGGTTACGATAAGCCGGACATACGTTTCTTCCAAGAGGCATTGCACCGTTGCGGTTTGCAGCCAAGCGAAGTGCTGATGGTGGGAGATAGCATGACAACAGATATATTAGGAGCACAAGCTGTAGGAATGGATACCTGTTTCCTGGATCGTAGAGAAGGCAAAGGTGATATAGGCAGTTTGTCGCAACTATTGGATAGATTTAGTTTGTAAATAAATATTAGAAATTAGTCTGTTAAATTATAAAAACCATGAGAGCTTATCGAGCAAACATTCTCTTTACTCCCACTCCGCAGCGCTTCGAGATTATAGAGCACGGCTTTGTAGTAGTGGGAAATGACGGTAATGTAATAGGTACGTACGCATCATTGCCGTCCGAGTATAAAACCATTGATGTAGTCGATTTTGGTAATCAATTGTTGATGCCGGCGATGAATGACCTGCATGTTCATGCTCCGCAATATCGAAATCTGGGCATTGCAATGGATATGGAACTTCTGCCATGGCTCAATACCTACACATTCCCCGAGGAGGCTAAGTATAAGGATATCAAGTATGCGGAGCGGATGTACCGCCGTTTTGTGCATGACCTGTGGAAGTTAGGAACGATGCGTGCCGCCATATTTGCTACTATCCATCCGGAGGCATCATGCTTGCTGGCAGACTTGTTGCGTGAGGCAGGTATGGGTGGAATGGTCGGGTTGGTCGGCATGGATCGCAATAGTCCGAACAACCTGAGCAATTCTGTTCAGGAAGCTGTAGATGGCACCTTGAGGTTGGTGGAGCATACTGCTTCTCTTCCGTTGGTATCGGCTATTGTAACTCCGCGTTTTGTGCCAAGTTGTACGCCTGAAATGCTGACTGCTTTGGGCAAATTAGCCAATGGGTATCGTCTGCCTGTACAATCCCACCTGAGCGAAAACCAGTCTGAGATAGAGTGGGTGAAGGAGTTAGAGCCTAAGTCCACGTGCTATGGAGATGCTTATCGCCGTTATGGTTTGTTCGGACAAACACCGACCCTAATGGCGCACTGCTGCTATACGGCAGATGAGGAACTGGAACTGATGCGCCAGAACCATGTATTTGCCGTTCATTGCCCGACATCCAACTGCAATCTGGGTTCTGGTATAGCACCTATACGCCGTTTTATGAATGCAGGCGTTCCTGTCGCGTTGGGATCAGACGTGTCTGCCGGAAGTGGTTTCTCTATCTTCCGTGTTATTCACTATACGCTACAGATGTCAAAGATGAAGTGGGTTGCGGGTGGTCACAAAGAGGCCTTCCTCAGTTTGAGCGAAGCCTTCTGGTTGGCAACCAAGTCCGGCGGCTCGTTCTTCGGCAAGGTGGGCTCATTCGAATCGGGATACGCGTTCGATGCTTTGGTGGTGGATGACAGCGATCTGAACTTCGATAATTATCCTATTCAACATCGTTTGGAGCGATATATCTATTTGGGAGATGATCGTCAGTTGACCCATCGCTTTTGTCAGGGAAAAGAAATAAGTGCACCTCGTATATGAGAATTGTTCATTACCCGGAAGGACTCTCTTTAGCCGACTATCTGGCTAAAGAGCAGGAGATAGTGCAGTGTGTAGCAGAACCGACCATCTTTACTTGGGTTGTTCCACCGACGGTTATCTATGGCCGCCACCAGAGTGCAGAAGCCGAGGTGAACGAAGAGTTTTGTCATGAGCGCGGTATCGCTATAGTCCAGCGCAAAAGTGGTGGCGGTTGTGTATATGCCGATCGAGGTAATCTGATGGTCAGTTTTATTTCTCCTTCCACGCATAGTTTGGAAGTGTTTGACGAGTTCCTGACGTTCTTGTCCGGTGCATTGCGTCGCTTAGGTTACGATGCAGTAATGACTCATCATAACGATGTGCTGGTGGGCGATCGCAAGGTGTCAGGAACGGCTTGCTATACGGTGAATACAGGTACTATTGTGCACGCGTGCATGTTGTATGACGTAGATCTGGATGTGCTGGAGGCTGCTATCACTCCTTCCGCAGACAAATTGGCTAAGCATGGCGTGGCGTCTGTGCGTCAGCGTGTGCGCAACCTGCGTGAGATACATGATCACGGCAACATGGAATCCTTCCGCAGACAGATGGAGACGGCTATCTCAGAGAGTTACTATCAAGTTTGCACAGATGAGTTCTATCCCCACACAGTGTGTGTGTAGTTTGTCCAATGTGCGCATAAGATATTAGAAGCGCTCTGTAGTGACATAACAAAGAAAGGCCCGCAGGTTTTGCCTGCGGGTCTTCTTATTATTGCTATCCCAATGTGTTGTCACAAGGAGGATAAACTCTTTTATTCGTAAGCAAAGCGAATATCAACAGGAACACTTGCACGTTCGAGCAATCGCTTGTCAGCTTGGCTCTTCATGTCAGCCTCGCCATAGTGTTGCAGATAGGTCTCCACTGCTTCTTTGTCGCCTAGTGCCTGAATACGTAGCAGGTCTGCGCCCAGTGTCTCCAATGCTTTCCAAGTCTTGTCATAATCTACGCTGTAGCGACCGGTGGCATTCCATACAACGGCCTTGTTCTGCAGCAAGTAATTATAGACGAGGATGTTGGCCTGACCGGTAGGATCGGCTGTACCGAAACGTACCGAACGCAGTGTGTTAGCCACAAAGGTAGTCAGCACTTCTTCCTTGCCGAACAATGCGGAGATATGGTCTGTTGCTGCCTCTTGTGCACAAAGATAAGCACCAATCACATTGGATTTGGCTTTCTCTATAACAAGCGCTTCAGCGCCCAGAGCTTCTGCCACGGTACCTCTGCCATTGACGGTCTCTTTGACACCCAGACCTTTGGCAATCTCACGGAAGACGATGAGCCAATAGAATGCGCTTGCGTCTACGTGCGGTTGGAAATGGTCGTCGAGCAGTGTCTTGCCGACCGGGAAGACCGTTCTGTTGAACTTCTCGCGGATGATATTATCAAAGATAATAGTACGTGTACCGAACTCCTTCTGTACATGTGCGTCGTACGGGAAGTTAATACCAATCACTTTGTAACCTGCGTTGGTGTAACCTGTGCAGTAAAGTACATTGCAGGAGAAAATGTCCGATTCCGAGCCCGGCTCGAAGTGGTGATAAGCAGGGTTGCCCGGCAACATGTGCTGATATTCGCTCATTCGTGCAGAGAGCGCATTGAGTTGCTCGGTGCGCTTCAGGTTCTTGAGCAGCACATACGCGCCATAGGAAGCCTTGGTTCCGAACAAACCATCGTCCACGGCTTCGATAGGGCCGATTACCAGGTCCATCTTGCTGTCGTCCATCTCCAACCATGCCTTGTTGCTCTCGTAGTAATTGTCGGTCTTGAGGCCGTCAATCATTCTCAGCAAGTAATGGCGCACGCTCGGTTTGATGGTCACATCAGCTGCGCGTTGCAGATAACCCTCTATCTCGCGGATATGCTCGGCGTACGCATCGTGATACCAAACAGCTTGCAGAGAGCCGTTCTTATCGCGGCGAATGAGCGTGTAAGGGCTGTTTTTGTACGGGTTTTTCCATGCCTGAAACTCCTTTTTGGTCATATCCTGCGGATAGAAACATGCACCGGCAGGGCGCGGGTTGAAGTTGAGCAGGAAGGGCACACCATCAATACGATCCCACGGGCCATAGTTGATCTCGGCGTATAGTTTCTCGTCCGGATTGGTCAGCGAGTCGAGCAGTGCCTTTTTGTCTCCGTAGTACTGCTGCCAGTAGATAGCATCCACTTCGTCTGCTGCCTTGCGGTAGAGTTGGAGCACTTCTTTTCCGTTGTCGGTGATGCCGGTCAAATCCGGAGCAGGGATAGTAACCAAGGCATAGTTATCTGCCAATTGGTTCATGTTGATCTGTCGCTCCTGTTTGCAGGAAACAGCCAACAGAGCAATGAGCGATAAAACAATGTACTTTTTCATATTTGTCATGGATTATTAGTTGTTTAGTAAAAAGTTAAATGATATGCAGCGAGCTGGCGGCAAAGAGCACAAGATAGCCGAGTGCGATGCCGACAATACCGATGATGATACCGGTCTTGATCATCTCCTTCTGCGGTACGAGGTTGGTGGCATAAGCCAACGCATTCGGTGGAGTGGAGATAGGCAGTATCATAGCGCAGCTCGAAGCAATAGCCACACCGATCAGTACGGTGGAGGTGCCTCCGATAGCAGCCAATTTGTCTCCCATAGCGGTACAAACGACCACGAGGATAGGCATCAGCAATGCAGCCGTAGCAGAGTGGGAGATGAGGTTAGACAGACCGTAGCAGAGCAGGCCCGACAGGATAACGATCAGTACCGGCGAGAAATTGCCGAACGGAATAGCACGTACGAAGAGTGCTGCCAGTCCGGAGCCGTTCATGGCGTATCCCAATGCGAAACCACCGGCAACCATCCAAAGCACAGACCAGTTGATCTCCTCCAAATCGTAGCGCGTTATGATGCCGAACATGGCAAAGACCGCAAACGGAATGAAGGCAACTGTATAGGTGTTGATACCTGTGAGTGCATCGAGCATCCAGAGAAGGATGGTGATAGCTAACGTAACGATGATGATACGGGTGTCGCGACCACGCTTCATCTCGCCCTCAATCTTCAGCTCGATAGTCTTCTGCGTGAACGGGAACATGGTCTTGAGTAACCACCATGCAAAGATAATCATCACAATAACCAACGGTACCATGAACAACATCCACTGTCCGAAACCGATACCCAAATTGAGTCCCTCCGGGTCGTTCAGGTACTTGAGCGCAATGGTGTTAGGAGGTGTGCCGATAGGCGTACCCAGACCACCGATATTAGCAGCTACAGGAATGCTGAGCGCCATAGCGATACGTCCTTTGCCTGCTTCCGGTAATTGCTTGAACACCGGAGTGAGGAAGGTGAGCATCATAGCGGTGGTAGCCGTGTTACTGATGAACATAGAGAACAGAGCAGTAACGAGCATGAAGCCCAGCAGAATATTCTCGCTCTTCTTGCCAAATGGCGTAATCAGCACTTTTGCCAAGTGTACGTCCAAACCGGCTTTGGTCGTAGCAATAGCCAAGATGAATCCACCGATAAAGAGCATGATTACAGGGTCGGCAAACGAAGCCATAATCTGTTTGTAGTTGAGCAACATTCCTACTTCGTCCGGATTGCAAAGCCA
Organism: Paludibacteraceae bacterium; assembly: GCA_024689005.1. Lineage (GTDB taxonomy): Bacteria > Bacteroidota > Bacteroidia > Bacteroidales > Paludibacteraceae > Colicola. The sequence goes on from JAILDU010000008.1 coordinate 24,588, forward strand.
CTTGATACCGGAGTTAGAAGCGAAGAGGAGCAGGAAGCCCATGATGCTTACCGAAGTAGCCCACGCAGGAATGAGTTCCATTACCCACATCATAGTGGCATAAACGAAGATGGCGATGATACGTTGCTGAACAAGTGTCAGACCCTCCATTCCAAAGGATTCGGTAGGCAAAAACCAAAGTGTCAAAAAGACCGCAGCTACGGCAAGGAACCCGAAGGTCTTTTTCTGCCAGGTACGCGGATCGAAGCGTTTACTGTGTTTCGCGTTGTGCATCTTCTGCACTAAGTCGAAACCGGGGAAAATTTTAAACATGTTGTTAATTAAATTATTATATTTGTATACAAAAAAGCGTCATTCCAAAAACGGCTGCAAAGGTACTGCTTTTTTTGCATATATGCAAGAAAAAGCGCAAAAAAGCGCTTTTTCTAGTGAACAACTAATAGTGAAGAGATAATAGTTATCCTACTGCGACGTACTTTGCTCTCGGTCGGCTTGGCCTCGGTCGCGGTGAGGAGCAATACTTTGTACATTGTACATTTGTTCTTTGTACATTCTATGACTCTCATATGACTCTCGCATGACTTCCATAGTCTCGATAACGTCCCGTATCTGTCCCGTATCCGTCTCGTAAATGAGTCGTATTCTTTGTCTTTCCTTGAGGGATAGGTTAAGGGTCGGCTTGTTGTTCGTCAGGTGCCGAACGTGTAGCCACTCTCAAGCCACTCTCGAGCCACTATCATAACGAAAGCGGATGGCTCGCCACCCGCTTCGTCTAATAGTGTATATATACTCGGTATATATCCCGTAACTTTATTTCACTTCTATGCCTTGAACGTTGTAGATGTGTCCGTTACGCTCGATGAGGATCTGTCCGTTGCGGAGCTGCTTGGTAGCCTGAGTGTTGTCGTTCTGCACGTTCTCGATAGCGGTAGTGGTTGTTGTGAAGTATGTATAAATTGCATAGCAATCCGCTGTACACCAATTCGGGTCGGTCTCTGTCTGCAAAACACCGTTAATTGTCACATTCACGGTTGGTGCAAAAGCATAGCCGCCTGCATGCGTAAAGCTTAAATATACTCGATACTCTGTATCCGGTTTATAATCTCCCGTTGCTTCATCTTGACTAACTGTCTCAAAGATGCTCCATCCGCTACACCAGCAATGGTAGATAGACTCATATGAATCGTCAATTTTTAAAGGATCGTCTGTGCTTTCACCAGCTTTCGGATAGGTGATGGATAAATTAATTTCGTTGATTGTAGTTGTTGCAAACATGGCTGCGCTACAAAGCGATGCGACAACAAAAAGTAAAATTTTTTTCATGATTAATGTTGTTTTTTTTATTGAATCTAACCTCAGCCCTTACCCGAAGGAAAGGGAGAGGTCAAACTCATGTTAGTATCATTTTTTATTGAATCGCGATTAGAAATTGTACTTGGTCATCAGTTGTACACGGTGGTTGGTGACCCAGTGGAGGTCGTTTTGTGCCAAGCCGTGGGTGTTAATGCCGCCCTTGCCGTAACGAACAGACGTGATCTCGTACTCCAGCCCGACTTGGAACTTACCGACCGTATAGAGCAGAGTAGGCGAGAGACGCCACATATTATTCATATTGTTCGCACGCGGGAAATAGAACTTGTCAGCCTTGCCGTCACCATCTGCGTCGAGCAACTCATCCTTGGTGCCGAAATTGTGGACGTAGCCTGCGAACAGGATTCCCTGCAATTTCTGCGGATGTTTGTCCTCCTGTGCACCAACCTTGCCGCCATAGACAATGCTAATCCAAGACGAACTGTTGCGAGTAGGTGTGTATTCCCACGAACCATCGGCATTTACAGCCTTGACGCCGTAACCGCCGTTGAGGTTCATGTGTTCGCCTGCTTGGGCAAAGATAGACTTAGCCTTGATGGAGAAGTCTCCGTTCTTGTACTGCAGGTAGATGAACGGCGAGGCGGTAGTGATGCGGTCTTTGACACTCACTTTGACTTCTGTGACGCCGTCGGAAGCCATGGCAGTACCCAAATGGCGTGGGCAGATACTCAGTACGTCAGCGCCGGCACGCATGAGGAAACCTTTGGTGTGGAAAGAGAGACCCAAATAACCTTCCGGCGTCTTGCTATAAGCCATGTACTCAGCTGATTGACCTTCCGGTCCGGTGGAGTTGTATTGCATCTGCCACAGACCTGCAGCGGTGAGAGTAATGTACTTGCCAAGGCGAGCGTCCATCTTAACTTGCGGGGTGCGGCTGAATGGTCCGAACGGAGCGCCCGAGTTGAGTGCGATAGCGTCGCACAGGTCCGCAGCCATCGGGTGCCAAGTCTGACCAACCAAGAGGTCAACGCGCGCAAAATCCTTGCCCATCTTGAGGCTGTCCCAACCGAGCGTCAGGTAAGCCTGACGCAGACGCAGTTGGGCCGTACCGCTCAGTTTGTGTGTTTGGCCGTTTATGCTATTGAGGCCGGCATAGAAATCGGCTTCAATCTTACCTCCGAACTCCGTAGAATGCCACTTATAGCCGGTAATATTAAGTCCGACACGTGTGGTGAGCGAGAGGAAACGGAAAGTGCTCATCGCGTTGAGATCTTCGCGTGCGATACCGGAAATGGCGGCTTCAGCCTCCGTCTGGTTCCAGTTCTCATCCTTAGGCTGATAGTTGTACAAGTCGCCTGTACCAGAAATAGACTCTCGGCTGTCGTAAGCGAAATAGTTGCGAACGAAACCGTAAACTTTGTAGTGTTGCTGCAAATGTGACTTGGCAGCCTCTTTCTTGTCTTGTTTGGTCGATGCCACCTCCTGTGCGGAGAGTGACAAGGACAAAACAAAAACGCTCAATAATAATAGAATTTTTTTCATCTTATAGTGTTAAAACGGGAATAGCAAGATTACTCCATAAGCCAATGCGATACCGGTCAAGCCGACGATCAGACCTATTTTCATCATATCCGGAGTCTTGATCAATCCCGTCGAACAAGCGATAGCATTCGGCGGAGTAGAGATCGGGAACATCATAGCGAACGAGGTGGAAGCGGCGACGCAGACGAGCAGTGTGGTCATTCCGCCGAAGGCATCCAGACTCGGCATAGCAGCTCCAACGACAGCCAAGATAGGAACAAGCAGGTTGGCAGCCGACGAGTTGGCGATGAAGTTAGACAGCAACCAGCCCAGCAGACCTGCAATAATCAATACTACGATAGCCGACCATCCGCCGAACGGGATAGAAGCAACCATGGCTTCCGCCAATCCGGTCTTATTCAGCGCCGTACCGAGTGCAAAACCACCGGCAACCATCCAGAGAACATGCCAGTCAATCTTAGCAAAATCCTCGCGCTTGAAGATGCCGAGAACGGCAAGAACGGCGAACGGAATGAGGGCAATCACATTCGAATTGAGTTTGGTGATCTCACCAGTCATCCACAACAGAATAGTGCCGAGGAACGTGATGGTGACAGCCCAGAAAGTCCAGTCTTTCTTGATATCACCTTCTATCTTGATTTCAATCTTGTCTGCCTTGAACGGGAAGAAGAATCGGAGCAGGTACCACGCAAAAATGATCATAACAACAACGACCGGCACCATGCGTATCATCCATGCACCAAAGCCGATCTCGATGCCTGCGGAAGCCAATTGTCCGATAGCGATGGCGTTAGGAGGCGTACCGATAGGCGTACCCAAACCGCCGATATTAGCCGCGATAGGAATAGCCATGGCGAGGCTGATACGCCCTCCACCGTTCTCCGGCAAGGTCTTCAGTACCGGTGCCAAGAAGGCCAACATCATGGCTGCTGTAGCAGTGTTGCTCATGAACATAGACATAATGCTGATGATGGTCAGGAATCCCAGCAATACGAACTTAGGCTTGTTGCCAAACGGCTTGAGGAGCACACGTGCCAGGTACAAATCCAAGCCGACCTTGCTGGCAGCAATAGCCAGTACAAAGCCACCCAAGAAAAGCATAATGACCGGGTCAGCAAAAGCTGCCATGATCTCCTTGAAATTGACCATCGCTCCTTGCGTCTCGTTGGCGAAACCCTTGTTGGAGATAGCGAGCAGGAGGAATACAATAGTGCTGACGGAAGTCGCCCAAGCGGGGATGATCTCGAACATCCACATTAATGCGGCATAGACGAAGATGGCGATTGTACGCTGTTGGATAACCGTCAGTCCGTCGATACCGAACATCTCATTCGGCGCGAACCACATGAACAGCACCATCGCAATCGTTAATGGCAGCAAAACGCATAATTTTACGTTGAAGTTTTTCATTAGTGTGTAGTGTTATAAGTTAAATTTAGTTGAGTTAAGCAAAAACAGCGGCAAAGGTACTATAAATATTGCATATATGCAAATTTTTTCGAAAATTTTTTATTTCTCTGCTATGTTTGAAAGCGCGTCAAGTGTTTGCCGATGGAGTCGCTATCGTCTCGTAAGCGTCTCGTAAGCGATACGTAAGAGTGGCGCAAGAGTGGCTAATTGACCGCTGTATAGTCTAGGATTGATTCGATAAGGGTTCGAAGTTAGTTCGATATTAGTTCGATGTCAGTTAAGAGCGATAGGAAAAAGTTTCGATGAAACCGAGATAAAAACCCCGATAAAACCTCGAACAAACCCCGATGAAACCTATAATAATTAAGAAGCGCAGGAACAATGATGCACCTTCAAGTCATGTCGGCGTGTCGGATCGTCAGAGAGAGCGCGAAAAAATGCAAAGTTTACTTTGAAAATAAAAAAAATCGTCAAAAACTTGCGTATATGTAAATTTTTTACTACCTTTGCGGCGTTTTTGCGAAAAATACATAATTGAACAATAAAAATAACATAATATTATGGCAAAAAGTAAAAAGAATCAAGAATTTGAGAAGCAGGACGAGCAGCTTCAGGAAGTGAACGAGGCTCTGACCGGAGCAGGTAAATGGATTGAGGATAACTCCTCACTCTTGAGTTGGATTGTAGCAGGTATCACTCTTGTAGTGATTGCAGTCATTGCTATCAACCAGTATGTGATCGCTCCGAAAGGTTTGGAGGCAAGCAACGAGAACGCAAAGGCCGTTGTTTATTTCCAGGCAGGTGACTTTGACAAGGCGCTGAACGGAGATGACGCAGAGTGCATCGGTTTTGAGGCAATTGCAGACGAATACGGTTTGTTCCAGCAGGGCAAATTGGCTGCGCTCTACGCAGGTATTTGCTATTATGAAAAGGGCGAGTACGAAGAGGCTGCCAAGTATCTGAAGAAGTTCTCTGCAAAGGACCTGACCATCGATCCTGCAGCCAGCCAATTGCTGGGTGACGCTTATGTTGAGCTGGGCGAGTATAGCAAGGCCATCAGTGCATTTGAGGATGCAGCAAAGTCTGGTAACGATTTGATTGCTCCGATGAGCCTGAAGAAAGCCGGTATCGTCTATATGCACGAAGGCAAGAATGCAAAGGCAAAGAAAGCCTTTGAGCGCATTAAGGCAGATTTCCCTGAGTCGAACGAGGCACAGGATATAGACAAGTATATTGCAGTAACAGAATAAGATGACAACTGATTTGTCAAAATATGATGCAAACCAATTGCCTAACGCTGACGTCCTTGGGCGTCAGCGTTACGGTATAGTGGTTGCGGACTGGAATAGCGAGATCACGTACGCGATGGCGCAAGGAGCAATAGATACGTTCCTTAAGCACGGTGTGCCGGAGGAGAATATTGAGATATGCCATGTGCCCGGAACCGTAGAACTGACCTTTGGTGCCAGCCGAATGATACGCGAGTTATCGCACCTAAGTGCGGTAATCGTAATCGGTTGTGTCATTCAGGGCGAGACACCGCATTTTGACTATGTGTGCCAATCGGTGACCCAAGGCGTGTCAATGCTGAATGCCAAAGGCGATGTGCCCGTTATCTTCTCAGTGCTCACGGTACTCAATCAGCAGCAGGCATTGGACCGATGCGGCGGTAAACTGGGAAACAAGGGTATAGAAGGCGCATATACAGCCATCCGAATGGCTAACCTATAAATCCAAAACACATAATCCACTAAACACAAATCGTTCATGAAAGTTTATAAGTTTGGCGGTGCATCGGTGAAGGATGCCAATGGTGTCCGTAACCTGGAGCGAATAGTCCGAATGGCGTGTAGCGGCGTGGCCGGCAGCGCGGATCTGATGGTAGTTGTTTCTGCCATGGGCAAGACGACTAACGCGTTGGAACATGTGTTGGAAGCGTTGGCGACAGGTCAGGAGAATAAGGCGCTGAGTTTATGGGTGGATATAGTAGACCAACATGTAGCCATCATGAAACAGTTGGGCCTGAAGCCCGGTGTGGATGTGCGGATACAAGGCGAGATACCTTATGATCCCGCGTGTACGTACGATGAGAACTATGACCAGTTGGTTTCTCTGGGTGAGATTATGTCCACGCAGATTATAGCGGTCTATCTGCTCAAGCAGGGCATATCCGTAGAGTGGTGGAACATGCCCAAGCTGCTTCGCACGGACGATACATGGCGTGAAGCGCAAGTGGATAATGCGACCAGTAGTGCAGTTATTCGTGCCGGTTGGGATCGTCCTAATCGTCCTCATGTGGTTGTGACTCAGGGATTTATTGGAGGAACAGCCGATGGTCGACGCACTACGCTGGGTCGTGAGGGATCGGATTATACGGCCGCGTTGCTGGGTAATTATCTGGACGCGGAGAGCGTGACGATATGGAAAGATGTGCCGGGAATATTGAATGCCGACCCGCGCTTGGAATCCAACACCATACTGATACCTCAAATGCGTTACACCGACGCGGTGGAGTTGAGTTATTCGGGTGCGCAGATCATTCACCCTAAGACTATTCGTCCGTTGGAGAACAAGCATATTCCTCTGTATGTGAGACCTTTTGGCGATCCTACAGCCGCCGGTTCGTGTATCTCTGACGCATGGAAAGAGCCGATCAACGTGCCGGTATATATATGGCGCAAGAATCAGCTGCTCATAACGATGCGTGCCAAGGATTTGTCGTTTGTGATGGAAGATAGTCTGAACGAGGTGTTCGATATCATCCATCGTCATCGTCTGAAAGTGTCGCTCATTCAGTCGTCAGCCGTAACTATCTCGGTATGTGTGGACAATACTCGTTTTGTGCCGGATGCAATCAAGGCATTGAGCGAGCATTTCCAAGTGACGTACAATGAGAATCTGTCGCTGCTCACAATCCGCGGAACAAACCCGGAAATATTAACTCGTGCCCAAGAAGGCCGAACCATTCTGCTTAGTCAGACCACGCGTAGTACTGCACGCTTTGTAGTCAAAGACGTATAACACCTTATATATAAAACTAATGGAACACTTGAAACAATACTTCACCATCGCCTATTGGCGCGATTTGGTGTGCTCTTTTGGCCGCGCAATGCGAACGCTCAAGTTCTGGCGCGAGTTGCTGATGATGACCGCCGGAATGAGTGTCGGCGCCGCAGCAGTCTATTATTTCCTGATGCCGAGTCACCTCATCGTGGGTTCTATTTCCGGTCTCTCGATTGTGATCAATACCATCATAGGCGGCAATGCCGATACGTTCTCTTATCTGGTGATGGGAATCAACGCTTTTCTCTTGTTGCTGGCATTCATATTGATTGGTAATGAGTTCGGTGCCAAGACGGTCTATACGGCCATGATTTTGGGTCCGTTGACTCAGGTGTGGGATCGTATTTATCCGTACACCAACTTGACACACAGAGTGATAGATAATCCTGAGATACTGAGCCAGTTGCAAGCCGGCAAGAGTGTGTTGGACGCGCATGGTCATCCCTATATACTGAGTCGCACGGGTGAGGTGATGGAACAAGTGAGAGACAGCGTCATGAGTGGCGGTTTAGGCAATGGAGATGTGTGGTTTGACCTCATCTGTTTTGTTCTCTTGCTGTCTATTTGTCAAGCGTTTCTGTTCCGCATCAATGCTTCTACTGGCGGTCTGGATATATTGGGCAAGATAGTAAACAAGTATCTGCATTTCGATATAGGTACTTCAGTGGCCATCGGCGGGGTGATCATCTGCTGCACGGCGTTCTTTATCAATGACTTCCGTATGGTGGTAATCGGTATCCTCGGTACGTGGATCAACGGCTTGGCTATCGATTATTTCACTGCATCGCTCAACAAGCGTAAACGCGTGTGCGTGATCACTAATGAGCCGGAACGAATACGTGTGTTCATCATCGAGAAACTGATACGCGGTTGTTCGCTCTACAAGATAGAGGGCGGCTATAGCGGAGAAGAACATGTGGAGATACAGACCATATTGACGCAGGACGAGTTCTCCAGCCTGATGGCATATATACGCAACAACAAGATACATGCCTTCATCACAGCAGGTAACTGCTCGGAGGTATACGGCATATGGGCCAAACATCACAAGCATAACGGAAAACTGGAATATACTACAGAAGAAGAATAATCATAATAAGGATAAAGACACCTTACATTAACATTTATATGACACCAACATTGTTTATTTTGGCTGCCGGCATGGGTAGCCGTTACGGAGGTCTAAAACAGATTGACGGTATTGGTCCTAATGGTGAAACAATCATGGATTACAGCGTATATGATGCGCTGCGTGCCGGTTTCGGTAAGATTGTGTTCGTCATTCGCAAGGATTTCGAGGACGATTTTCGCCGTGTCGTATTGAGTAAGTACCAGGGCAAAGTAGCCTGCGAGATCTGCTTTCAGTCGGTGGACAAAGTGCCGGCTGGTTGCACCTATAACGAAGAGCGCACCAAGCCGTGGGGAACTAATCATGCCGTGCTGATGGGTAAGGAGTATATACACGAACCCTTTGCCGTCATCAATGCAGACGATTTCTACGGCCGTGAGTCGTACCAGGTGTTGGCCGATTATCTCAAGTCGGTAGAGGGCACCAAAGGTCAATACTGCATGGTGGGTTACCGCGTAGCCAACACGCTGAGCGAGAACGGAACCGTGAGCCGCGGTGTGTGCACTACTGACGCGAATAATTATCTGACCGACGTGGTGGAGCGTACCAAGATAGAAGAGAAAAACGGACAGATAGTCTTCTCCGAAGGAGACCAAGACACTCCGCTGGATCCGAATACACCCGTCTCGATGAATATGTGGGGATTCACTCCGGAGTATTTCGATTATACAGAGGAGGCCTTCCGCGCCTTTTTGGCAGAGAAAGGCCAGGATATCAAGTCCGAGTTCTATATCCCCACGGTAGTCAACGATTTGGTCCGTTCGGGTAAGGTGAGTTGCAAGGTGCTCGATACACCCAGTAAGTGGTTCGGAGTCACCTATGGCGAAGATAAACCTCAGGTGGTGATGAAGATAAACCAACTCATCAACACAGGTGTTTATCCGGCTAAATTGTTTTAATAGAGAATCAAAGAAAAAGTAAACAGCAAATAATTATGTCACGTATTTTAGTAACAGGCGGTACCGGATATATCGGTTCGCACACAACGGTCGAATTGATGCAACAGGGCTACGATGTCACTATAGTGGACAACCTGAGCAATTCTTCCGTAGATGTGTTGGACGGAATAGAAAGCATAGTTGGTCGTCGTCCGGATTTCGCCAATATAGATTGTAACAATTATGTCGATTTAGACGGAGTTTTTGAGCAATTCGCGGATATAGTGGGTGCCATTCATTTTGCGGCGAGCAAGGCTGTGAATGAGTCGGTGGAGAAACCATTGCTCTATTATCGCAATAATCTCGGCAGCCTGATCACCCTGCTGGAAGTGATGAGAGAGCACCAGGTTCACAATCTGGTATTCTCGTCATCATGCACCGTCTATGGTCAGCCCGATGCCGCTCATCTGCCCGTGGATGAGACCGCTCCTATTCAGAAGGCGCTCTCGCCTTACGGCAATACCAAGCAGATCAACGAGGAGATTATTCGCGATGAGGCCTATGCCGACAAGCATCTCAATGCCACTATTCTCCGCTATTTCAATCCCATAGGCGCACATCCGTCAGCGCTGATAGGCGAACTGCCCAACGGTGTGCCGCAGAACCTGTTGCCCTATGTGACGCAAACTGCAGCCGGAATCCGCAAGGAGCTCAAGGTGTTCGGCAACGACTATAACACACCGGACGGTTCGTGTATACGCGATTATATATATGTGGTGGATCTGGCCAAGGCACACGTCAAGGCTATAGACCGCATGCTTAATGCCAAAAAGCGTGACCAAGTGGAGGTTTTCAACCTGGGTACCGGCCATGGTATCAGTGTGTTGGAACTGATCAATGAGTTTCAGAATGCTACAGGCAAGAAAGTGCCGTATAGCATTGTCGGTCGCCGCGAAGGTGATATAGAGCAGGTATGGGCCGAACCGCGCAAAGCTAATGAAGTGCTCGGCTGGAAAGCTGAGACACCCATCGCCGAAGTGCTCGCCAGTGCATGGAAATGGGAAAAACATATCCGTAAAATCAACTGAAGGTTTGGTGACCTGTGGTCAATAGAGCAAATCGTCAACCGCCGGTTGTATAATCGTCAATCGTCAAACAGTCAATCACATTATGCTTTATCCGTTTAAGTTCAAACCGCAATGCCTCGATAAGATATGGGGCGGACATACCATAGAACAATGGTATGATAAGGTAGAATCCGAGTACAATAATGTGGGCGAAGCATGGGTAATATCCGACTTCGACAAGTATCCAACAGAGGTCTGCAATGGCGCACATACAGGTGACACGTTGCATGATTTGTTGGAGGTGTATTTGGATGAACTGGTGGGCGGAAAAGTCTATGATGTCTTCGGAACTCACTTCCCGTTGCTGATGAAATTCATCGACGCAACGCAGGATTTGTCCATTCAGGTGCATCCGGACGATGACTATGCTCTGGACAACGAAGATTCGCTCGGTAAGAACGAGATGTGGTATGTGATGCCCTCGCCTGATGATGCGTCTATCTATCTGGGGTGGAAGCAGGAGATGAACGAGGCGTTGGTGCGTGAGTCTATTGCAGCTGGCACGTTGGCGGATTATCTGCAGGGATACAAAGTCAAGGCAGGTGATGTGGCTTATCTGCCGGCCGGCACAGTACACGCCATGTGTCGCAACACGATAGTGGCGGAGATCCAAGAGAACTCTGATCTCACGTATCGTCTCTTTGACTATAATCGTGTGGGCAATGACGGCAAACAGCGTCCGTTGCATATAGATAAAGCGTTGGAAGTGATGAATTTGCAACCATCAGACGCAGACTTGTTCGCTCACCCGCAGCCGAACGCTGACGGCGTGGCCAATCTGCGTCAGACTCCGTTCTTCACGACCAATCTGCTGCAACTCACACGCCCTGTGCAGCGCGATTATGCGCCGCTCGACTCGTTTGTGGCATATATGTGCACGGAAGGCAGCGCAACGATCACAGCGCTCGACTGCGAGACGGAAGACCGCACGGTGGAAATCCGTCAGGGAGAGGGAGTGCTCATCCCGGCTTCGCTCAACGACATAGTTCTTACACCTAAAGGAAATTGTAATCTTTTGGAAATATATATTGAATTGTAAGGCATGAACGCTATTTTTATCGTATTACCTATTCTGACGCTGTTGATGTTTGACTTGGGTTTGACTCTCAAGCCACAGGATTTTCGTTTAATAGCACAGCGTCCAAAGCCGATTATTATCGGTCTGATCGGACAAATCATCTTGTTGCCTCTCATTGCATGGTGCATTATTTCTCTTTCGTCATCTCTCTCTCTTACCTCATCTCTTTCGCCGTTGTTCATCATCGGCATCATGCTGGTGGCATGCAGCCCCGGTGGCAGTTCGAGCAATGTCTTTTCTATGCTGGCCAAGGGAGATGTCGCCTTGTCGGTGACGCTGACGGCATGCAGTAGTATCATTACGCTCTTCACCCTGCCGCTGATTATGGCGTGGGTAACGTCCGGCGTGGGTGAGGCCGTTGACATTCACCTGCCTATAGGCAATCTGTTGATACAGAATATAGTGCTGATGGTAGTGCCCATTTCTATCGGATTCATCGTCAATATCTATCGTTCCGACGCCGCAGAGAAGATTCACAATGTCCTCAAGCGCATAGCCATGCCGGCTTTGGTGTTGCTGGTAACGATCTTCTTTATTCAGCATAAGGAGACGATAGTGCGAGAGTTTGCGTCGCTCGGTTTGGCAATGACGCTGCTTATCTTGTCAACTACCGGTTGTGGCGCATTGCTCTCATGGTTGCTCAAACTCACCACCAAGGAGCGCCGCACGTTGGTAATCGAAATAGGTATGCAGAACGCCGCGCAAGCTATTACAATCGCTTGCAGTCCGCTGATTTTCAATAACGAGGTGATTGCTATTCCCGCTATCATCTATGCCCTGATGATGAACCTCATCCTCCTGGTGTATGTGGGAATAACCAAATTGCCAATCAACCATTAAATACTGACGACTTATGAATTTCCAATTGTTTGGTAAAGCCGACCAACCGTCCCTATTGCTCATACCGGGACTCGGCGTTTCGTACGAGATCTTTCTCCCGCTTATCCGTCTGATAGAAGACCGCTATCATATTATTGCGGTGGAGAATGATGGTTTCACGCTCGGCAAGAATACCCGTTTTACTTCGGTGGACGATCAGGCTGCTCAAGTGATTGCGTACGTGCGTGATTATTACAAGGGTCATCTCGATTGTGCTTATGGCCTATCGTTGGGAGGCAAGATTCTCTCGCGTGTCTTGGAGCGCAACGAGATAGAGATAGACCATGCCATTCTCGACGCAGCACCTCTGTTGCCGCTACCGAAATGGTTGGTAGATCCGCTGCGTTATTATCAAGCGCTCAATGTGTGGACTTGTTACCATTGGACAGGTTTCTGGAAGTTCGTCTTCCATTCTCATTATTTTGATGTCCTGTTGGATGAGTGCAAGAAGACTTGGCCGTGGGGTGGCGGCAAAGCTGTGCGCGACGGATATAAGTCGGTATATACCAACAAGTTGGAGGCTATTTACGGCAAGGATATTTATTTCTGGTACGGCACCAAGGAGGCGTTCGTGGCTAAGCCGCAAGCAGAACATTTGTTGGCTCTCCTGCCACAAGCGCACGTTGAGGTCTTCCCGGGCATGAATCATGGCCAATTGCTTGTAGATCATCCTGATGAGATAGCCAAACGTATTAATCAGATGATGGCAAGATGATTGTTATCTTTGACTTAGACGGCACATTGCTCAACACGATAGACGACCTGGGCTATGCGTGCAACTATGCTTTGTCGCAGACTGGCTATCCGACGCATCCCATAGAGGCATATCCGCAGAAGGTGGGTAACGGCATCAATAATCTCATTCGCCGTGCTTTGCCCGAGAACGAACAAACAGAGGAAAACATACTCCGTGTGCGTGCGCATTTTGTGCCTTATTATAATGAGCATAACTGCGATTATACGCGTCCGTACGATGGTATTGTCGAATTGCTCAAATCGCTCAAAGCGCAAGGTTGCCGCCTGGCTGTTGCCAGCAATAAGTATCAGGCAGCAACAGAGAAGATAGTGGCACATTTCTTCCCGAATATGTTTGACATCGTACTGGGCGAGCGAGAGGGCATAGAGCGCAAACCCAATCCGCAGATAGTGCATGATATACTCAGTCAATTATCAACTGTCAATTATCAACTATCAACTCTCTACGTTGGTGATAGTCTGGTGGATATGCAGACTGCACAGAATGCCGAAGTGCCGTTTGTGGCATGCAGTTGGGGTTTTGTCCCTCGCGAACAACTGGTGGCCGCCGGTGCTCAGAACATAGCCGACAGCGCAAGCGATATCCTATCCTATGTATAAACAGAAAAACGCCCGATGAGGCGTTTTTTTATTGAAAGAAACTGAAGTGAACACTTCCGTATTGTCGTGTCTCCACGTGGCGCGGATGGGAGGTGAAATCTACGTCCTTGCCGTGCTCCACTACCAGCCAACCGTCTTCTTTCAGCACCTCGCTGTCGAGGATGATGTCGGGTAGAGCAGGGAGTTGCTCCAGCGCGTAAGGCGGGTCGGCAAAAACCAAGTCATACTTGGTGTGGCATGCACTGAGGAACTTAAACACATCGCCGCGTATCAGGCTTAGGTTTCTGATACCCAGTTGTTTGCAGCACGCGATGATCCAGTTCTGCTGGACGTGTGCCAGTTCTACGGCCGTCACTTCTCTTGCTCCGCGACTAACACATTCTATGCCTATGCCGCCTGTTCCGGCAAAGAGATCCAGCATGTCTATTCCCTCAAAATCCATTCGGTTGTTGAGGAGATTGAACAGGCTCTCTTTCGCAAAGTCCGTGGTTGGCCTCGCGGTTATATTTTTAGGGGGCGACAATCGCCGCCCCCCATATGTCCCGGAGATAATTCTCATTCTTTTATTACTCCCAGTTACCTGCGTTGTTGTTCGGTGCGTAGATATCACCCACCTTCAATCCTGCGTAGTGCTCCAGTTTTTGCTCGCGGTCAATGAGGTTAACCAACTCCTGTTTGTTCAGGTCGCTCAGGTAGTACTCAAACGGCGCGCGTGCTTCGAACAGCGGAACGCGGATACCCTGGCTGGTCTTGTAGTCATTGTTGACTTCCAGTTCAAACTGTTTCTTCTCTGCGTTGAACGGGATATAGGTAATCTGGTCGATATTGTCTGCCGTGTACTCGCCTTTGTAGAGCGACTCCAGCATGTTCAGCTCGATTGTATCACGACGGAAACCTTGCAATCCGTTTGCTTTCACCTCTTTGTCGTTTTCCCAGATATAAGCGTAGAGCGCATCGTTGTCCTCGAACGTGTTCTTCTTGAGGGCGCGCTTCTTGGCTGCTTCCATTATCTTAACGGCTTTGTTCTCTGTCAAACCGCCCTCCAATTGCTTGTCGGTCAGACTTCCCTCCTTGAGCAACTCCTTCTTCGGAGCGGTCTTGAGGAATGTGATGAGGGTGTCGTAGCTGGCTGTGAAACGTCCGTTCTGGTGGTGATACTCAACCTCTGCAGCACGCAGATCAACCAGTTTCTTAATGACTGCAACTTCGCGTTGTGTGCGTGTTTCCTCAAACTGAATAGGTGTGGTCACGCTGGTAATGCAGAAGTAAGCCATTACACAAGCTGCGATGCTGAGAAGGCAAATTACAATGATTCGTGTAGCTTTCATTATGGTTAAATTTTATTAGTTTACAAAAATACGCTGCAAAATTACTACAAAAAATCCAAATATGCAAATTATTTTTGCAAATTACTTTTATATATGCAAAAAAAATAGTAACTTTGTCCCCGATTTTTAACTTAAGTGCTATGGAAGATAGTAATAAAGTCCTTTTTGACATCCTCAACGAGCGTCTCGAGTTGATGCGCCAATTGGATGCTGAGGGTGATTCGGAGCGTCGCAGGCATATAGCCAAAGAGACGCAAACTCTGCATGCCCCGATGGCGCACAGGCTCGGTTTGTATCAGATCAAGACTGAGATGGAAGACTTGGCACTCAAGTTCTTGGACTATGACACATATAAGTATATCGCACACGCGTTGAACGCCAAGAAAGTGGAGCGCGAAGCGTATATTGCCCGTTTTATCGGTCCTCTGGAAGAGAAACTCAAGGCGGAGGGATTTGTGTTTACCATCAAGGGTCGCCCCAAATCCATCCACTCCATCTATCATAAGATGCAGGCACAGCACTGCGATGTGGACCGCATCTACGACCTCTTTGCTATCCGTATCATTCTCGACTCGCCCGCCGAGCGTGAGAAATCCGATTGCTGGCAGGTCTATTCGCTCATCACAGATATCTTCCCGCCTAACCCTAAGCGTCTGCGCGACTGGCTGTCGGTGCCTAAGGAGAACGGCTACGAGTCGCTCCACACGACGGTGCTCGGTCCTGACAAACGCTGGGTGGAGGTGCAGATACGTACCAAGCGAATGGATGAGGTGGCGGAGAAAGGTGTGGCAGCACACTGGTCCTACAAGGGTGTGAAGGGCTCTATCGTGCAGCGTCCGAGCGACGTCTATGTCTTCACGCCGACAGGCGACCTGAGACGTCTGCCTGCCGAGGCCACCGTCCTGGACTTTGCTTACTCGATACACAGCGAGGTGGGAGCCCACTGCGTCGGCGGTACGATACGCAATCAGAACGTATCCATCCGTCAGAAACTGCAGAATGGTGACCAGGTCTTCATCCAAACGGCGCCTAACCAACATCCGAATGCCGACTGGCTCAATTTTGTCGCTTCTACCAAGGCCAAGAGCAAGATTCGCCAGGCCCTCAAGGAGAACGAATATAAGCAGGCTGCAGAAGGCAAGGAGATGATAGAACGTAAGTTCAAGAACTGGAAGATCGATTATACCGAGGCCGATATCACCAAGATGGCTGTCCGTCTAGGCTATAAGGCCGTATCGGATATGTACCAGTCGGTGGCCACCGGCAAGGAGGATGTTCAGCGCTTGCGCGACGTTGTCCTGGAGACGGAGGAAACGCCGGTTATGCGCGAGCATACCGAGTACGTGCCTAAGAGCGACCAACAGGGACTGGCCATCGAGGTGGATATGAACGTCAAGAATGTGGACTACAACCTCTCCAAGTGCTGCAACCCGCAGCCCGGAGACCCCATCTTCGCCTTCGTATCCGTCACTAAGGGAATACGTATTCACCGTTGTGACTGCCCTAATGCCGACAATATCCGCGAGCGCTATCCGTATCGCATGATTCCCGCCCGCTGGAGCAAAAAGAGTTAACTGATTGAGTGATTATCCGAGCATATTATTAGAGCAAGCGGTCAGCCAGATGTCATCGCTGCCGGGAGTGGGGAAGAAGACAGCACTGCGCCTGGTGCTGCATATGTTGCGCCGGTCTGACGACGAGGTGCAAGCCTTTGCAGATGCCTTCACCCGCCTCAAAAAAGAGGTGGTCTATTGCCGCGAGTGCCACAATATATCCGACAACGAGTTGTGCCCGATATGCAGTTCAACGCGGCGGGACCATACCACTATCTGCGTGGTGGAGAACGTGCAGGACGTCATGTCGATAGAGAATACCGGTCAGTATAGCGGGGTCTATCATGTGTTGGGAGGCGTCATCTCGCCCATGGACGGAGTCGGACCCAAGGACATAGAGATAGATTCGCTCATAGAGCGTATCAGCCGTGGTGATGTGCAGGAGGTCATCCTGGCGCTGCCCACGACGATGGAGGGAGACACCACCAATTTCTATATCTATAGAAGAATACAGAATACAGACCGCTTCCAGGCAGGGCTCAGAACACAGACCGGCGAACTGCGAATCACACAGTTGGCTCGCGGCGTGGCTGTCGGCAACGAACTGGAATATACCGACGAGATCACCCTGGGACGCTCTATCATCAACCGAACAGAATTTACTACTTAATATGGAACAAACAGTACGCAAACTCAATTGGCTCTATTACGGCCAAATGGCTATCGCACTCATTGTGCTCACAGCCATGTATTACGCATTCTCCAAGGGATTGTACGAACCTCTGGACCGAATGTCCCTCACCGGACAGATAGTACAGTATATCGTTATCTTCGACGCGCTGATCACCATTCCGCTGGGCTTGTATCTCGTCAAGTACTTCAAACCGCAGACCGAAGACAAGTACTTCAAGTGTGCAGCTTCGCGTATTCTGCTGGTCAGCAACGCAATGCCGCTGGGTATCATCGCTTTCTATTGGATGGGAGGATATAAATCTATGATTTGGGTGGCTGCTATCGCCGCTATCGCTTGGTATTTCTCCAAACCCACTATCGGCAAGATGGAGCAGGAAATGAATCAGGCTGCCGGCAACGAAGAAACGTATTAATTAACTATTATAATTCCCTCTTACGGCATAGAGGAGCCTTCTTCCCGAGAGGACTGCTAGCGCAGCGATAGTCCGATCGGAGAGTGGAGGCGTGGCGAGCTTTAACGACGACGCGGTCGTCGGTCTGTGCGAGCTATTGCCGAACACGAATGATTATCGCATGTGATTTTGATGGAACTATTGTTACCCACGAGTATCCACGTATCGGCAAACCAATACCATTTGCCATCCAGACACTGAAGAAACTGCAGACTGATGACCACCACCAGATCATCCTCTGGACGGTGCGCGAGGGCGAGTTGCTGCAAGAGGCTGTCGATTATTGCAAAAGCAAAGGACTGGAGTTCTATGCCGTCAATAGCAATTATCCGGAGGAGCAGCCGGACCATCATGCTGCACGCAAGTTGGTGGCTGACCTATGGATAGATGACCGCAATCTCGGCGGCCTGCCCGACTGGGGAGTCATCTACAATATGATCCATAGCGGCAAATGTTGGGACCCCGTTCCGCAAGGCAATATGGAGGACCTCCGTCCTAAGAAGAAGGGCTTCTTCGCCCGCCTCTTCGGTTGAAAACCCCTCTCCGATTTTGTTCTATGACCGTCCACTGGACGCTCAATCGGGCAAATCCATTCACTCCTCAAGGGAGAATGCTCATCCCCCTTCGCCCTTACTAGACATTCGTCCATTCGCCTTTCGTCCCTTCGCCATTACCGCCCACTCTTCCCCTCCCCCTGATGGGAGGGCCAGGGAGGGGTTCTCTATTTCTTGGTTGCGTCGTACGATTCTATCGTCCTTGTCTGGATGACGCACGACGTGTCGCCGCGTTGCCAGTACTCGGACTTAGTGGTGATCGTTCGCGTGGCGTTGCAACTCGGCAGAGTACAAAGCACAGAGCACAGAATACAGACCGATAGTGCGGTCAATGATTAACGTTTCTTCATCGTTGCTTTGGTTTTGTTAGTCAAAAATTAATCAAAAATTAGGCAAAATGTCCCCGTCAGCCGAAATCTCCACGAAACAAAAAAAGGCGAGACTTGCGTCCCACCCTAAATGTAATCACATCGGGATAATCCTTATTGTGAATGTCATACAAAATGCATGCTGCAGAATTACAACATTTTTTTTTATTATGCAAATAATTCCACA
>JAILDU010000015.1 GCA_024689005.1 Paludibacteraceae bacterium
TAATCATTCTCTCCACAATCCATTTTTAATCGAATAGTAGGTTCTTTAGAATGGATGGTGGATATCGACAAAAAGGCGAATAGGATAAATAAAAGTCGTCTCATAAGGATATTATTTTTAAAAATCTCAGTATTGTTTCACTTTTGCGGTTGTCGAAAAGGAGGTGCTCAAAGTTATAATCGCCAAAACGAATTGTACATTTTCTAAAAACGAAAAGTACATTTTTTTCACACTTTTTACAACAAAAATGAGCAGCTGAATTTCTCAGTTGCTCATTTTCTACAATCGCGTTTTTCGTCTGTTTTCAGGCTTGTTTCAACGCTCTTTCAATGTCGTTTCAAATCCAATGCAGGATAGATAAACCTGCGTCACAATCTTATTCTCTTGTAACACATTCTTCGTTGTTGACATCATCTCGGTTCGGTTGTTCATGAGCCCAAGCAATGCATTCTTCTACATAGTTGTAATAAGCATTAAACTCCTCCACCTCTGTCTCTCGCTTGCGATTCACCTCAAATTCTTGGTTGATGCTGTATCGTTCGCGAACTTTTTTCTCCACCAGTTCTTCAACTGATGGAAGTTCAGATCCTGGAACAGGTAGGATTTCTACCCATCCGTCAGCGA
The DNA here is from genome assembly GCA_024689005.1 of Paludibacteraceae bacterium. Classification (GTDB taxonomy): domain Bacteria; phylum Bacteroidota; class Bacteroidia; order Bacteroidales; family Paludibacteraceae; genus Colicola. The sequence continues at coordinate 625 of JAILDU010000015.1, forward strand.
GAAAGTCTGCGAGAGGCACGTTGGCAACCCAATGGTTTCCAATCTTCACCATCGCTTTTACTATTCCATTTGCCACCTCATACGAGCGAATTTTGCCGTATTTCTCAAATTTCCTAATCATAATGTGGTTTTTTTATTCCATTCAATTATGTTGATTCCTTTTGCCTTGGCATGACGGTAAACATCATACCCATAATGTATAGTCAGTTCCTCGCCGGGTTGGATATCCCTAAGAGCAACGAATTCTACTTGATTGTTTCTTCTTGCAAAAAATGCCAGATTGGGACTCATGGCATCATTGAGCAAAGAAGTCCAGTCCAGAACTAGCAGAGCATCCTTCTTGGAATGGTACACAGCGAAAGCATACGTCCAAAGAATAGGCACTTTGTTTAATTCTTCTTTCGCCAACACTATTCCGTGGGATAAGTGCCGACTATCTTTTCGAATAAGGGCACATGCAAATACGCCTCTACCCTTATCCTTTGTTTGTTTAATCTCTACTTTCATACGTTTGTGGATTATAAACAGCACGCACATACAATCCATAATACCTCTCCGCATAGATCAGATCCCAGTCATCCAAATATGACAGGAAAAGACACTGAGCATTTTCCCAATCATCAAGTTCATTGCTCCAATATCCACTTACGAGAGGCATGTTTTTAACATCCCCACCATAAGGTCCATTATTGGGAAGGAATATGGAATTGCCGTTACTTTTACTTGTAATAAGCGCTCCGCATAGTTCTGACACTCCATTATAATCATCAACCCACTGCACAGTTACATATTCCGTATTAAATAGTTCTTCAAACTGGTCCGGAGATGGCAGGTGATAATCTTCTCCATATTTATCAAAAGCAACGTCATCTTCAGGTTGTAGAATAGTCAAGTTATCCGCTTGACCGCTTCCTCCCCAATATTCAGAATCGGATGATGGGCAATATTTAGAAACAGAGTCTAGTCCCTTAAGTTCGGATTCACCGTACTGATAGTTTGTTGCATAGTACTCGCTCTTAGGTCTTACTTCTCCCCACGCATATCTAGCTCCATACCAGTCTGAGTAAACTCTAAGATCAGTCGGATCAACTCCTATGTTATATTTAGCCCACAAAGTGCCGGATGGCAATCCCAAATCAATGAGTTCAATTTCTATGGAACTCTTAACTACTTCAAGTTAAGAGCCTATATTCTCGCATATTCTTATGTCATAGACACAACCCACTTCCATTGCTGGAACATCTCCTCCTGCCCACATAATATCATCCGGAAGGTATATAGTTGCGTTGGAACTCCCAATTTCAATGATTAGACGATATTCGTTAGCAATCGTGTTGTCCGATGGAGTCGCAAGTTCAATTTCCAAGCTTGTTGTTCTTTCGCTTGGTGTATAGTACAATGTGTTAGGTTGCAATGTTACGGAGGATGAATTGGCTGCAATTGCGACTCTCTGCACTTTGCTCGCTTTGCCACTGATATCTTGATGCTGTGTCAGATACTGACTATGGGTATGTCCTACCGTGGCATAGACATTATCGTGGTTGTGATTAGCAGAGGCAAAGTCTGTCGGAGCATAACCACTATCAGTTAGATTGCCCTCGGCATCCAAACCTGCAAAGTTGCCGTTGACGGGATTCTCTACTATGTCTGCTTTTGTCGAGACATCTTGGTGTTGTGTAAGATATTGGCTATGTGTGTGGTCTGCTGAGGCATAATTTCCTGCCGGTTGATACACACCATCGTGATTATGGTTGGCCGCTGCTTTGGAGTTCAGAATCTCCATCAGACCGTTGATAGCCGTGATACCAATACCTTCTGCTTTGTGCCAGAAGGAATCAAAAACTTCATGGAACTGCGCTTCCGTTGGTTTGCAGCGTGTCCTGAACCATGATTTGATAGTTTGCAGATCTGTCATATTCAATGCTGTTTAATGGGTGATTAAATAATCTTCATAATGTATGCAAGGGCGTAATAGAGTGGTCGGTTCTCGTGGGCAGTGCCATTACCACGAGCATAGAGTGTAAACGTATGTTGGTGTACTCCATCATTCTCGGTCGTGGGTTTAGCAGTCGCTTGGTTTTGAGACCCCCCTCTAACTTTAGAACCATATCCATTTTCAGCAATAGCAGGAATTTCGTGAATATGGGCACCTTCATTCGCTTTGGTGGTTACGGTCCCATCTGCTAAGGAAGTGGCAGTATTATGGTTGTGGCGCGGCATCTGGCTTACTGTCAATGCTACTTTATTATGTCCACCGGAATCTCCTACCTGATATGCATAATTTTCATTAGTGTCCGTAACACTACCAGCGCCTACAATGAAACGTCCTTGCAGGTCCGGTGTGCCGTTTTGACCATTACATAGAGCCCAGCCGGCAGGGATGTTGGCTATTGCACCGCTCCACATCATGATTGCGCCCGTTGGTACATAATGCTGCGCTGCCGCATCTAATTGTGTTTTGAGTGTTTGCAGATTGCTGAGAGTCCAAAAATTAGTTGCGGGTACACCTCCGGCATTTGCATACTCAGCGTAACGAACTGTGCGCACGTCAGAGAAAGTCTCGCCATTCGCTGAAATGCTTTCTCTGTTGGTCACCAAGATGATGTGCGTGTCTGCTTGTTTTTTGAGGGGCATGAGTTCACCATTGTAGATACAAATACCATCTTCTGAGTTGGTACTTGGTTTGATGATCACATTACCTCCCGCGAGTGCGGAGAGTTCGGAAGCAAGCAGAATCTGCTTCTGCATAAAATCAAATGTGTCTGTGGAGACTGGGAACTTGAAGTTTCCGTTGTCCTTGAATTTTTGTGTATTCATATTGTCAGGGTTTTTATCTTATACATTGGTATGCGTGACACGAGTCGGTATCTTCCCACGATAGTTCTGATAACCGGTAATTTCTCCCATAGTTCGGCAGGAACATAGACGATGAAAGAGGATGTCACTTCGGTGATTGTTTCTTCATCATGCACAAAGAAGAACGAACTATCTTCCGCCATAGTATGATTGTCGTTGAGGTTGGTGGCTTCATCGTATGCCATAACCCAGTTGCCATTAGCATTGATGTCCTCAATCTCGAAACCGTTGCTATAATTGAGCCCGAATTGCTTATTAAGGACAGCCTTAATGGAACATACCTGTCCGGTGTGTTGCAAGTTGTAGTCCCGTCTTTCGCAATCCTCGTTCCATCGGTCATGGAGTGTTTGCAATGGTTGGACCATCACTCTGACCAATGACACTAATGTCGGCCTACGTAAGAACGTCGGCAATAGCATGACTGCTAATTTTCTATAATCAATCCGATACTGTCTCATATGGGATATAGTTGATTGTTATGTCATCAGAATCATAGGCATAGTAACCGCTATAAGGCTGTGCCTTTGCTGCGATATTTTGGAAATTATCACCGTCATAACTTTGTGCAGCACTGACGAGTTCCGGAATGACTACGCCGTCCACCTTCTGGAGAGCGTCAATCAGCGCTGCGTTTCGGTACTCTCCGTTGAACGGGAGGTTCTCGATGTAGTTTTTGATCGTGTTGTCCACATCATGTTCTCCGGTCCGCAGGTTGACACCTGTGTTACTCATCACCATAGGGTTGTAATAGATGTCCAGTCTGAGTCTCAACTGCGATGCCGGTTCGTTCACCACCTCAATACGCACACCGGCATCTTTGATTTCCGCCAAGTACTTTCTAAGCCCGGCAACTAATTCCGGTGAGAGTTGTTGTTTGCCTCCGTTGACTTCTGTCGCCACTTTTAGATAGACTGTGGCTTGTGATTCAGTTGCGGCGGCATATCTGACTACTTGTAACGCAGCGATAGCAGATGGATCAAGGCCGCTATTGTCATACAGGTCAGTTCCCTCGATAAGGTCGCAACCTTTTTGAAAAGCTTTGGCTTTGTTGACATACCATCGAAGGGAATGTGGCTTCATGTTGGCTATGTAGTCCTCCACGTCCTTTGTGTGGGTGTCAAATAGTTTCTCCAGTGTCCAGATTGCTACTGCCATAATGTAGAGCAGCAGGCTTTCCAAGGACACCTTGGAGAACACGTTGTCAAAGTCTGCGTTCGCGCCAAAGCCATATTTGGCTGCGAGCGTGGAATCATTCATAAACGTGCTGGTCAATTCCGACTTGATTTGTGCGATTGTTCGTGCCATATAAATGCTGTTTTATTGTACTATAAAGTCTATTTCAATACTCCAGAAACCGATACCGTCACCGATATTGAGAGCATCGTTTATTTCTTCCGTCGTGATAGCGGTGGCGGGTAGTATTCCGTTCACGTTGTAATGTCTCGCCATCATTTTGTCGGTTGGTTCAGGCATGACCAACTGTTGACCGACAGTGAGGTCATCAGAAAGGCTGATACCATTGCTGATTGCAATGTCAAAAGCAGCCTCCAGTGCTCCGCAATGTTGGAGTGCTATGTCTAAAACCGATTGGCGTGATGTGACGGTGATCATATTATGCGATAATGTCTAAGGATGACTAAGATAATGATTGCAACTACAGCAACAATGCCGATAATGAGTGCGATAAGCCATGCCGGAGTATTGGTTTTGGTGGTTAGTTGGCTATCCGTCTGCTCGTTAATCTTTGTTTTGATCTTTGAGTGATCATAGACATCAGACTGCGCGGCTGCTTGTATCTCGCTGCCGGATGTGGTTTGCACATTGTTCTGCTTGGAACTGCCGGTATGCCGGCGTGTCTTAGTGGTCTTGACGGGGTGCTGCGTGCCGGTGCTGTCCGGTTCGCTCCATGTTGTTTCCTCTACCACCTCATCCACCTCTGTATTGGTCGTGCCGGTGTCTGATGACTGAAACGAAGTTTGCACATCCGTCTGCGATGATGTGTGATGCTCCATATCATTCTTTTGGTCCGTCCGTTGTGATAGGGCAGTCTGTGTTGAGTTCTTGACAGTCTTGCAACTCACGGCGCACAGGGCAAGTAGAAGCATGAGGGCAATCATTGATCTTCTCAATAGCGCGGTTGAGCCGGCGCACATCTTTACGTAATCCATTGACTTCTTT
>JAILDU010000032.1 GCA_024689005.1 Paludibacteraceae bacterium
CCGTTACCACAAAGTGATCATCATGGCCGATGCCGATGTGGATGGTGCGCACATTGCCACCCTGATTATGACACTGTTCTTCCGTCATATGAAGGAGGTGATAGAGCAAGGCCACCTCTATATCGCTTGCGCTCCGCTCTACAAGTGTTCGAAGGGTAACTACAGCGAGTACTGCTGGAACGACCAACAACGCGCAGCCTTTATCCAGAACTACGGAGGCGGCGACGAGAAGGCGATCAAGACGCAACGCTACAAAGGTCTGGGTGAGATGAGCGATGAGCAACTTTGGGAGACAACCATGGATCCTGCACGTCGTATGCTGAAGCAAGTGACCATTGAAAATACAGCCGAGGCCGATCGTATCATTGCCATGCTGATGGGCGATGACGTTGCTCCGAGACGCGAGTTTATTGAAGAGAACGCGACGTACGCCAACATTGACGCGTAATGAAGATAGCAGTATATTGTTCGGCGAAGGATGCGATACCGGAGGAGTATTTGCAATTGGGTGATACGCTGGGTCGGTGGATCGGGCAACAGGGCCACACGCTGGTTTACGGAGGAGCGACAGGCGGTTTGATGACGCGTGTGAGCGATGCAGCCAAAGCAAGCGGTGCACACGTGATAGGAGTGATTCCTCCGCGCATAAGCGCCTCGGGAAGGCAAGCCGTCAATTGCGACGAACTGATAGAAGTGGCGAACATGTCGGAACGCAAGCAGCGAATGCGCGACGAGTCGGATGTGATTGTTTGTCTGCCAGGCAGTTACGGAACGTTGGACGAGATGATGGATGCGACGAGTAGCGGCATAGTCGGAGAACATCGCAAACCGACATACATAATCAACTACAAGGGTTTCTATGAGCCGCTGAAACAACAAATAGCATTGATGAAGCAATTGCAATTCATCCCGGCCATAGAACAATACAAACCCGTATTCGTGAACTCGATAGAAGAGTTGAAGACACAATTGGAAACAACACAATTATAAAAAACCACAAAAACAACCTATTATGAATCTGTTTTTTAAAAGACTGATCGGCCAACTCCAATCGACAGAACGCATGGAGCGCCGAATGATGATGGAAGAGGAGCGTATCGCTCGCTATCGTCAGGTAGAGCAATCACCGGAACTGAAAGAGTTTCTGGAGCTCAAGAAAATTGTGGAGAGCAAGGAGTTCGGTCAAAAGAAGTACAATTTGATTCACACAAAGTTCAAAACCACGCCAACGTACGAGACCATACGTCGGTACAAAGATTTGCTGAATAACAAGCAATTGCAAATGTATTTGGAATTGGAGGACAGCCAGCGTCTGAAGGACTACTTGGCATTCCGTTCATCGCCCAACTACATCAAACTACAGAACAAGAAAGAGGTTCGCAACTCTTTGGAATTGAAGCAGATGGCAGAATTCGAGAAGTCGGATGAATTTAAAGCTTATCTGCATTATCGTGATTCGAAATTGCCGGCACAATTTAAGTCGCTGCTGGCAGAAGTATCCAGCGACGAGTTCAAAGAGCAGTACGCATTCTGGAGCAATCCGAAACGTTGGAAGACGACAGACGAATACCAGCAAGAGGTGCTCTACAAACGTCTTTCGTTGATGCCGGACATCGTTTACTACCTGAAACAAGACTCTAGCGAGATAGAGAAGTTGGAAGATTGGAAGAAGGTGTTTGTGGACGAATTCGATTGGCAGCGTCTGTCCGACTCGTCCTGGAAAGCCGGTTTTGCTTACAACAATCCGAAACTGTTGAGCCAACACTCGTTTGTGAACGAGCAACAGGCCAACAATGGCGGCAAGAACGTGGGTGCCATGGACGGCAAATTGCGTTTGTTCACCAAGAATGAAAAGATAACCGCTCCGGCATGGGATCCGAAGAAAGGATTTATCAATAAAGATTTTGACTACACATCCGATATTATCCAAACGGCAGATAAGTTCCGTTGCGAAGGAGGATTGTTTATGGCCAAGATCCGCATAGAAGGCGACATTCACCATGCATTCTGGCTCGGCAGCGGAAAGAAACTGCCGATGCTGAGCATCTTCCACTACAACGGCAAGCGTGTCACTATGGGCAACTATGGTGAGAACGTTTTTGACGGTACAACACTGCGTGGTATCAACCCGCGCAACTACTATATCTACTCGCTGCGCTGGACAGACAGAGAGTTGGTATGGTACGTCAACAACGTAGAGGTATATCGCACCAGCAGAAACATACCGAAGGAGAAACTATTCCTGGCATTCTCATCCTTCATAGACGAGCAACAGCGCGCCATGGAAGGTCAACTGAATGTTGCCTGGGTACGTGTATATCAATCAGAAAGTTCAAAAATAAAGTAGATCTATGTTCTTGATTGCGGGACCATGTGCCATTGAAAGCAGGGAGATAGTTATGCAGACGGCAGAAACGCTGAAGCGTTTGTGCTCGGACCTGGGTCTAAGTCTCTATTTTAAGTCCTCGTTTGACAAAGCTAACCGTACATCGGCATCGGCTCGAGGAGTGGGGATAGACGAAGGATTGCGTATACTGCAGGAAGTGAAGGAGCAGTTTGGTCTTCCGATATTGACAGACGTGCACGAGAGTCAGCAGTGTGCCAGAGTAGCCGAAGTAGCAGATGTACTCCAGATACCTGCATTCTTGAGTCGCCAGACAGACCTGCTGCAATCAGCAGCCGAGACAGGTCGTATAGTCAATGTGAAGAAAGGACAGTTCATGGCTCCATGGGACATGGGCGGCGCAATACAGAAGATAGAACAAGTGCAACATAATGCAGCAAAGGACGGTCGTGTATGGTTGACAGAGCGCGGCAGTTCGTTTGGTTACGGCCGATTGGTAGTAGATATGACATCGCTGGTAGAGATGCGACAATTCGGTTGTCCTGTTATCTTCGATGCGACCCATTCGGTGCAACAACCCAGCACACAAGCAGGCGTAACAGGAGGGAACCGCGCTATGGTTCCCTCGCTGGTACGCGCGGCTGTGGCAGTGGGAGTAGATGGCCTGTTCATTGAGACCCATCCGGAACCGGAGAAAGCCATCTCAGACGCAGCCAACCAAATACGCCTGAGCGACATGAGAGCATTGCTACAACAAGCACTGGAAATAGATTCGTTAATCGAAAAACAATAACACACACATTGCATGGAACCAACAATCACCGTCTATTGCAAGAACACACATACATACCACGAAGTACCGCGAGGCATTTCGTTGATAGAACTGAAGGATCTATTGAAGATCCAACTACCCTATCCTGTCATAGCAGCTCATGTGAACTACAAAATAGAAAACCTCGATTTCCTATTATACAAGCCCAAAGATGTAGAGTTCTTGGATGCCAGTTCGCCGAGCGGAATGCGCGCTTATGTGCGTACACTGAACATGGTATTGGCCTGTGCTATCAATGAGTTGTACCCTCGTACAGACTTGCGAATAGAACACCCTATCAGCAAGGGGTACTACTGCACACTGCAGTGGCATCTTGACAAGACGGATGAGATTGGTCCTGAGCCTGCTTCGCCGGTAGTAACACCGGATATGGTGGCAGCAATCAAGCAGCGCATGGAACAGATCATTGCGGAGAATCGTCCTATCTATGAGGAAGAGAAACAGACCAAAGAGGTCATCCGCATGTTTGCAGCACGTTACAATAACGAAGGGTCCATCTTCGAAGCCCTGGGCAATCCATATTGTCGCTACTTCCGCATGGGAGATTTTGTGGACTACTATACCAACGTACTGCTGCCCAGTTCTGGCTACATCAATGTGTTCGATCTGGAGCCATACAAAGACGGAATGTTGCTACGCATACCTAATCGCCACAACCCGACTAAACTGGAGGATGCCATTCCACAAGAAAAGATGTTCTCCATCTTCCAAGAATACAGCCGTTGGAACAAACTTCTGCACATCCACAATGTGAATGACTTCAATGTAGCATGCAAGGACAACAAATCGTTTGAGATGATCAAGTTGGCCGAAGCGCTGCATGAGAAAAAAGTGGCACAGATAGCAGATGCGATAGCGGAAAAGCGCCCTAAGTTGGTCTTCATTTCCGGTCCATCGTCCAGCGGTAAGACCACGTTCTCCAAGCGTCTGCAGATTCAATTGATGGTAGATGGTATTCAACCGATGATCCTAAGCATGGATGACTATTTTGTCAATCGTGTTGACACACCACGTGACGAGAATGGCGAATGGGATTTTGAGAATGTCAACGCAGTAGATCTGCCATTCTTCCGCCAACAGATGCACGACCTGCTGGATGGCAAAGAAGTGGACCTGCCGACATATGATTTCACGATAGGTGAGCGTGTTTTTGAGGGTCGCAAACTGAAATTACAAAAAGACTCTGTACTCGTTATAGAGGGGCTACATGCACTGAACCCGTGTATATTGCCAGATGTGGATCACTCGCTGACCTTCAAGATTTTTGTATCAGCACTGACGACCATCAACATTGACAATCATAACTGGATACCGACTACAGACATACGTCTGCTACGCCGCATAGTACGAGACTACAAGTATCGCAACTACTCCGCAAGAGAGACGATAGCACGCTGTCCGAGTGTAGTACGCGGTGAGAACAAATGGGTTTATCCATTCCAAGAGGAGGCAGACGTCATGTTCAACTCTGCACTTATCTTTGAGTTTGCAGTATTGAAAAGACATGCAGAACCCATCCTACAAGAAGTACCTAAGTTCTGCGAAGAATACACAGAAGCACACCGTCTGCTGAAATTCCTGCAATACTTTATACCAATACCCGAAAAAGAAATACCGCCGACATCGTTGCTTCGCGAGTTTGTGGGTGGCAGTTCGTTCCACTATTAATGGCACGATAATTGAGGGTGAATAAACAAAAGTTAAGAGATGAAAGGATTAAAGTTTTATAGTCTGTTTGTAATTCTGCTTGCCTCAATAGGAGTGCAAGCAGAGGAAGAGGCACAACGCCGTAATCTATTTGACGAGATGCCCAATGTAGAAATAATCCAAGATCCGGCAGTGACGCACTTGCTGCAAACGGCCATAGAAGGAGGTCACCAAGAACTGGTAGAAATAGAGGGATATCGTGTACAGGTCTATTCGAGCAACCAGCAACAGACCGCCAAGACGGAGGCTCTCAAATTGGAGACGATACTCAAGGACAAAGTAGAGCACTCGGTATACGTGCTCTATCTGCCGCCATTCTGGAAGGTGCGTGTTGGCGACTTCCGTACAATAGCAGAGGCCAGGGAGTATAAGAAAGATTTCGTGCAACAATTCCCTAAACTAATGGGTGACACGTACATTGTACGTGACAAAGTCAAAGTATTGGAATGAATCTACAAGATTTTCATAGTAACCCGGCAATCACCGAGGCAATTGCTCTGTCGGTAGAGGCCTCTCTTCGTCAGATAGGCGAAGATCCGAACCGCGAAGGTCTGCAGAAGACTCCTAAGCGCGTTGGAGAAGCTTTGCAGTTCTTATGCAAGGGCTATAACGAGGACCCGGAAGCCATTTTGCGCTCCGCATTATTCGAAGAAGACTATCGCCAAATGGTGGTAGTCAAAGATATTGATTTCTACTCGCTCTGCGAGCACCACATGCTGCCATTCTTCGGCAAGGTGCACGTAGCATATATACCTAACGGTCGCATCACCGGCCTGAGTAAAATAGCGCGTGTAGTGGATGTGTTTGCACGCCGTCTGCAAGTGCAAGAGCGCTTGACCACTCAGATCAAGGAATGTATCCAGAATACGCTTGACCCGCTGGGAGTGATGGTTGTCATAGAGGCTGAACACCTCTGCATGCAGATGCGCGGTGTACAGAAACAACATGCCATGACAGTGACTTCAGACTTTACCGGTGTCTTCCAGCAAGCCAAGACACGCGAAGAGTTTATGACACTAATAAAAGGCTAACGGGTAGTCATCCACTCGGTCGAACCGGAGCCGGTGATAACCAAGATTGAATCTTGACTAACCAAATACGGAGAACAGATGGATCGTGTGGAATCGACTATGTCACAGATTCCTGCAGCATCCAATAATGAATAGAAGACCACATCCGATGAAACGGGTGTGTCTTTGTTTTCTATCATTGCCTGTACCTTCTCAGGATGAGTCTCAGCATATTCGTCAGAATACCAAACGATCAGGGGGACATGGTACTCGCTCTCTGCTACCTGATAAGAGCCGTGCAGCGACAATTTCTGCTCATCATCCCAAAAACTCTCGCCATGTTCGGACATATACAGCATTACGACAGGTCGATTAAGACTATCAGCATAGTGAATCAATTCGCTTAAGAAATAATCTGTATAGAGAATTGCATTGTCATAGGCATTGATCAACTTATCTTTGTTCTCTTCTGCGATAAGGGAATAACTAAAAGAAGCGCCGAGTGTGGGCTGGAAAAGAGCAAAAGATTGCGGGTAACGGAGTTCATAGCGAAAATGGCACCCTAAGGAATGAAGGACAAAGAACTGTAACGAGTCATTGTTCATTTGGGAGAGTGTAGCAATCATCTCCTCGTCATAGTTATCAACTACGTCAACACCTTTGTTATACGAGTGAGAATAGTCGCAGGCAGACATAATCCTATCGATAAGCAGGGAAGGTGTCTGCTTAGAAATAAATCCCGCCTTGAAACCCGCTTCTTGGAAAGCCTCCGGCAGAGATCTCTCCCTATAGGCTTTATCTAAGTCTGAGGCAGAAGCACGAGTGAGAATCAAAGGGACAGAATATGATGTTAAGTTGGCTTGGGAATATGCTTTTGTATAACTGATCAGATTGTTGCAACGCGATAAGCAGGGATTTGTATTTCGCTCATATCCATTAATAGCAAAGTGGTCGAACCGTGCTGTTTCACCAACGACGAGCAGATACATGGCGCTGGAATCGGATATATGTGTTTCGATGCCAAAACGAAAGGTATCAACCTGTTTGTTCAATTGATGCTGCCGGTAAGTCGCGCGAACAATATCGTACGTCTCCAAATAGAGATTATACGGATAAATCTTATACAACTTCATCCATGTTAGTCCGACAGCATCGGATAGAATAGTACGAAAAGAGCGTTCACTATGGAACTTGTGTAACATGATACTCATAGCCAATACTCCTGACACAATAAGCAAGGGGAAACAGATGTACACCATCTTACGAAGTGTCGGGGACAGAAGATACTCATTTTTAACACGCGCAGCGAGCACAAAATAGACGATCCACAGGCCTATAACTACAAGTGCAAGCGGCCACATGGTGAGGATTAGTTCTTGCGCTTCGTGAAGATCAGTATGATAGATATTGGACAGAAAGGCAACAGAAGTGGACTGTTTGTTCAAATATAGGCTGGCAATATCTATCGGGAAGAAGACGAAGTTGAGAACGCCTTCCACGATAAAGTAAGTTCTGGCTTTGAGCACTAAAGCCGGCAGCAACAGACAGACTGCAACCACGCCTAAGTATGCCAATTTTTTGAGCCACGAATAAGATAAATCGGTAGCCCACAAAAGCGCTGCTAAAGCGGGTATCAGGAGTAGCGCGAATAGGAGACTAATACGAATAATATTACTTATCCTATTCGTCATCGTATTATCAATATCTTGACCACAGAATGCTTGCCTCCGGGTTCGTTGCAGAGTGCAGTGTAGATACCCGGAGTGGCTCTTCTGCCGTCCGGCAGTTTGCCATCCCATACAGCCATGCCGCCATGACTACGCGTCTTGCATACCAAGTTACCGCTCTCATCCACGATATTGACCATAGTCTCGGCCATCAATCCGGCGATACCGATGGTACCGACATAATCCGGCCGCACAGGATTGGGGAAGGCATAAGCCTTGGAGAAATCCTCTTGCGGTTCTGCAGCATCGCTGCGATAAGAAGCCAAGCCCTTGTCAGTGCCGACAAAGACTTCTCCAGTAGTCGGTTGAATAGCGATAGACAAGATATTATTGGACGGCAGACGAGAGTTCTCTGCCGTAAAATGTGCTACAGTCAAGGTATCGTCCTCTATAAGATAGAGTCCGGAACTTGCTGTTCCGATCCACATGCGATTTCCTCCGTCATTTTCGATGCAGTTGATTTGCTCATCTCCCAGGAGGTAGTCGCCCAGTCCGGTTCCGTCATTACGCGGGATAACGATCAAGTGGCACGTATCCGTTGAGAAGAAATTGGTAGAAGCAGGTATAATTACTATACCTGCGTTCGTTCCTATCCAAACGCGGTTTCTTTGGTCCTGAGACAAGCAATACAGACCGCCGGTTAGATCAACTACCTTGACTCCATCTTTCTCTGTGTGGAATGCGAACTTAGTGCGCTTTTTGTAAATATCATCCGCAGGATACGTGGGAGTGCCGCCATCATCCAACAATATTACACCCGGCGATACGCGCTGATCGATCATCCATTTGTAGCGGCTGTTGCGTCGGTCAATCAGTATTCCTCTTGGAGTATTAAACAATAGAGGCTGACGATCGAGACCTGTTGGTTGCAAGGCATGCCACGTGCCATTCGGAGTCAACACATGAATAGGAGAGCCTATTTCCGTTGCATTGAGAACCCACATATTGCCCTGCTCATCCCACGTAGCGCCATCGGTACGCGTGAAGTGCTTAGGATCCATGCCACTGAGCACTTCCATTAAAGTACTATTTTCTTTATTATAGCGCGCGGTCGCCACATAATTATGAAACTCTACTACGCCGCAACCATACGTACTAACATAGAAATGTCCCGCATCGTTCGGATCCACGGCAATGCTAACCGGATCGTATATACTACCCACGTTCCATATATCAGAACGCGGTATGTTTCTCCACTCTGTACCATCATAGATACTCAATGAAGCAATACGCCCCCACTCGCTTGCCCAACGTCCGCCCGGCAACATATAGATATGTCCGGATGCAGCATGCACATGATAGCTCATATTACTGCTTGGCCCCTCCGGTTGATAGTGCGTAGTTTCTTGCCCATTGTATCTCACCAAGCCATGTCCCTCGACCGTCATCCAATAGTCGTTACGGACACGGACAGCATCTGTCGGAGAGTAATTGACAGTCACAGCATTTATTTCTCCCTCGGCAGACATAGTCCACAAGCCGGCCTCGTCCAAGCGGCGGGCCAAGAGTTTTCCTCCGGACGAACGAGCATAACTAATCTTGCTATCAGACACTTTCTGCCACACTCCTTCGCGACGGCGATAGAGCAAATTATCTGCCAAGACATACAACTCGTCTTGATAAACAAAGGCCTGTTGCAAGCCTTCTTTCGGCATGGCGACCTTATGCCAATAGGTATAATCTACCAAGTTATCTTGCAGCGATGCGCTATAGATAAAGTCGGGCGTGAAAACAAAGAGTGAATCACCTTGTTCGACTACCTGCTTGATATCCACCGCAGCTGCTTCCTCTCCAACGTAATAGGTATCGGCCACCTCTGCTTTAGCGGCATTCAAAGCCAACACTCCGAAGGGCATAGCAAGATAAACATAGCGCGAACCGACAGTGATGTCGTTCACCGTTATGGCCATAGACGATGCTTTCATATACAGATCCGGCATAGAGCGAACCGTTCCGTTCTCATGGAGCAAGTCTATTCTGCCATCATCGTACGATATAATCAGTTGAGAAGAAGCCTCGTCATAATCTATATGCGAGATAGATCCTCCATTCAGTCCCGTAGTTTTGTTCCAATACTCCATCTCCTCGGTTTCTCTATCCACAGAGAACAATGCTCCGTCAGCCAAGGCATATATTCGACCAGGCGAAGCCACGACGATTTGAGGCTGGGAATAAGAGAAATGGAGTCGCCATTGCTGCAAAGAGCCTTCGTCCAGATCCTCTTTGTCCGCCGCGTCATCATCGCGCAGACCATCCGGGGTTCCATCGTGATTATAGCTAACCAATCCTTCCGCAGTGCCCACATAGACCACTCCGCGTCCGTCACATGCCAACGAGAGCACACTATTGCTCGGCATGGCAGAATTGTCAGTTGTATATTGTTGGAGAATCTCCTTAGCATCAGCAGAGATTACATAAATACCCATAGTCTGCGTACCGACCCATATCCGATCAAGCGAATCCTGGCAGATAGCCATGACACGTTTATCCGACAGGGGGAACTCTCCGTTGCCGTCCATCAGACACGGACGGTTTATTCGCTCGGAGTCGAAGAATTCGGAAGCTTCTACAATGGCTATTCCCTGATCCGTTCCGAGCCACACGCGGCCATCCTTGGCCTGCATCATCGCACGCATCTCGTCCGGCGAGAACAACAAACCATTTTGGTCCACAAAATCTTTGCGCTTGCATACTCGGTCATCACTTGTGTCGAATGGTGTACCCCGATCATCCATCAGAATGACGCACGCCGTTCTGCGGGCCGGTGTCATCCACTTGTAGTTAGGATTATGATTATCCACAAGCAATCCACCCGGTGTCTCTACTCTATAATGCTCGCCGTCTATCTGCAAAGGCAGGCCATGCCAATGATTTGCTGCATCCAGACATAGCAACTGGTTTGCAACAGAACCGCCATTCATGAACCAGAGGCGGTTGTCTTGGTCAAACATCGCATTGTCCAACCGCGTATAGTACTTAGGTTCATTGACCACAGCAGACCCAATCGGATTGTCGTCCGCAGGCAGGTATTGACGCACGGCCTCATTGCCGTTAAACTCAAATAAGCCACAACCATAACTTGTCACAAAATAGTGCTCAGAGTTACGTGGATCGACTGCCACATTCATGAAGTCGAGAACAGGATTATTGCCGAGCGCCGTGCGTATAGACTCGGAAGTGATGTTAGTCCATTGCTTTCCATCATAACGCATAATCAAGCCCTGCGTGCCGTTCTGCGACGCCCATCGTCCTCCGGGTACAACCCACAGTTTGTCTTGTACCGCAGTCAGACTATACGGATTATTGCTCAGCGGGCCTTGCGGTTTATAGGTTATCTTTGTTCCGAGCGAGAAGCGAACGATGCCATCTGCCCCGCCTGCATACCATTCGTCATTACTATCCGTATAATGCGTTCCTTTCTCGCCATCAGGCGCTATGCGGCTGCCACGCAACTCACGCTTCCACACACGATAGTCCACCAGATTATCTCTGAGCGCGGCGCAATAAAGACTATCTATGCTGAACGCATATATACTATCGTTAGCTATCAGCACATCCGCTATCGGAGTCTCTTCGCCTTTCGGTCGAAGCCAATAACTATCCACCAATTTGTTTTCTCTCAGGTCGAAAGTCTGCACTCCGTAATGCGTTGACAGATAGGCAGTTCGCCCTTCTATTGTGATATTATAGATTGTTTTGCGCTGCGTCATGTCCTTGTCGTAAAGATCGCCCACATATTGTACGCCGTTAGCGCTCAACATATCTATCTTACCATTCTTGTATGCAATGAGCAGGCGTTGTGAGCGCTCGTCATAGCCTATACAATTGATACCGGTGCCATGCAAGCCCGATTGGTTGTTGTATATACGAATCTGCTCTGTTTGCTTATCAACGCTATACAGACTACCGTCCGAAATAGCAAAAACGCGATCCGGGGTCAACGCAATCTGCGTAACATTGTTGTACGCAAAATACGTATCCCATCGTTCTGCCTGCGAACTCAATGCGAGGAGTACGCCAAGCATACTTGCTATGTATCTATGCCTTTTCATCATTATTCTTATTTCAGTATTTTCACCAATTCGGTAAGTGCGCGTGCTCGATGGCTGATACTATTCTTCACCTCGATCGGCAACTCCGAGAATGTCTTGTCGTACCCTTCGGGAATAAACACGGGATCATATCCGAAACCGCCTTCTCCGCGTTCTTCGGTAGCAATCTGT
Source organism: Paludibacteraceae bacterium (assembly GCA_024689005.1). Lineage (GTDB taxonomy): Bacteria > Bacteroidota > Bacteroidia > Bacteroidales > Paludibacteraceae > Colicola. Next base: position 11,844 of record JAILDU010000032.1, read on the forward strand.
CCGCGAACCACGCCATTCACCTGCACGACATCGTTCTGCCTGATCAGCGTGATAACCGTTCTGAACTGCGCACCCCTATCTTCCTTTCCCTGCAGTTCACGCAGCGCTTTCGCTCTATTGGCGCCAAACACTTTTTTCTCTTCGCTGATGGTCTCTCCCTGTTTACCATCGTTCATCTTGTACCAACGTGCAGTATAGACACCGGGTTTGCCATCCAAGACATCAATCTCCAGCCCTGTATCATCTGCAAAGACGCCATCTATCTGACTGCTGACAGACGATGGTTGGCGATGTATAAAATCCTCGACAGCGCGAGCTTTGATCAGGCTATTCTCCTCCAGCGTTGTTCCCGTTTCGTCGATCTCTTGCTCGAAGCCTATTTCGTGCAAACTCAGCACACGGATACCGGCCGGCATGATTGCCTGCACTTCCTGCAGTTTATGGGCATTATTGGATGCAAAGACCAGGTTCATTTTCTTTTAATTATTCAGATTGATTTGTTACTATTTGCGCCTCAGTATTTGGGTTATTGCTTGCACGATGCGCAGTTACTGCGTGCCTAGCGCGCGTACCACATTGCGCACGCGCACAAAACACGCTGCAAAGGTACAAATATTTTTCGATATATGCAAACTGACACCATCTTTTCCGAAAAAATATCTTAGACAAACAAGAGAAAGAGCGTTTTTGCATATGCAGAAACGCCCCTTCTCCTTTGTTATCTCTCGAAGTTGCTTCGAGATTAATTCGATGTCAGTTCGATGAGTCTTCCTCCATAAAAAACAACCATCGCCAATAAACATCATCTTTATCCTCCAATAAGTATACCTGCATATTATATGACGCGCTTAAATCCTGTAGATATAATGCTTCTGAGAGGAGATCAGATCGTTTTTCTTTATTCTTAAACAGATATATCTCCGGATACGTATCTGTTTTGCTAAAGCATCGCCTTGACAAACTTGATGGAGCAGGGCAATGTGAAGTGGTTATGTTGAGTTCAAAGCATAAAGCTACAGAATTCTTTGCATTACATTGATGTAAAGTCTTCTCACATAATGAATAAGCCTTAAAAGCAGACTCCACCCACTTATCTTTAGGAATCTTACATTCTTGAAGTTCATCAATATGATAACTATCCTTATCTAATGGAACTGATAGTAAACTCCCTTACCCATTTAGTGATTCTATCATTCAAGGTTTTGTCCATTTTGCTTTTAGTATTGTGCTCTCGTCCGATGATTTTGGCCAATTCTAATCTAAAAACAATTTGTTTTGGTTCACCATTTTAACAAAATCAGGATTGTATACATCTTTTCCGTCTACTATCTGAAATAATTTAGGACTATTAACGTACACATAATAATCATACCCAAAATGTATATATGTTTTTGTCCCTTTATGGTACAACGTGCCCCACATATTCTCTCGAAGGATTAACGGAACAATATATTGCAAATCGTGTAAAGACAACGACATGTTATTCTTTACTTTATCATGCCATTCCCTCAATTTGCCGTCCTTATCATAAGTAGTTATGGGCGAATCCTCATATACATCCAACTGAACAAGCTTGATTTTTTTTGCATGAAGATACTCAAACATAGAAACTAGTAATCTTACATAAGATTGTTCGGTTTTTAGATAATCTTCATACGTAAATTCATGACCATTATAGATACGACCTATATCAGATATAGATGTCCAAGAATCACTCCATCTGTAATTCTCTTCTTTTAATATAGCTACGGCAGAAAAACGCCAACCTTCCATATACTAATCTCCTATTTGATTTAAATTAACATCATATGTTCCATTTCTGGTATTTTTTTTCTCAAGGTTTTTAGGGGAATCTGCCATTTTCCATATGCCTCCACTGTGACCATCTTTATCTGGTGATATATATTTCTTTCCATTTGTATATATATCCATGCCATGAGTTGTTCTTTGCTTAATCTTTCTATATCCTTCTGGTATAGGGACGGTTATCGATTTAGCATTTTTTCCATGACCTTGAATAAAGGTTACGAATTTCCCTTTGTTTGCAGCATCAATGGCAGTATTGATAACACCTAAATCCTTTTTTACTTTACCTGCCTTAGCAAGATCTCCGGCATAAGGCAAAAGTCCCGCAGCACTAATGATTGCTCCGCTTATATCCCCATTGTTATATTGCAGCATGGCATTTAGACCATCTGCCACTCCTATCGGATCAAATATGCCTGCAATGTCAAGTGTCGCACTGAGTATCTCATCTCCTTGGAAGTTGTAGTTTCCTCCGAAATCTACATTCAGGCTGGAAATATCTACACTCAGGTTGATTAAATCTGTCTGAACCGTTACACTGGACTTATTAGAGCCTGCCAAAGTAATATCCCTGCCCTCGGAATCTACATATTTCACCGGATTCCAGGCGCAATAAGCATAAGAAGAAATACCAGGACGCGCATCGGAGTGTGGGTCAACGGACAACCAGTGCCCAAATGCCGACCAGAAGTAGCGCGCTCCGAAGTAGTCGTAACCTGTTTCTCCGTCTCGCTCCTTACCCTATAGTGTGATTTTTTTTAATCGGCTGCAAAGATACAACAAAAAAGTGACATACGCAAACGCGCATATCACTTTTTTTGAATATTCCGAATGCTCATCGAGATTGTTTCGAACGCAAATCGAAGGCAAGTCGAAAGTACATACGATGCGGTATAACACGATTACAACCTAATTGTATCAGAAAAGCATTTGCGGAAATGTACCTTTTCTTCACTTTCATCTTCATATTTCACATCTATTGTACAATCGTCAAAGTCACAAGTCTCATACAACACATGATACCCATTACTATTCAAATCGAATTCCTCTGTTTGGTATAACGTTGAGTGTGCTT
>JAILDU010000051.1 GCA_024689005.1 Paludibacteraceae bacterium
CAAGTGTGCTCCGCTGATATGGCCTATACCATAAGCAGCGGAGCACACTTGAATCCTGCAGTGAGTCTGGGAGTCTTTATAAACGGCCGTATGAGTTGCAAAGAGATGTTGTGGTATTGGTGCGCCCAGATACTCGGTGCCATAGCAGCAGCTGCTATACTCTTCGGCATAGCCAAGTCAGCAAACATGTCTATTGGTACTTTTGCCGCCAATGGTTACGGCGATTTCTTCAGCGCCGCAGATGTAGATTCCGGTTATCTTCAGACAAATGTGTGGGGTGCCTTTGCAACCGAGGCGGTGCTGACTTTTGTTTTTCTGATGGTTATCTTAGGAGTAACGGATTCGAAGCACTCCAATGGAGCCTTCGGAGGACTGGCCATTGGTTTGACTTTGACCCTAATTCACCTGATTTCTATACCATTGACCAACACCTCTGTAAACCCGGCTCGCTCCATCTCGCAGGCTCTTTTCTCTGAGAATGCGTTGGCGCTGCCGCAATTGTGGCTCTTCATAGTAGCTCCGCTGGTAGGGGCTGCGCTCGCAGGAATATGCTACAAATATATCACCTGCGAAGGAAATTGCAAAAAGTGATCCTTCGTGACACCGAGAAAAATCCGACCGTATGGCCGGATTTTTTTGTACTATCTTTTTCATTCTGCTGCTACCCTTTCAATCGCAGTGGCATCACCATAAGATTTTATAATTCAGGTTCTCAAACACTAAGCAATCTCCCGAATCCAAGGGACAATTATATTCAAAAAAGGCAACCCGTATATACGAATTGCCTTCCTATCATAGCCGGTTTATACTTATCGGATAAACAGCATCTCTCTGTACTTAGGCAGAGTCCACAGTTCGTCGTCAACCATCAGTTCCAGATCATCCACATGAGTACGTATCTGCTCCATCAACGGAATAACCGTGTCGTGGAATGCCAATGCACGTTCGCGTTGGTTCTCTATATGGTTGGCCTTGGCACGTGCTTTGTTCATCTCCTCCACTCCTTCGATGATAGCACCGGCGTGCTCCTCTATGCGGCGAATGATGATATAGTCTTGCTGATTCAGGCACTTGGTCTCTTCCTCTGAGAACACCTGCTTCACATTCAGCACATTCTGTAGCAACATAGATTGATAGCGTTTAGCGGCAGGCAGCACATGGTTGATAACCAAGTCACCCATCACACGGCTCTCAATCTGTATCTTCATCGAATAGTTCTCCCACTTGACATCACTACGTGATTGCAACTCTGATTTAGACAACACGTTGGTACGTTCGAACATCTCTATGGATTGTTTGCTCAGATAGTGGTCGATGATGAGCGGAGCGTTGGTCTCGCAATCCAGGCCGCGTTTGGCCGCTTCTTTCTTCCACTCATCGCTATAACCGTTGCCCTCGAAACGTATATCTCGGCTTTCCTTGATATAACGTTTGATGACGCTGAACAGTGCGCGCTCTTTGCTCTCGCCCTTCTCAATCATCTTATCCACCTCCTCGCGGAAAGCGTTCAACTGGTCAGCCACAGCCGAGTTGAGAACCAACAAGGCTGCACCGCAGTTGGCCGATGATCCGACAGCACGGAACTCGAAGCGGTTTCCGGTGAAGGCAAAAGGCGAAGTACGGTTACGGTCGGTATTATCCAACAGCACAGCAGGTATATTGCCCACGCCCAATTTCATCTCCTTCTTGGCATTCATCAGAATACCTTCGTCCACATCCGCTTTAGCGATGTCGTCCAGCGCTTGATTCAATTGTTGTCCCAAGAAGACAGAGATGATGGCAGGCGGCGCCTCGTTTGCCCCAAGACGATGGGCATTGGTGGCACTCACAATAGATGCTTTCAACAGTCCGTTGTGCTTCTTTACGGCCATCAATATATTGACCAGGAAAGTAATAAATTGCAGATTCTGATGCGGGTTCTTGCCGAGCGCCAACAGATTGACGCCGGTATTGGTTCCGAGCGACCAATTGCAGTGCTTACCGCTACCGTTCACGCCATTGAACGGTTTCTCATGCAGCAACACGCGGAAATGATGTTTGCGCGCGAGGCTCTCCATGAGCGACATGATCAACTGGTTATGGTCGTTACCCAGGTTAGTTTCCTCATAAGTCGGCGCCAACTCGAACTGATTAGGAGCCACCTCATTATGACGTGTACGCACCGGGATACCCAAACGCTGGGACTCGATCTCCAGTTCGGTCATGAACGCCAGTACGCGTTCAGGAATAATACCGAAATAGTGGTCGTCCAATTGCTGGCTCTTGCTGGAGGCATGTCCCATCAGTGTACGGCCTGTCATCACCAAGTCCGGACGGGCATTGAACAGCGCCTCGTCCACCAAGAAATACTCCTGTTCCCAGCCCAGGAACGACGTAACACGCTTGACGTTTCTGTCAAAATAATTGGCCACAGCCACGGCTGCCTGATTGACGGCAGCACACGAACGCAGCAGAGGAGTCTTGTAGTCCAATGCTTCGCCTGTATAAGAGACGAAGATAGTCGGGATACACAATCGGTCACCAATCACGAATGCGGGAGAAGAAGGATCCCATGCCGAATAACCGCGCGCCTCAAACGTGCTGCGCAAGCCTCCCGATGGGAACGAACTCGCGTCCGGCTCTTGCTGATAAAGCACACTTCCCGAGAAATTCTCGATTGCCCGACCTTCTCTGTCAATATCGACGAAGGCCTCATGCTTCTCTGCCGTTCCACCCGTCAGCGGCTGAAACCAGTGGGTGTAGTGCGTAGCACCCTGCTCCATAGCCCATTTCTTCATGCCTATTGCCACACTATTGGCAATGTCGCGGCTCAAAGTTTGGTCGCTGTCCATCAGTTCGAATAGTTCATCCAATACATTCGAAGCGATGTACTCTTTCATTTTACTACGAGTGAAAACTTTCTCGGCAAAATAGACAGTTGCCGGTTGTTCGGGCTTCTTAACCTCTACGGGTTGATGTTGCCAAGCCATTTTTAATGACTCAAAACGAATTGTACCCATTTTTTAGACTTTTACCTGATTAAAATATGATTTTTGGCGTCATTTGACGCTTATTTTACCATTTCTATCCGATGAATAATCGTTTTCGACCGCAAAAGTACTGCTTTTTTCTCATATATGCAAATAAAATCGCTATTTTTTGTGATTTTTCCGTTCTTTATAGGCCGTTAGACGCATATCAGCCGCTTGGATACTATATTTTGGTATATTGTCAGCAGATTTATGTTGTAAGTTGAATACCTTTCAGAATGTTTCGGTTTTTGCTGTCACTACACGCGTATAATATATATAGGTGTGTTAGCGAACAGACGTTTGGGCAAAACAAAAGAGGATGTGCCGCGGCACATCCTCATAACTATTATTCGTTAGAACTTATTATTTGAGATTCAATCGAATGGCTACAAACATTTTGTCCAGCTCTTCCTGACACATATTGAAGGAGTCGTTGATATTTTCCATTACTTCTTCTGCGTCCTTTTTAGCTTTTCCCTTTGCGTTAGCAGCAGCTTGCTCTGCTTCTTGGTACTCAATAATTTTGCCAGAGAAAGAATCATTCTTTACGTTCTTGCCGTATCCTTCATATCTATTCTCAAGGTTCATATTGTCGATAGTAATCTTCACCGAGCCTTCGCTCCATACTGCTACCATCTGAAACTCCATTGCTTCATTGAAATTACCAGCAAATGGATTATAACGGCTCTTGGTATTTTTCTTGATTGAATATGAGATACTATTCTCGCTTTGGTTAATAATACTACGGCTTTCGAACGTCTGCTTGTTGACTGCCGCTTTCACTGCCTTGATAGCATCAGCTGCATTCTTTGAGGTGTTGATAGTGGTTTCAACAGTACATTCTCCCTCGTCATTGAGTTGGAAGTTCCATTGTTTCGGCGTTTTTCCCGCATAAGAGGGAAGAACCATCAGAGCCGCAAGGGCAATAAATAAGATCTTCTTCATATATGTAAATTTTTAGAATGATTGTTTAATGCAGGGTGCAAAAATCGGCCGCAAAGGTAGTAATAATATTTTATATACGCAAATATTTTTTACATTATTTCGAAATATATTTAGAAAAATGGCTTGCACAACAAGTTGGAGGTGGCGCGAGAGTGGCTGATTGACCGCTGTAAAGTCTAGGATTGACTGTAAACACTCTCACGTTATGCAAATCTATGCGTCATTTTCATCTTATTACTTGCGTATATCAAAAAAAAGCAGTACTTTTGCACGATAGTAATCGAATAATGAGCAGGAACAACGAAGAAATAGACGAGAGGCTACAAAAGGCAGTACAGGAAGTGACAAGTGAAATCCGCGCCTATATGGATGTGCACCCGGAGAGCGAGTTGCACACGTGCGGCAAGATGTTCGGAGTACTGATTGTTAAGCAGACAGATGGCGAATACAGTTATCTGCGTGCCTTCTCGGCTATGCTGGACGGTAGTTATCAGCACAAAGGTTTTGTGCCTCCTGTCTATTTGCCGTCGGCCATGCCCATCGGTTCGTCACGCGCCGAGTCACAACGGCTGCAACAAATACTCTTTGTTCAATATCGATTCACGAATGGTCTGGGCGAAACACGCAATCTAATTGAGATATTTGCAGAAGAGAAGCCTATTCTTTCGCCTGAAGAGTGGTTTAATCCGGCCCAAAAGAGCAGCACTCCAAAGCAGGCAATGCCGCCGAGCGGCGCGGGCGAGTGCTGTGCGCCCAAACTGCTGCAATATGCATTGACCCATCATCTTATGCCCATTGCGATGACGGAATTCTGGATCGGCGCTCCATCCGGTAGCGAGTTGAGACGTGAAGGTTGCTTCTACCCACCCTGTTCCGGCAAATGTAAGCCCATACTCCGCCATATGCTGAAAGGAGTGGACGGACTCGTGATCAAAGGATTAACGGATGAACGAGGCAACAGGTTTATGAATGAAGAGATAGAGATAGTCTATGAGGACGAATGGCTGATGGTGGTCAATAAACCTGCCGGCATGTTGTCTGTGCCCGGCAAGACGGACGAGATGTCGATAACCGATATACTAAGTCAGAAACGTCAAGGCGCTCACTTGCAAGCTGTTCATCGTCTGGATCAAGACACCAGCGGTCTGTTGGTGGTAGCCAAGACACCGGAGATATACAAGACCCTGCAAGCCTATTTTCAACGCCGCGATATACTCAAACGATATGAAGCCGTGTGTACGGTCAATAGTACTGATAACCAATCTTTTATGCAGGACGAAGGAGATATCTGCCTGCCACTACTCCCCAATCCGTTTGACAGGCCACGACAGATGGTGGACAGGGAGCATGGCAAAGTGGCACAGACGCACTATATCATTCGCGAGAGACGGTCTAACAGCACTATACTCATCGATTTCTTTCCGCACACAGGCCGTACTCACCAATTGCGTGTACACGCCGCACATCCACAGGGACTAAATGCGCCTATCGTGGGTGACCGTCTCTATGGCGCAGCAAATGGTCCGCTATCAGCAACCCGACTGATGCTACATGCAGCAGAGATACGCTTTGTACATCCCATAACACAAGAAGAGATGCATTTCTGCATCCCTTCCGGTTTCTGATTATTCATTGTTCTCAGGAGTAGCATTCTCCATCGGATTGATATTAGCATTCTCATCGTCCTCGTCACTATGGTAATAGTGGTATGCCTGGTAAGCCTTGTATGCTCCACCGGTAACGGCCCCATATAGTTTGCCGTAGAACTTACCATAGTGTTTGTTATTCGAGTTCTCCCCGTAGCCGTAACCATATCCGCCGTAGCCGCCATAACCCAGGTGACCGTAGCCATATCCGCCGTAACCGCCATAGCCATAGCCGTAGCCGGATCCGTACGAATGGCGTCCTTCTGTTGGCACATCAGAGAGAACGAGTTGTATCTTATCAGGATTGTCCACCACCTCGTTCATCTGCTCGAGTGTTTGCTTGCAGAACTGCTTGTTGGTCTGCATACAACGAATGACGAACAGACACAAGTCGCATTGTTCTATCAGCGCATATGCATCGGGGACAATACCGATAGGCGATGTATCGAGAATAATATACTTGTACTCCTCACGCAAGCGTTTGAGCAGTTCGGTCAACTTATCCGAGTGAACCAATTCGCCCGGGTTAGGAGGAATAGTGCCGGCACGCATGAAATCAAATCCGAACTGCGTGTTGGTTTCCAACGCTTCTTCCCATTCACAATCGCCTACCAGATAATTGGACATACCTTTGCCATTCTCCAGACCTAACTTGGTGTGGATGTTCGGTTTACGAAGGTCCAAGTCTATCAGCAACGTCTTCTTGCCTGTCAGCGAATAGAGCGAAGCCAAGTTGGTAGAAAGGAAAGTCTTACCATCACCGGACTCGGTAGAAGTGACGCAGATGAGCATATCTTCCTTACGCGACACAAGGAACTCAATACGCGTTCGGATCGCTCGCAGCATCTCCGCGTAGCTGGACCTCGGCGAAGAACGAACCAAGGTCGGGTTCTGATTCTTGGCGTGGCGCAACGTTCCTATCAGGTGGAACAGACGCAAGCGGTTGACTTCCTTAGGCGAACGAATCTTGTTGTTGAGCAACTCGCTCAGGATAATCAGCAATAGCGGAATAAGGAAACCGATCATCAGATAGGTTGATGTCGTCTTGCTCTTCTGCTTAGCATTCATCACCGCCGTTGTGCGTGCCTTGTCCATGATACTGTTATCCGGTGTATTGGATGCCTTCTGTATCTCAGCCTCTGCGCGTTTCTGCAGGAAGAAGGTGTAGTAGTTATCATCAATACGATAGTTACGCTCTATGGCCACCATCTGTAGTTCTTTGGCCGGCAGTTTGCGTATCTCATGCTCCACCTCTGCGTAACGCTTGTTGAGGTCCTTCTTCTCAATCTCCAGCGAGGCACGCATCGATTTAACCACTTCCTCTATTGCGGTCTTTACATTCTCTATATCCTTGGAATACTTGCCATAGTAAACATTCTTCTCCGTCAGTTCACCACGCTTGAGTCGCAAATCATTCAATTGCTGAACCAAGCTCATGAGCATAGGCTCTTCTACACCAAGCGAAGTGGGTGCAATAACAGCGCCTGTCTCTATATTCGTATCCAAATACTTGGTTAGATAGTCAAAATACGTCTCACGCAGACGAAGTGACATCTGTTGCTGGTCATATGCGCTGACGCGGCCCATCAACTGGCCTGCATAACTATTGACATCGACGAACTTGTTCTCCTGACGGAAATCTGTCATGGCGCCTTCGGATACCTGAAGCGACGATTGGATTGTTTCGAGTTGTTCGTTGATAAAACGGATAGAATTGTCAGCCACTTCATTCTTGTGCTCCAGGTTCTGCAGCAAGTATATCTCCGACAATTTGTCTATGAATTCACAATCTCGTTGCGGTGTTTCACTCACCAGAGAAAGGGCTAACACGGTTGATCCTTCAGAGACGAACGACAGATTCAGACGTCCCATAAACTCATCCACCAACGATTCGTGTGTACGGAAGCGGAAATAGAGTTTTCCATTCTCCGTCATCATTTCGGTCGGCATGATAGTGATATCGAAGAACTCGCACGAGATGGGTTCGCCGTAATGCGCCGTTATGTCCAATGTACTGTTGTCGCGCGCTTCACTCAAGTGGTAACGACCATCTTTTAGCATTTCTACCTGAAAGGATGTACCATATGCCTGTTGCGTCAAGCGAGTCGGCTCTACTACGATCGGTGTCTGGCGATAGAGGTTACGTGTCTTGAATCTACCCTGTGTAAAATATTCAACATTCATGTATGGCAGCGAGTCAACCACACGGCTCATCAGGTCGTACGAACTGAGCATAACCATTTGGTTATTCACATTCTTATAGCCCATCTCTGTGCCAAAACCTTGCATCAATATACTACCGGAACTGCCATATGCGCCACTCTCTTTGATGATGAGTGTTCCCTGAGAATAATAAGTTGGAATCCACCTGCGGTTCTTGAGCATGGCCAAACCCATTGCAATGGCTATTGCAATAACAAACAGATACCAATAGTGCAAGAAGGTCAACAGCCATTCTATGGGGTCGAAGTTGAATCCGCCACCATCATCAGAATCCTGCTGCTGGTCGGCATATTGTTGATTGCCATAATACTGGCGATTGCCCTGATAGTAAGCATTATTACCCTGATAATAGGCGTTATTGCCGCCCTGGTAATAGGCATTGTTACCTCCGCTATATACTTTATTATTATCCATAGTGTTTATTTAGTCGATGTGTTTGAGCTATTGGAACTATTCGATTCGGCCGCGTTCTCCTTGGCTGTTCTCTCTATCGTCACCACATAATTGAGCACCGATGTCAGCAGGGCCACACTACTGGTAACCAACGAGATAAAGCTTGCATAACTCGGAACTTTGTAGAAACTATCCGCTGTACGGGCCACATAGATGACATCGTTCGGGTAGATATAGTAGTACTTCGAATCAATAATCGAATTGGTTCGCATATCAAACTCCAACACTTCGGGTTCTTGTGCGCCATCGCGCGGACGGATGATTCGTACGTGACGACGGTCTCCGCTATTGAGCACATCTCCCGTCATGGCCAAGGCTTGGAAGATATTCATTCGCTCTTTGTATATATAATACTGCCCTGATCGCGCATCACCCAGCACGGAGAAATACTTATTATATAGTGCCAACTTGACACACGCGTCCGGTATAATCTCGCGGAATGCTGCTTGCAACGCGTCTTGTGCCTCTTTCTCTGTCAAACCAAGCAACGATACAGGCTTCAGGAATGGAATGTCCACCGTTCCGTCTGCATGCACACGATACGGATTAGCACTCTGGGCGCCACTGTTATTGTTGGCATTGAGCGTATTAAAAATGGACTCATCCAAGGTAATCAGACGATAGATAATCTCGTCATTCACATGAATGCGATATGGCTGGTAACCCACACTATCGTATTCAGGCAGGTTGTTCTGCCGGGTTGGTTCCTGCAGATAGCCGATGACGCGATGGCTGTAGCAACTACACATCAGCATTGCGGACAATATCAGCAATATCCATCTGGTCTTACTCCTCATCGTTACCTCCTCCCAGCTTTTGTGCGGCGTCTCGTGCCTGTTTAGCCTTCACATGATTGATACCGGTCTGCACAATCGAATAGATGAACGCGCCGAACGATATGGTTGACGCCACTACGCCCAACACGGTAGATGCCGAGTTGATTCCGAAACTGTATCCCGGTATCTTGCGAATATAAATGACATCATTGGGTTCGATGTAGTAGTACTCCGAATTGACTATATCCTTGGAGCGTGCGTCAAACGTCTTAATTGACGTAACACCCTCTTTCTCGCGAACAATCTTTATCTCCTTGCGGCTGTTGAACTCTTGCAGATCTCCGGCTAAAGCCAATGCCTCGAAGATGGTCATCTTCTCTTTCGTGATCGTGTAACGACCACTCTGCGCGCCTATCACGGAGAACGAACGATTGACCACATCCACATCCACCGATATAGACGAATAACCGGGAATCTCCTTGAGCAACTTGCTCAATTCGTCCTCCAGTTTGTGCTTCACCTCGCGGGTAGTCAACCCGCGCACATAAATCTTGCCGATAGTCGGAAATTCTATGTTTCCTTCTCCGTCAACCAGATAGGTGTATAGATCCGTAGAGCTATTCAACGAACCGGACATCTGTCGGCGACCTTGCGAGCCGCTTCCGGAATTGTACATTCGGCTGATATCCTCGTCCAGCGAGTAAATATGCACATATATTCGGTCATCCACACGCAACTGATACTCCTCAAAACTGAGTGTATCTGCGTAGTGCGGCACGCCGTGCTTACCCGGTTCTTGCATATAATTGACCTTGCTGGCAGTTACACACGCCGACAACATATATCCCACTACAGCAAGAAACAATATGTATTTGATTCTCTTCACCAATTATCAAGTATTGATTATCAGTTTCATTTATCGTTTTTCGTCCCAACCGAACGGGTGCGGGCACAACGGCAACTTGGCCAGCGGGTGATAATCGCCCACCAGACCAATTGGTTCTGTGTGACGAATCTGAGCCACGGTCTCTATGCACGGACGAGCTTCGGAGATACGGAATCCGTCACCTGCCAATATGCGCTTATAACTCTCTGTGTGCAGCTCGGTAAATCCCTGCGAGAACTCAAACTCCTCGCCGTCTATCGATAGCGTGCGATAGGTGCGCTTTTCGCCTTGCACAGCATTCTCCGGCAGGCACACGGCATTGATGCTCAGGAAGTAGCGCACGCGTGCTTTCTCCAATTCCAGATAACCGGCCACGCGATCGAAAGACATCACATGAACGATATTCTTCTTCACCGGACCGAACACCCATTGCAGCATATCGTAGAAATGCACGCCTATGTTGGTGGCTATACCGCCGGACTTATGCACATCGCCCTTCCAACTGCTGTAATACCACTTACCGCGGCTGGTGATATAGGTCAGATCCACGTCATAGATCTTATCTTTCGGACCCTGCTCCACTTTCTGCTTCAACGCACGGATCTTATCGTGCAAGCGCAGTTGAAGTATCGTATAAGCCTGTTGGCCGGTTTCTTCCTCCAGCTCCACCAGGTTGTCGATGTTATACGGATTCAACACCAGCGGCTTCTCGCATATCACATTGCAGCCCAAGCGCAAACCGTAACGGATGAACGCATCGTGCGTGTAGTTAGGCGTACAGATCGACACCCATTGCAACGGATTATCTGTACGCATCTGCTTCGAGCAAAAACGATCAAACTGCTCATTCTCTGTGAAGAAAGAACAATCCGGAAACGAACTGTCTAATCGGCCCACGCTGTCAAACTTATCATAGGCCACCATCAGGTTATTGCCAGTGTCTGCTATCGCTTTTATGTGTCGCGGTGCAATATAGCCGGCTGCGCCAATCAATGCGAAATTTAAGGGTTTACTCATTATTGTGGTATTTCTAAATGTTCATTTTATCCATTTTCGAAGCCGTCGAAATCATCCCGAAGGCATTTCGGGGTCTTATCGAGGTTTCATCGGGGTTTTGTTTTCCGCGTTTTTCTACTCGCCTGCACTCGCGATGTTCTATTTGACCAATAGCCGCTTGATACAATTCTTCGCAGTCTGCAGCACCAGCTCGCGCCACCACGCCTTTGTGTCATTAGTCCAGCGCTGCGGATGAGTGGTCATCATCACATGTGGCGGCAACCGGTCGGCTCTTACTGCCTCAAGCAGTTCCGCTGTCGTGTGCCATGTCAACCCCCGCTTGGTCCACTCGTCCTGATATTGCGGAATCTTGTCGCGCACACTCACCTTGTATCCGTCCCAACAACGTCCCGTATCCGTCAGGTAGAACACATCGCTAAAATCTGTATCCAGATACGGTTCTCCTTTCACACCTAATGACTTATAGTCATATTTTTTCCACA
>JAILDU010000055.1 GCA_024689005.1 Paludibacteraceae bacterium
AGCTGCAACGAGGGCCTTACCAGCCTCGTTGGTGGTATATTTGTCGAAGTTCTTGATGAAGCGAGCAGCGAGGTCTTTTGCCTTCTCCTCCCATTGAGCAGCGTCAGCGTAGGTGTCACGCGGATCCAAGATAGCAGGATCAACGCCCGGCAGAGCGGTCGGTACTTCGAAGTTGAAGTACGGGATCTTCTTCGTCGGAGCGCTCAGGATGTCACCACCGAGGATAGCGTCGATGATACCGCGGGTGTCGCGAATCGAGATACGTTTGCCCGTACCGTTCCAACCGGTGTTAACGAGGTATGCCTTCGCACCGGATTTCTCCATTTTCTTAACGAGTTCCTCAGCATATTTGGTCGGGTGGAGCTCCAAGAATGCCTGGCCGAAGCAAGCAGAGAAGGTCGGAGTCGGCTCGGTGATACCACGCTCAGTACCTGCCAACTTAGCGGTGAAGCCGCTCAGGAAGTAGTACTTGGTCTGCTCCGGAGTCAGGATAGATACAGGAGGCAGAACGCCGAATGCGTCAGCAGAGAGGAAGATCACATTCTTGGCAGCAGGACCTGCAGAAATCGGGCGAACGATCTTCTCAATGTGGTTGATAGGATAGCTTACACGGGTATTCTCAGTAACGCTCTTATCTGCGAAATCAATCTTACCGTTCTCGGCAACTGTTACGTTCTCCAACAATGCGTTGCGCTTGATAGCATTGTAGATATCAGGCTCGCTGTCCTTATCCAAGTTGATTACCTTAGCGTAGCAACCACCTTCGAAGTTGAACACGCCATTGTCATCCCATCCGTGCTCGTCATCACCGATCAACAGACGCTTCGGGTCAGTTGACAGAGTGGTCTTACCGGTACCGGACAGACCGAAGAAGATAGCGGTGTTTTTGCCCTCCATGTCGGTGTTAGCCGAGCAGTGCATAGATGCAATACCCTTCAATGGCAAGTAGTAGTTCATCATAGAGAACATACCTTTCTTCATCTCGCCACCATACCAGGTATTGAGGATAACCTGCTCACGGCTGGTTGTGTTGAAGGCTACACAAGTCTCGCTGTTCAAACCAAGTTCTTTGAAGTTCTCTACTTTAGCTTGTGAAGCATTGTAGATTACGAAATCCGGTTCGAAGCTCTCCAGCTCTTCCTCGCTCGGTTGGATGAACATGTTCTTTACGAAGTGAGCCTGCCATGCAACCTCTACGATGAAACGTACAGCCATACGGGTGTCTTTGTTAGCGCCGCAGAAAGCATCAACTACATACAGGTTCTTGTTGCTCAACTCCTTGATAGCCAACTCTTTTACCTTAGCCCATACGTCTTCTGACATAGGGTGGTTGTCGTTCTTGTAGCCCTCTGTAGTCCACCATACGGTGTTCTTAGAGTTCTCGTCCATGACGATGTACTTGTCTTTAGGCGAACGGCCGGTATAAATACCGGTCATTACGTTTACTGCACCCAGCTCGGTCTGTTGCCCCTTCTCATAGCCGGTCAACTCAGGTTTGGTCTCCTCTGCAAAGAGGTACTCATACGACGGGTTGTGTGCAATAACTGTTGCACCCTTGATACCATACTTGGTAAGATCTAGATTTTTCATAGATTTATGAATATTATTTAGTTGTTTATTGATTATGTGTTTTTTGCGAAGTCGATAGTAAAGCTTGTATGCACAAGCCACACCTAACCGACTGCAAAAGTACTACAAAATTTGCAATTGCGCAAATCTGCTGCGTTTTTTTTGATAAAAAACGTAAAAATTGCAAGTTATGTTTGCAAAATAGGGGAATTTGTAGTATCTTTGCAGTCGATTTAGTATAAATAGCACTTATGGAACGATACGATAAAGAAGATTTGGATGCAGCGCTTGATGTGCTTCGCAACGGAGGCATCATTGTTTATCCCACCGACACGGTATGGGGGATTGGTTGCGATGCAACGAATGCTGAAGCAGTAAAAAAGATATATGCTCTCAAGCAACGCGAGGATAGCAAATCCATGCTGGTTCTTCTGGATTCATCGATCAAATTGGATTACTATGTTGATGTGCCGGATACGGCAGAACAACTATTGGAAGCCCAAGGAGTTAATGAACAAAGAGCAAAAGATGATAGTACGGACGAGCTCCGCCCGCTGACTCTCATCTACCCGAACGCACGCCACATAGCGCCCAACCTGATAGCCGAAGACGGATCGATAGGAATACGTATCACCAACGAACCGTTCAGTCAGGCTCTCTGTGCGCGCCTGAAGCGCCCGATAGTCTCTACGTCCGCTAATATCAGCGGCCAACCGACTGCGCATTTCTACAAGGAGATATCAAGAGAGATACTGGATGGAGCGGACTATGTCTGCCATTTTCGTCGTGGGGATGACACTCCGCACGAACCCAGTACAATTATTAAACTGAACGCGGACGGTAGTTTTAAGATTATCCGAGCTTGACACGTATGGACATCAGACGCAAACAACAGTTATGGTACCTGCTGGCAGACTTCGTCAGTAGCGAACTGGTATGGTTGTGCTTTCTCATCTTCCGCTGGATGGTATATGACGGACGCATTTGGGGGATGAGCGAAATTGTGATTCCTGCATTCAATTTCTGGATGCCGCTAGTGGTATATCCACTCGTTTGTATTTCTGTATACTACCTGTCCGGATACTATCTAAGACCTTTTCAGAAACCATTGTGGCGCGAGTTTCTACGCACTTTGATATCAGCGGCATTCATTTCGTTGTTATTTTTCTTTATCATCATCATCGATGATTCGGTTATCTCATACAAACGCTACACATCCAGTTTGTTGGTCTTGTTCTGGCTGCAATTTATCTTAAGTTACTTGCCCCGCTTAAGCATAACCTTGCTGACGCGTCGTCGCGGGATAATGCGCAGCGTCACCATCCATTCTCCGGAGGAGGCCAAACAGCTGGTTCGCGGAGAACAAGACGAGGTAATCATAGACATGCCGTCATCCTACGAGGTAGATCAACTGTACCGCATCATAGCCTGCCTCTATCCGCTGTCATGTGAGATAAGTATGGTTCCGCGTGTCTATGATATGCTGGTAGGAGCAGCGAGAATAGAATTCATAGACCGACCTTCACTGGTCCGTATCACCGAGCATCACATGACTGATGCCGAACTATGTATCAAACGCACTTTTGATATAGTCTGCTCGTTGACAGGCTTAATCATCTTATCGCCTATTCTGGCTATCCTTGCGCTCTTGGTGCACTACACATCGCCGGGACCTGTCTTCTACAGCCAGAAGCGTCTCGGCCAATACGGCATACCATTCGTTATATACAAATTTCGCAGCATGGAAGAGCATGCCGAGGCTGATGGTGTGCCACAGATAACGCACGACGACGACCCGCGCATAACCAAAATAGGCCGATGGATGCGCAAATATCGATTGGACGAGCTGCCGCAACTGTGGAATATACTACGCGGCGAAATGTCTATAGTCGGTCCTCGCCCGGAACGACCCTATTTTGTGCAACAGATTATGGAGCGCGCTCCGTATTACTGTCTGCTCTATAAGGTTCGTCCCGGATTGACCAGTTGGGGCCCTATACGCGTGGGTTATGCAGACAACATAGAAAAGATGATCGAGCGTCTCAACTGTGATATTGTGTACGTGGAGAATATGTCTATCCTGCTTGATCTGAAGATATTGTTTTTCACCATCGGAGTATTGGTAAAAGGGAAAGGGAAATAATGGTTACGGGATATGGAGAAAGAATTATCATATGACGAAGCAATGAAACGCGCGGAGGCGTTGATTGCACAGCTGGAGCAAAGCGAGGCCATTAGTGTAGATGAATACAAGCGGATTGCTGCGGAAGCAACCGCACTATTGAACCATTGTAAGCAAGAGATTGCCCAACTGGAGGAACAACTGCAGGCACATTAATCGCGCAGCAAGTACTCTAATACGATGGGCAGATGATCAGAAAAACCATCCTGATAGTGATAACCGTTGTATGAACGTTTGGGTTTCATTCCCAGATACTTCTCGTCTGCCTCTTGTAACCACTCGGCATCATAGATACGCGCACCGGACAGGCTATCCACGGTCGGCGAAGAATAGAATTGGTCCAAACACGCCCATCTGCCATGCCACTTATATGTTCCGGCAAGTCCTTGCATTCTATTGGTCAATCCGAATAAATCGTCTTGCGGGGCACTGTTCATGTCTCCCATAACAATGATGGCAGCAGACGGTTGCACAGCCAGTATCGAGTCAACAGCACCTTGCAATACCTGTTTGGCTCTGACTCTTTTCCACGTACTCTCGGCCGCTCCTCCTCGTTGTGAGGGCATATGGCAAACAAAGAGATGGACGGTGTAACGTCCGTCAATCTGTGCACACACGTAGAGAATATCGCGCGTTGTTTCCGGAGCAATGTTAACTGCATATATTCTCGATGAGATGGTATCAATCCGCGCTTTTCTATAGATGAGCGCCACGTCTATTCCGCGCCTGTCAGGACTCTCATAATGGACAAAATCATATTCACCCGGGCGCAATGTATGGCAGAGCCGCTTCAGACAAGCGGCATTCTCCACCTCTTGCAGACCCACGATATCCACTCCATCCCACTCCCCGATATTAGTTAGCACTCGGGCTATGCTCTCCACCTTGCGGTAATAGCGTGTATAAGTCCAGTGTCTGGCTCCGTCCGGTGTCCACTCCATATCGTCCTTCTCCACGCCACATACCGTATCGTGCTTCGGATGAAAAAGGTTCTCCACGTTATAACTGACTACTCGCAACGGCTTCGCCTGCAAAGAGCAGACACCGACTAATAATCCTATGAGCAAAAAGTGTTTCATCGGCGGCAAAGGTACTACAAAAAAACCGAATACACAAGATTTGTTTGCATAATTCGCAAAAAAGCAGTACCTTTGCACGCTTTTTTTGGAAAGCACGAAATTATGTTCAAGTTTTATTCATTCAAAACAGGAATCCGTTTCCGTCGTTTTTGTCACAGGGCATATGCGGCCTTCTGTTCACTTCATCGTGAGGTGACTATCGGGCGCGTAGCAGCTTACATGACCGACCTGGAGATGCTCAAGCACGGCAAAAGTATTGCCGTAGCGGCACTCTGCGGTTTGTTCTGTGTGCCTGCGGCAGCGGATGACGGTTCGTCAGGAACCTCGGATTCCGTTCGATTGACAGACCAGCAACTTAGTCTTCAGGAGGTGCTGGTTGTTTCTCAAAAAGCTGAAGTTCATTCGGAAGCCTATCGTCTGATCACGCAGGTGTCGCGCGCAGAGATTGAAGCGCTGCCTATCCAAACCGTAGCGGATATTCTGCAATATCTGCCGGGTATTGATGTGCGTTCACGCGGAGCGAGCGGAGCTCAGGCAGATGTCAGCATGCGAGGCGGCACGTTCGACCAAGTGCTTATTCTGCTAAACGGAGTGAGTCTGAACGATTTTCACACCGGCCACTATGCGCTGAATATACCGATTACACCGAGCATGATTGAGCGTATAGAAGTGCTACAAGGTACATCCGCCCATTTGCAGGGAGCTTTCTCCGGAGCCATCAACATTATTACCAAGCACGCTGAGAAAGGCAAGGAGCCTATGGCTAAAGAGGTCACACTCAAGCTGACTGCCGGCATGAATGGTCTAGTCAACCCGGAGGTGGCAGCCAGTATTGCCAAAGAGGACGTGCAAGTGAACGTGTCGGCAGACTACAATCGCGCAGAGGGCTACTATGCTCCGCGTCCGTCAGAAAAGGAGTCTGCGGCATGTCGCAACAGCGATGTGCAGCAAGCGAATATCTATGTGCAGACGCGCTGGCACGGACTGGATGTACAGGCCGGAGCACAATGGAAAGACGCCGGGCTCGGTATGGGATACGGTTTCGGTAGCCAGGACCAGTTTGACGCCACCCGTTCGGCTTTTGCTTCTGCTGGCTATGTGCATCGCATAGGCGCGTGGAAGATAGATGCGCAGGCGGTCTATAGAGCCAACTACGATCGCTATGAATGGCATCGTGGACAGCGGCTGTACGGCAATTTCCATTTCGCGCAAACAGCCTCAGCAGCCGTTGCGGCACACTATGCCACACGCATAGGCACTACCTCCGTGGGAGTAAATGTACGAAATGAGAATATACACTCCACTAATCTGGGAGATACGATCAATCCAGAGGGACAAGTGCCTAATGTAGCAGACTTTCCGCTGTCTGACGTGCGCGTTTTAGACCTGGTCAAAGGAGGCAACCGCTTCCATACCAACTACTACGCTGAACAGACGTTCTACTATGCAAGTCTGTCCGCTTCCATCGGAATAAACGGCACCTATAACACACAGTTCGGCCACCACCTGGGAGGAGGAGCCAATATCGGTTATACGTTTGACAAGGCTGGCACGCTCTACGCTAACGCCAACCGCTCGCTACGTATGCCTACCTTCACCGACCTATATTATAACGCCGGCAACCAATTGGGTAATCGCAACCTGAAACCGGAAGAAGCATGGTTGCTGTCGCTGGGATACAAGAGCAACTTCAGACTCCGGTCCGCAGATGCCGCTCCGGCCGGCACGCTGTCCGTAGCAGCCGATTGGTACTACCGATGGGGCAAGAATATCATCGACTGGGTGTATGTGGCGGAAGACACCAAGCGCCCCTATCATGCGGCTAACCAACAACATGTGAATGCCACGGGCGTAGAAATGTCTGTAGCATACAGGCTGAATGAATGGTTAAGATGCGTTTCTGTGGATTATGCATACACCTACCTGGATTTGGATCTTAAGGAATCCGGTTCGCGCTACCTGGACTATCTGAGCCACAAACTGGCTATCCACGTGGAACATGGCATCTACAAAGGGCTCGGAGCCTCATGGACGGTGCGTTTTCAGAAACGTGATGGACAGTATAATAATGCGGATGGAATCGTAGAGAACTATACTCCCATCTGGTTGCTGGACGGCTCTATATACTGGCAGAACGAGTTTATACGAGTCTCGGTCGATTGCATCAACATGACCAACACGCGTTATTACGACTACGGAGGAATACTGCAGCCGGGCGCGTGGGCTAAAGTGTCTATCCAGGCTACCCTGTAGCACAATATAAGAGTATTTATTATTAATCGTTAAAGAGGGCGAAAGAACTGCATTCAGTCTTTCGCCCTTCGTTATGCGGTATGGTCACGGTGTAGTCGCGGATTCGTCCTCTGTCAACTCAGCATCATCTGTGCTTTGCGCAGAGCGGTTATGAAGGCGTCCACATCGCTTTTGTCATTATACAGACCGAAGGAGACACGAACCGTGCCGGGCACTTGCATTTCGTCTATGAGCGGTTCGGCACAGTGATGTCCGGTACGAACGGCTACGCCCTGCTGGTCGAGCAACGTACCGATATCGAAAGGATGGATCAGCTGGTTGCCCGCATAGAGATTGAAGCTGACTACTCCTGCTTTGGGTTGGCCTGCTGCATAGATACGCACGCCGTCGATGTCACCCAAGCGGCTCTCGCAATACTCCGTCAGTTCACGCTCGTGCTTCTCTATGGCGGGCCATCCGACGGACAGCATGTAGTCAATAGCGCGGTGGAGAGCATAAGAGCCCACAAAATTGGGAGTACCGGCTTCGAACTTATAGGGCAGATCGTTGTAGGTAGTGCCGCTCCAGCGCACATGATGGATCATCTCTCCCCCACCCTCGTGCGGCGGCAACCGGTTGAGCCACTCGCGTTTGCCGTAGAGCACTCCTATGCCGGTCGGTCCGTACATCTTATGTCCGGAGAACGCCAGAAAGTCACAATCCAGAGCCTGCACGTCCACCTGCATGTGCGGAACGGACTGCGCGCCGTCGATGCAAACGGGTATATGGCGCTCATGCGCCAGGCGGATGATCTCCTCTATCGGATTGATGATACCGAGCACATTGCTCACTTGCGCCACGCTCACCAAACGCGTACGGTCGCCGAGAAGGCCTCTGAAAGCCTCTATGTCGAGCGATAAGTCTTCGCGAAGGGGAATATGCCGCAACACCGCTTTCTTGCGCTCACAGAGCATTTGCCAGGGAACGATGTTGGAATGGTGCTCCACGCCGGAGACTATTATCTCATCTCCCTCGTGGATGAAGGCCTCGCCGAAACTGAACGCAAGCGCGTTGAGACTGTCGGTTGTGCCCTTGGTGAAGATGATCTCATCGCTACTGTCGGCATGGATGAACCGTGCTACGGCCTGCCGCGCTTCCTCGTGGTGGATAGTAGCCACCTGGCTCAGATGGTGTACGCCGCGATGGATATTGCTGTTCCAGTGACTGTAAGCCTCAACTATGGCATCGACCACCGCTTGCGGTTTCTGACTCGTGGCTGCATTGTCCAGGTACACCAGCGGACGGTGGTGAACCTGCTCGGTCAATATAGGAAAATCGTTTCTGTTCATTTGCTTTTGGTGAATAAATAACCGCTGTATTGAATGTCTGTTGTATGATCGCGGTACGTTGTTATCGTGATGCTCGTGGGCGCATAGGCCACCTTTTCGCTGCGCGACGATACGATCAGTATGGCCTTTCCCTTATGTGCCTTTCGGATAGCCGCTGTGTCAAACAGGAGCACTTCGCCCTGATAACCCACGTGAAGCCAACCGCCGTATAGGCTGTCCTCCGGCAGTCGCAGGTCGTTGTTGATCCACCGGAAGGTAGCGTATCCCTGCGGGCAGATATACTTGCCGGTGCTGTTATAATAGAGTATCTCGCTTGTCACTTTTCGTTTTTCCGCGTCCGCTATGGCGAGGCTATCTGCTTTCACCCATCCCTCGATAGACTTCCGACCGTACATGTTGCTCATATAGGTCAGGTCATCGTACAGGGCGGACGCTTCGTCTTCGGATAGCTGCGGACAGGAAGACAGATCGTACAGGTCCAGAGGCAACTGCAGGTTCTTTTCGTCGATGACACGCTGGATCCTGTTGGTCAGATTAGGCCGGCACAATCGGTAATAATTGAGTGGATGGCCGGACGACAGGAGGAACAGTGCCGCAAAGGTCAGAGCCACCCAACTGAAGCGCTTAGTGCGAGCCACCAACGTGGTGATGCATATAGCGTAGAACAGGATGAGCAGGGTGAGCAGATAGAGTCTCGGCGGAGTGACTCCGTAGTCGATAAATCGGCGAACGATGCCCACGGTCATCAGCAGCAGTAACGGCAGGATAGCCATGGGAGTCCAGCGGGTCAACACGCGGCTTTGCCACGCAGAAGGGTGTGTCAGGTCCGGATAGAGCAGCACGAAACAGAGCATATATCCGGCCATGACGGCAGACACGAGATAGGAGATCATACCTTTGGGCAACTCCCAGTGAACCAGTATAGTGAGTCCGTAGGCGTAGAGAACCAGCAGGTAGCAGCCGAGCATAGGCAGCAGCAACCAGGACACGCTCTTGCGCACGAACGACGGCACATCGGTTGTGGCTATATGCTTGCGCTCGCCCTGCGGTATGAGGGCCAAGAACACCATGCCGTTGAGCAGCACCCCGCAGATGATCATGACCGCCAGCGGTAATTGTTCGTTCAGTTCGAAGTCAAAGAGGGCTGCCGTGCCGAACAAGAGTCCCTCCAGTCCGCCCGTCATTACCCACGATACAGCCAAGCCGATCAGATAGGCTCCTATGAGCGATGCGAGGAAATGCCACGAACGCAGGTCATCCTTCTCCCGCAGGAATGAACCGAAAGGTATCAGCATGACAACGGCCGTCAGCCAAGCTGCATTGCCCACATAGAAAGCCGGCGACGGATCCCATCCGTAGCTGTGGTCAGCCACGTACAATCCGGCGCAATAGACGCCCCATAGCAAGACGGAGAGTATATCCACTATCCATCGAATCCATCGAGACGATTGCTCCTCGCCCCATAGCGAAGCGGAGAGGCTGATCAGAAAACCTGCGGCCAGAAAATAGAGCGCATAGATGACCATACGTGAGTCAGCCAGCGAAGTGCGAACCGTGATGACAGACAGCAGTACAGTCAGGCCGACCAGCAGGATGATGGTCAGCGGGAAACGCCGGAGTACTCGCAGCAGCGAGTCACACAAGTTCTTCAGCGAGAGTCGTTGTTTGATGCTCCGAATATCCATTTCGTGAAATTTGCGACAAAGGTACTACTTTTTTCTGAGACATGCAAGAGTTGAATGCATTTCTGTGGGTATTTATAAGCTTTTGAGAAGGTATTGGGTAGGTAATTGGTTCGATAACGACCAACGAACAACCATGGAACATACAACGAACCACTAACGTTGAGTTTTCGAACACAGCGTTCGAAAGCGGTTGTCAATCGGGGCGCGCTGATTGAGCGTCGCGCGCTCACTGAAGCGACCGATGTCTTCCGCTTCTCCCACAAATTAGAAATTTGTCGGGGGCCATTAGGGGTTACAGGGGACGGGTTATAGTATAAAAAATAACATGTCAGTTTTGACAGTATTGACAGTTTCTTTCATTTTGCAAAGAGCAAAATAGAAGAGAGTGCCGTTTTGGTATAAATCAAGAAAAAGTATCGCCTATTTTTGACACTTTGAGAGGAAACTGACAAAACTGTCAACCTTATTTAGGAAAAGTCAATTCTTTGATACATAATGTAGACGTTTTAGTGTTCCTAGATGTGTCTACTTATTTTAAGATAAGACAAGTTTTAGTCAGATATCGTTTGCATTCTTAAATGCTTTTAGTGTCTCGGTTGTCTCTCGGTCATCGCTCGGTTACTTTTAAGCCTCGCTTTATTACTTTTTTGTGACTGCTCAGTTACTTTTTAATTGTCGCAACAGTAGTGCGTCAATTTGGTCGCAAGCTGCGACATAATTTTGACACAGGTAGTGATATAATTCCCCATTTTACAATTTCGGGCACAAAGGTACTACATTTTTCTGATATGTACAAATAGTTCACAATCTAAAATACACTTTGTGTTCCACGTGAAGAAGAACACTCAGGGCTTGTAGAAACTCTCCTCGAGGATCTTCTGCGCATCCGGTTCGGCTATGAGCGACTGAAGCGTGACGTCAGGGTTATGCTCCATATAGCTCTCCGCTATACGCCATCCGAGCCATATACCCAGTCGTCCCGGTGCGTCTTGCGACACCTCGGACGTGAAGGGACCATCGTTGAGATAACTGGTGAGGACCAGACTCTCCGTCTTAAACAGGTCGCGCTTGTCCATCACGAGGTGCCATATAGCGCGCTCGTAGCGTTCACACCATTTCCATTGCTCCTTGGTATAACCCATCACCTCGTAAGGAGGAATATCGTCGAAGATCTGAGCCGTGAGGTACATGATCTTGCCTCGATAGAGCATCTGGTCGAGCAAACGGCTCTTGGTGCTGGTATAAGGCAACATACGGAAGAGGTATGCACTAATCATATCTACCGGAATACACTCCGGGCGCATGGTCTGCTTCTGATACTCATATACTACACAGTTGTAATACTCATAATCGCTACCGAGATACATGTCTGCGCCAATAGCTGCGATTTCATCGTTAAAATAAACGGGCGTCTGGAAACCGGAAACGAACATATAGATAGTTGGTACTTCCAGGTCGGGAAAGAGCCATAGAATGCGTGTAAATGCCCTTGAAAGCGATTTTTCGAGCGAAGTAACATCGGCAAACAGTTCCTGTTCGCGAGAATTAGTCTGACGGAAGCCGTAGAGCGTGTCGTTGAGGAACTGCGGCAGGGCCTGAGCAAGATAGGCGGTGTCTTCGGCAGGAATACCCAGGATATCCTCGACAAAAAGCGGCATGAAAGCCGGATACTTGTCATACAGGACACGTACATCCTGGTCGATAGTGGATTGTTCCACGTTGAGCAAATCGTTATCAAAACGCACGATATCAATATGTTGCGGTTCAGATTGGTCTGCCTCTTTCCAATAGGAGCGTCCGTGATGACAAGCAGCGAGCGCGAGGAGCGCTACACCGGTCATAAACAGTCTGCCGGCACGGGCAGCAGAGAAGAGAAAAGTAGTATTCATCTTATAATGAGTTGTTTACAGATTAACGTCATATTGTTCCACGTAAAACAATGGCATGCGCGGTTACTCGATCACACCATCTTTGATCTCGATAACACGGTCGGCTACAGCAGCCAAGTCCTTGTCATGAGTAACAAGCAGGATAGTTTGGCCGTAGTTCTTACGGAGGCGCAGGAGCAGGTCAGACAATTCGCGTTTGTTCTTCTCATCCAGACTACCTGTCGGTTCGTCGGCCAAGATAATATCCGGATTCATCATGAGTGCTCTAGCAGCCGCCACACGTTGTTTCTCGCCGCCGGACAACTCGTTGGGCTTATGGTGGATACGGTCAGCAAGGCCGAGATCGCGTAGCAACTGCTCCGCACGCGGCAGATAATCAGCCTCCTTTTCGCGCGCAATCATAGCAGGGATACAGACATTCTCCAGCGCCGTAAACTCCGGCAGGAGCTGGTGAAACTGAAAGATAAAGCCGATATGGTGATTGCGGAAAGCAGCCAGCTCCAGGTCCTTGCGGGTGAACACATCCACGCCGTCCATGAGTACTTGGCCGGACGTAGGGCGATCGAGCGTACCGATGATCTGCAGCAAGGTCGTCTTGCCGGCTCCGGACTTGCCTACTATAGCAACTATCTCGCCTTTCTCAACCCGGAGATTAACACCTTTCAGCACCTGCAGGTCGCCGAAAGATTTGTATATGTTTCTTACTTCTATCATAATGCTATTTGGTATGATCAATCCATGTGACGGCAGCCTCGATGATGTCATCTTTGTCCGTTGAAACCAGCGTAACAGGCACATCTGGCATGATGCCTTCTTCTATATCATTGCGGTCGCGATCGGTCATGCGCACGCTGGAGAAACGCACCATCCATCCGCATGGTAACTCGTAGCTAAGCGGCATACCTCCTCCACCTCCGGTGATCCCGCCCATGACAGTGGCTTGGGGTACATAACGCATGATATTGACAAACATATTAGCGGCCGAATAGGTATGACGGTTGCATAGCACGACTACGGGCTTGTGCCACTTGTTTCTGACCATAGATGCGTCACTCATCAGCGGCTCGGGCTCAGAGAAATCGTTGTGTCCGGGTCCCACCTTATGGCACCAATAGCCAATAACCTGATTGTCAGTAAAGAACGGAGACGACAAGCGATAGGCGTTGGTGAGGTCTCCGCCGCCGTTGTTGCGCACGTCGATAATCAGTCCGCGGCAATCCTCAAAAGCACGGAAGATCCAATTGATATTCTCCGCAGAGAAACTATTGGTGAAAGAGGAATAGTAGATATAGCCGATATGTCCGTTATCCAACAAGCTGTAATAGAGTCCGCCGGCTATGCGATAATCCTGCATATAGATAGCCTGGAGTCGTGCGTCAAAATTAGTCGGAAAAGTATCATACCACGCGCGATTGACAGATATATCGAACGATGAATAGAGATTGACATGCCCGTCGTGCAGCGAGTCCAGCATACCGGCACAGAGGTCGAAAAGTGCTACAGGATCATCGCCGGCCATGCGTGATGCCCGAGCAATATACTCGTCGTGAATAGCGTCCCAGCAGACACCTTTGTTCTCCACGTAGCAGTACTTGGTATCTATGATCTGCCAGAGTGCCTCGACATTAGTAACCGGGTCCATCGAATAGGCCACCGCATCCTTGGGACGACACGAGATGAGCATGCACAAGGACAGAGGCAACGCGATAAACAATATGTGCAGATAGGTCTTCATAAGCGGGAATGAGCATTCATCTTATACTGCCAGATACAGCCCAAAACGAGACTGATCTGATTGCTGACAAAATGCATATTATCAGTACCGTAATCGTTATAACTATGCTCCACTCCGACACGCCAGGTAGAATGGAGAAACTGCATGTCTACCGACAGGCCATGCTTGACGGTACGGTGGTTCCAAGGTCCAGAGCAACGCGCTATGCCATGCACGCCTTGCGACAACTCGTAGTAGGACTGCCAGTACTCAGGCAGATAATCGAAACCCACCAGATTGGTACGCAGCAGATAGGCGAGACGGTAACTCGTTTTGCGCCCATAGAAAGACCAACTCAGACCGGCCATAACCATCGCGTTGACAGCTATATCCAGAGAGACAGGCTTGTTGACATTATCCGTGATATACCTGACCGCCACGTCAGATTCCAGGTACGGACCAAGGATGGTCTTGAGGCGATCATCATGCCACTTCCAGCAATAGAACGCTCCCCACCCTGCGGCTACGCGTGCGCCTAAATAACTGTTAGAATGGGCAGCATTGGCCACACTCAAGGCAGTAATATCCAAACGTCCGACATGTCCCCAATGGTCTAACAATCCCATTCTGCCGAGCCGGGTGTCCTGTCTAAACGGTTGCCACCACTCGTTGCTCAAGCCGATATGCATGCCGCTATAATCGACAGGACTGAGATAGGTGTCCAGATGGGAGCCGTATCCGGCCTTGAGCATCAGGATATTGGTATGCTCAATGTCCTCCTGCGCTACTGCGAGTACAGCAAGGGCCAACGACATGACAAATATGGCTATTCTCTTGATCATATAGCGGCACTAACTCTCTGTCCGTTCTCAAAAATCCAATACCAACTGTCGGTCTCCGTTCTCCTGAGGAACGATACGTACATATACGGTGTCCTCCGGCAACAGGGACTCTATCATCTCCGGCCACTCGATGAAACAGTAGTTGCCGGAATAGAGATAATCCTCCGCTCCGAAATCGATTGCCTCGCGGATATCCTTGAGTCGATAGCAATCGAAATGGTACACCTCGCCCGGATAGGGTCGGACAACATCATAGACATTGACGATGGCAAACGTCGGACTGTTGACCACATCGGTCGTTCCCATCTCCTCACACAACTTCTTGATGAATGTCGTCTTACCGGCACCCATCTGTCCGTCGAAAGCAAAAACACGATGAGGCTCGGTTGCTCTCAAGATTTCCAACGGACTGATTACCTCTTTTTGCTCATTGAGCAGCAAAAGACCGTTTTTTTCGTCTTTTTTTATCGTATAAACACTCATGTTCGTGATTTTTATTCAATTCTCAGCGCGATATTTTGGCCTGAATTTGCTCGTAAACGGCTGAACCTCTGCTTTTTCCAAGCAATTTGATCCACTCGTTCTTTTCAGCCATTCTAGCACGCTTGACAGACCCGAAATGGCTGAGTATCTTCTGCTTCAAAACCTCTCCAACTCCCTGTAAATCATCGAGTTGGCTATGAATTTGTGCCTTGCTACGCTTGTTTTTGTGGTAGGCGATGGCAAACCGATGGACCTCATCCTGTATGTTAGTCAACAATCGGAAGACCTCGCTCGTCACCGGCATGGCTATCTCCACCGGCGGGAAGCCGTAGAGGAGAGTCTGAGTCCGGTGCTTGTCGTTCTTCTTCAGTCCGGCGATAGGGATGGTCAGTCCGAGTTGGTCTTCTACTGCCTCGCGTATGGCATGCATCTGTCCGAGTCCTCCGTCTGCTATGATCAGATCCGGGAGTTGCCCACCCTCCTCTATCAGGTGCGTATATCTTCTTCTGACCACCTCGCGCATACTGGCATAATCGTCGGCTCCATCGACAGTCTTGATCTCAAATCGCTTGTAGTCGCTCTTGCTCGGTTTGGCCATGCGATAGACGACACATCCGGCAACGGCATTAGTGCCCTGGATATTGGAGTTATCAAAACAGTCTATCCAACGAGGCAGAACAGGCAAGCCCATCATCTGTTGCAGTTCGGTCAGTATGCGTAGGCCGCGTTGCTCAGGATTGAGCTTATCCTCCTGCTTGAGGCGATCCATCTTATACTGACGTACATTCTGCATAGCGAGGTCGAGCAGTTTCTTTCGATCTCCACTGACGGCTATATGCACATGCAGGTTCTCATCGAAAACCTCAGGAACGAAAGGCACTATCACATCTTGGGTAGAACTATCTAGACGCTCACGCAACTCTACCATACCCATAGCCAACAGCTCTTCTTTCTCCTCTTCCATCTTACGTCTATACTCGATAGTCTGCCCCTGCACTACACTTCCGTTATGGACATGCAGCATAGAGACATAGACTCTGTCGTCCTGCTCGTCATAGCCAAACACATCCACATCTCTGGCAGAAGAATTGGTTATGATAGTCTTGCTCTTAAACTGCTCGAGCAGATCTATCTTCTGCTTGACGGCAGCTGCTTCCTCATATCTCATCTCGGCAGCCAGTTGCATCATCTCCTCTTCGAGTTGAGCACCTATCTCATGCGCATCACCTTTGATCAGTTTGCGTGCCTGCGCCACCCACTCCTGGTAATGCTCACTTCCGGGCTTCGCCTCACATATCCCGCAGCAATTTTTGAGATGATATTTGAGGCAAACTCGGGTAGATCCCTTCTCAATACTTTGTATAGAGAGCGGAATATTGCATGTTCGTATAGGATAGAGCTTATGGACGAGTTCTAAGACGAGGTCAACCGTATTACCAAAACTATAGGGCCCATAGTATTCTCCTCTGCGTTTGTCTATCGTACGGGTCTTGAATATTCGGGGATACGGCTCTCGGGTGATGCAGATACTCGGGTAGGACTTGCCGTCCTTGAGGAGGATATTGTAATGCGGCTGGTACTGCTTGATCAAATTATTCTCCAGCAAAAAAGCATCCTGCTCGCTCTCCACCACCACGTAGCGTATATCGGCTATATGCGCTACCAGTTGTCTAGTCTTAGAGGACTGGTGATCCTTATTAAAATAGCTATTGACTCGGCGATGCAGATTTTTGGCCTTGCCTACATAGATGATCTGCCCTTCACTATCAAAATACTGGTACACTCCGGGAGCATCCGGTATACGCTTTAGGAGCAAAGCAATATGATCATCCTTGGCTGCCATCTACGAACGGTTTATTCTATAGCACTACAATAGCTCAAATCACTCATCCACCTCTATACCAAAGAGGCAACTGATATCATCGGCTTTTCCCTCCAGCACTTTGCGACCATTGAGTCCCTCCAATTCTATGAGGCAATTGACGTAGATCTTCTTAACACCCAGTTTCTTCACCAGCTCTATAGCAGCAGCCATAGAACCTCCGGTAGCAAGAATATCGTCATGTATGAGAACCACATCATCGGCCGACAATGCATCCTTATGAATCTGAATTACATCCGTTCCATACTCCTTAGCGTAACTCACCTCTACTGTTTGAGCAGGTAGTTTACCCGGTTTGCGGATAGGTACAAAACCTGCACCTATCTCCATAGCCACCGCCGGCGCCAATATAAATCCGCGCGACTCTATGCCTACTACCTTTGTTATACCAAGGTTTTTATACTTATTAACCAGCTCATCGCGCATCCAACATAAGCACTCCGGCTTAGCAAGCGCAGTGGTTATATCCTTAAACTGAATACCCTTAACCGGAAAGTCGGGCACATTACGGATAGATTGTTTTACTTGTTCTGCTGTCATATGCTTGTTTATATTATAGATTTCGTTTTAATTTAATATGGAGTATGTTTCACGTGGAACATCAGGTTAGTTTGTACAAGTACAAACTAAAAGTACATTTACCTTCCGAGCATAACAAGAAGTACACTTATATCATTAGGACTCACGCCCGGTATACGATTGGCTTCGCCTATAGTTTTTGGGTGGATTCGCTTGAGTTTCTGTCGTGCCTCGGTACTAAGACTCTGGATATCATCATAGCGGAATGAATCCGGTATGTGTATTTGGTTGAGGCGTTGCAGCTTGTCAGCCTCCAGTTTCTCACGTTTGATATATCCGGCGTACTTGATCTGTATCTCGCAGCTCTCTATGATTTCGTCGGAGAGATTTTCTGTCTTGGCCTTAAGGGCTGGGAGTATCTCGGCGAGCATGGAGATAGTGATCTGAGGACGGAGAATGAGATCGCTGATTTTGCACCCTTCCTTGAGAGGAGTACAGCCTATGCCCTCAAGCCACGGGTTGACATCTCTCATACTAACGTTGGTAGTATTCATGTATTCGATAAACTCACAGCAATTAGATTGCTTAGCCGTCCACAAGTTGTGGCGATGCTGGTCGGCAAGGCCGAGCTGGTAACTGCGTTCGGTAAGTCGCTCATCGGCGTTGTCTTGTCTAAGCAAGATTCGGTATTCAGCGCGAGAGGTGAACATACGATACGGTTCATCAACTCCCTTGTTGACCAAGTCGTCGATGAGTACGCCTATATAACTCTCGTCTCTTCCCATAGTGAAAGGTGCTCCACCGTGTACGTTTTGGTGTGCATTGATTCCGGCAACCAATCCTTGTCCGGCGGCTTCTTCGTATCCGGTTGTACCATTGATCTGTCCGGCAAAAAACAGATTAGAAATCTGTTTTGTCTCCAGTGTATGGTGAAGTTGTGTCGGGTCGAAGAAATCATATTCGATAGCATAACCCGGACGATAGAGTACGATATCCTCAAGCCCCTTGATAGTCTTGAGTCCGGCCAGTTGAACCTGCCAAGGCAGACTACTCGAGAAACCGTTGATATAATACTCATTGCTATCAACACCCTCCGGCTCAAGGAAAATCTGATGAGCTTCCTTATCGGCAAATGTAACAATCTTGGTCTCTATGCTGGGACAATAACGCGGTCCGATACTACGTATCTGTCCGTTGAAAAGAGGAGAGTCTGCCAGTCCTGCACGGAGAGTATCGTGCGTAGTAGGATTGGTATAGGTGATCCAGCATGGCATCTGCTTGAGTTGGCGCTGTACATTATCGAGGTATGAGAAGCCATGCCAAGTGACGTCGCCATCCTGACGAACCATTTGGTCGAAGTGGATAGAGCGAGCATCTACTCTGGCAGGTGTACCAGTCTTCATTCGGTCACTTTTGAAGCCGAGCGACACAAGTTGTTCGGTCAGTCCGTATGATGCCGGCTCAGATGTACGTCCCCCAGGTATCTGCGTGCGGCCACAGTGCATCAATCCGTTGAGAAAAGTGCCGTTGGTAAGTACGACAGAGGAGGCATGCATCTCGACACCTAACATAGTGCGTACTCCGCACACCTTATTATCTTTGATAATAAGACTTGTGACAATATCCTGCCATAGGTAGAGGTTATCGGTATGGGAAAGCACACGCACCCACTCCTCAATAAATCGTTTTCTATCACTCTGGCTGCGGGGACTCCACATAGCTGGTCCTTTGCTTTGGTTGAGCATGCGGAACTGGATAGCACTACGGTCGGTAACGATACCCATCTGTCCGCCCAGTGCATCTATCTCACGAACTATCTGTCCCTTGGCTATACCTCCCACAGCCGGGTTGCAACTCATCTGCGCAATCTTGTTCATATCCATAGTGATAAGCAAGGTACGACTACCCATACGGGCTGCTGCACTGGCAGCCTCGCATCCCGCATGACCTGCGCCTACCACTATGACGTCATAATTAAAGTCCATACATTATAATACTATATCGGTCGTGTTCTGTGGTGCCATTTCCATTCTCCATTGTAGCTACTTGCAGTTGCTGTGCGCAACTTAGGTACAAACGCATTTTCCAAATGGCACCTATATGTTATTTCTTGTGTCTCGGGGTTGACAAGAAGTCCGATGATATCTAACCTAACTTGCTTGTCCGTCTTGTTGCTTTTGATATACGCGTTAGCTGCAGCCACCATGCGGCGTTTCTTTCCCTCATCTACAAACTGCTCGGGCAGGATATTGCCGTACGTAGAAGTGCGAGCCTTGACTTCAGCAAAGACTATGGTACGTCTGTCTTCAGCTATCAGGTCTATCTCCAGATGGCCGAGCCGCCAGTTGCGTTCTGTGATGGAGAAGCCTTTCTTCTTCAGCATACGTGCAGCTTCCTCTTCACCCTTGATTCCTATGGGATTGGTTACAAACATAGTTATCGCAATTGGTCCATACGTGCTGCATCCAGACGCAACAATATAAACAACAACATAGTGAATCCCCATAGCGAGCTACCGCCATAACTGAAGAAAGGCAACGGAATACCGATCACAGGCAACACGCCTAACACCATTCCAACATTGATCATGAGATGGAAGAGGAATATGCTGGCGACTGCATAGGCGTATATCTGATTGAAGATAGTACGCTGACGCTCTGCTATACTGATGAGATGGAGGATAAAGAATAGGTAAACCAAGAGTACTATCAATGATCCGAAGAATCCCCACTCTTCTCCCACGGTACAGAAGATAAAGTCGGTATCCTGCTCAGGCACGAACTGCAGCTTGGTTTGCGTTCCCTTGAGGTATCCTTTGCCAAAGAATCGTCCGGATCCGATAGCTATGCGGGCTTGATTGACGTTATAGCCTGCGCCGGCCAAGTCCTCTTTCATACCCAGGAGCACCTCAATACGCGTACGCTGGTGAGGCTTGAGGACATTATTGAAGACAAACCCGCATACCTGCGTATATCCGATACAAACCAATCCGAAAACAGCAATCCATATCAAACTATATCTACGGTAATACAGCGATATAATCATTGCATAGATACTCAAAGCAACTACTATACCGACTGACATCCAATTGAACGGAACGACCCACCATATATTGATTAGCGCTCCTATGCCGTATGTAGCCGCAATGACGGCTAACATGATAGGCAGTTGCCAGCGCTTGGGATGCTCTTTGCAAATAAAGAATATCTCTATAGCCATTAATAGGATCATACAACTGACCATGCCGACATCTCCCGAACCTATGGGTAAAGGAATAGTACTGAGTCGAATACTAAGTATGAACAACGTTACGGCAGCCACACAACTCCATAAGATGTGCGGAGTCATGCCTTGGCGATAGAACACCAGCAGAAAGGCAGCAAAAACCAAGGCTGAACCGGTCTCTTTCTGCAGAATCATAATAACCAACGCAGGCACACCAATGAGGGCAAAAGGAACGATCAAATCGCGCCATCCTCGTAGTTTGTAGTCATACCTGCTCATATACTTGGCAACAGCCAAAGCGACTATACATTTGGCAAACTCGGCGGGCTGCAGACTGACCGGTCCGAGCGATATCCAACTCAGCGATCCCTTGATATCGTGCGCCAAGAATGGCGTTGCTATCAACAATAACAGCATAAGAATGTATGCCACATAAGCCAGCAGATCATAGGTCTTGTAGTCTATTAGCAACAGAGTACCTCCCATGGCTATTGAGCCGAGTATCCAAACGAACTGCTTACCGGCACGGTTGGAGAAGTCCACTATGCTGGTTTGATCGAAATTGTAGCTGGCTCCATATATATTGAGCCACCCAAAGAAGACCAACGCGATGAAAAAGCCTATAGTAGGCCAGTCCACGTTCTGCAATATGTTACCATTTCTTGACGCGCTCATTCAGTACTGCGCTTCCTATGCGTTTTCTTAAATCTTTTCTTTTGACTTCACCGGTCAGATATTGCTCTATCAGCATGCTGGCAATAGGGCATGCCCAAGTAGCGCCAAAACCGGCGTTTTCTACTACTACGGCCACAGCTATCTGCGGGTCATCTACCGGTGCAAATCCGATGAATATAGCATGATCCTTGCCATGCGGGTTCTGAGCCGTACCGGTCTTGCCTGCTATCTCTATGCCCTCTATGGGATAGTAGCGGCCTGTACCATATATCATCACTCTATGCATACCGTCTTTGACAACAGCAAAATGCTCTTTGTCAATATTCAAGTAATGAATATGCGATAACATAGAGTCGTTCTTATTCAGATGCGGCGTGATGAAGTATCCTTCGTTGGCAATAGCAGCAGCCTGGTTAGCCAACTGCAACGGTGTGGCCAATATCTCTCCCTGACCTATACTGAGTGAACGTATCGTGATAGCTTTCCAGCCTGTCTCGCCGTAGTGTTTGTCAAAGAAACGTGCGCTGGGTATATTGCCGGATGACTGTTCGCTCAGGTCGGTATCGGAGAAACGCTGCCCCATACCGAAAGCCATCACTTCGCTACGCCATTGCTCATAGCGCATATGTATTTCCATTCCACCCTTCTGAATCATGTCCCTGAAGGCACACCAGAAATACGGGTTACAACTCTGTTCTATAGCCTTATCCAATGCTACGGGCGAACCGTGATGATGGGTACACTTGATAGGCGTACTACTCGGTCCGGAACAAGCATAAAGCGTCTTAGGCGTAATAGCACCTTCCTGCAGACACACCAAGGCCTGAATAGTCTTGAAGGTCGATCCGGGAGGATAAGTAGCCTGCGTAGCACGGTTCATCAGAGGCTTAGTCGGATCGTTGAGCAATTGGTTATAATTGTTGCTACGTTCATTGCCTATCAGCACTTTGGGATTCCATGCCGGACTGGATGCCAAAGCAAGCACTTCGCCTGTCTTAGGTTCGATAGCCACTGCACTACCCACTTTGCCGGCAAGCAGTTCTTCGGCCAACATCTGCAACTTAATATCCAACGTAGTTGTCAGATCCGTTCCTGCCACAGCTGTTCTATCCATTTCACCATCCTGGTAACTGCCTTGCATTCG
Source organism: Paludibacteraceae bacterium (assembly GCA_024689005.1). Taxonomy (GTDB): domain Bacteria; phylum Bacteroidota; class Bacteroidia; order Bacteroidales; family Paludibacteraceae; genus Colicola. The sequence goes on from JAILDU010000055.1 coordinate 22,470, forward strand.
TCCACGGGAGTCTCGCATGAGTACCTTAACGCCTTTCTCACCGCGCAGCTCTTTCTCATACGTTCGCTCTAGACCGTCACGTCCGGAATAATCGCCGCGCGAATAATAGGCATCATTGTCTATATCATTCTGGTTGACTTCGCCCACCGAACCCAACACGTGTGCTGCAGCATTATAGGTATAATCACGAAGCGTACGCTTTTGGATCTGCACTCCCGGATAGAGAAAAAGCGACTCCTGCAGAGTAGCAACATCTTCTTTTTTCAGTTGACCGATGAAGACCTGGGGAGTATAACGCGAATAGCCGCGATTCTTACGACGATCCTTGATCTCTGCGACACGCTCATCAAACTCCGCACGACGGATGCCCAAACAGCGACAAAAACCCGTTGTATCCCAATCGGCACCCATGTCGCGCATGGTAATCGTTACCTCATAAATAGGCTGATTGAATACCAATAACTCTCCATTACGATCATATATCAGACCACGTGCCGGATAAATAGTCTGTTTGACTAAGGCGTTGGTCTCAGCTTGATCCTTGGTCGATTGATCGATTACTTGCAAATAAAACAACCTGAATATATACACCAATACCACACCAATAGCTATACCACTGATGGTGTATCTGCGTTTATAGTAAAGGTCGTTAATCATCTATTTATCAATAAGTTATAACCAATTACAAAAAGTATGGTCAACAATCCGCTCACTATTGTCTCGAGCAATACATAGCCGAAATGCGACCAGCTCCATGCAGCCAGCATGAATACTGCCAAATGATGGATAAGTACCAAAATAACAGTATATTTGATTAGGGCTCCGGCTCCTAACGAGCGCAGGCTGACCTGTTCGTTCAGTCGGTCTATATCGGTAACGAGCATGCCTAACACATACGGGCGCAAGAACATGACAAAGATACAAGCACCAATATGAACACCCAGCGAATTGCTGAATACATCCATCACCAATCCGGCTAAGGCACCTATCACCATTTCTGTGTTGCGATGCGACGTGATCGGCATCAGCAACAGGCACATCACGTATATAAACGGATGACATACGCCGAGTAGCTGCAACTGGTCAACCAGCAGAACCTGCAGGACCATAATCACCACATAGCGAATTATTTGCTTAGTCAAGTCCATACTCTGTTTCCTCCAGTTCTTCTAGTTCGTCTTGGTTTGCATTCTTTATCACTTCTACGTACTTCAATCGCTTGAAGTTAGCCTGCAGTCTGACACGTATTGTATAATACGAGTCGCCTTCATGGAGCACTCTACTCTCCACCACTCCCACCGGCAATCCCTCCGGGAACACCGGACTCAAACCGCTCGTTACTATCGTATCGCCTATGTTGACTACCAGGTGCGATGGTATATCTGCCAATTGAGCATACCTGATGTCCGATCCGTCCCATTGCAGGAATCCGACAAAATCGTTCTTCTTGAAGCGGCAACTCAGATTGGTCTGCATGTTGATGATTGGCAATACTACACTGTAGTTAAGTCCTACTGTACGTACTATACCAACCACTCCATCTTGGTTACGGACACCTTGACCGCGTCTGATACCGTCATTCTCACCTCTGTCTATAGTCAAATAGTTATGCAACCTATCGGTAGTCAGTTGAACCACCCTGACTGAGTGGTAACTAATGGCACTATCGCCTTGCAGCAAAGCCAACTGGTTACGCAACATCGCATTCTCCTCTGCTAATTGCGAGTTGATTCGCTTCAGACGAAAATAATCTCGTATGACCTCTTCCTGCTCATATTGCCATGCTATCACTTCGTTAGCTGTACTAAGCACACTGCTGCGAGGATAAGCCTGATTATAGAACAACAGCAAAAAGGCAGCAACTTCCAGGAGTATGAATACCAGGAAGTTGCTATATCTGAGCAGTATTTTCCACAGGTTCTGCATGGCTCCTATGGATTAGGATTAACGAATCAGGAAGCCGAAGTTATTCACGTTCTTCAACGCAATACCTGTGCCTCGTGCAACGGAATGCAACGGATCGTCTGCTACGTGGAACGGGATGGTGATCTTGTCAGTCAAGCGCTTAGCCAATCCGTGCAGCAAAGCTCCACCACCGGCCAGGTATATACCGCGCTTAACGATATCCGAGTACAACTCAGGAGGAGTAGCCTCCAACGCCTGAAGAATTGCACCTTCTATCTTAGACACACTCTTCTCCAGACAGTGGGAAATCTCCTGATAGCTGACAGGTACGGACATCGGCAGGGCTGTCACCTTGTTAGGACCAACTACTATGAAGTCCTCCGGCGCATCTTCCAGCTCAGGCAAGGCTGATCCAACCTGTATCTTGATGCGCTCGGCTGTCGGTTCATCAATACGCAAGTTGTGCATACGACCCATATACTCGATTATATCTTGGTTGAAGTCATCACCTGCTATCTTGATAGACTTGTTGCTCACAATACCACCAAGCGAGATGACGGCAATCTCGGTCGTACCACCACCTATATCTACTATCATACAACCCTCAGGACTTTCTACATCCAAGCCTATTCCGATTGCAGCTGCCATAGGCTCGTAGATCATATATATATCACGGCCTCCTGCATGTTCTGAACTATCGCGCACAGCACGTATCTCCACTTCGGTCGAACCAGACGGAATACATACCACCATGCGAATAGACGGAGTAAACAACTGGGTCTGCTTCGGAATCATCTTGATCATACCGCGAATCATCATCTCGCACGCATAGAAGTCTGCTATGACACCATCGCGCAAGGGACGAACGGTTCGGATCATATTTCCACCCTTTCCAATCATCTGCTGTGCTTTACGACCGACAGCAACCATCTTGTTGTCTGCCATCGAAATTGCTACTACCGAAGGCTCATCCACTACCACCTTGTCATCACACATGATGATGGTGTTGGCTGTTCCCAAGTCAATCGCAATCTCTTGAGTAAAAGAAAAAAGTCCCATCATTATATCGTTGTTTTTGTTTTTACAATTCTTCCGGCTCGCTTCATCGAACTCATATCGAAGGCCAGTCAACTCAAACCGAACTTTTATCGGGGTTTTATCGGGGTTTTATCGGGGTTTAAAACAGGATAAAAACACGATAATTAACCGCACAAAAAACTAAAAGCGTGCAAAATTACAACTTTTTTTTTATATATGCAAGCGCGCGTGGTCATTTTTTGTCTAAAAAATATCAAAATATGCTGCGAATAGCAAGGTTACCTCTTCGCATCTAAAGGCAACTTTCGCTGATTTTATCGGGCTTCACACTACGAAATACTAATTATTTTGGGGAAGAATCGGTTGTGCGAAAAGAATAATATTTTTGTGCAAAATAACTGACTGCTACTGTCAAAAGAGTGATTGCCACCTTGCTCGGAGTCGGATACCAACCCCAAACATCCACACACAATTTGAGACCAAAATAGTTGATGGCCAGGTTCAAACCGACTACACTCACATATCTCATCAACTGACGAAAACCGTGCAGATTCGATTGAGCAAAAGTAACATACTTGTTCAACCAAAAACCCGTTAACAACGTAATAGGAAAAACTATGCAAAGTGTAGCTATATGCGGACTGACTGCTTGGTCTATCGTCCAACTGCCAATTGCGAACGACAGACGGACTATATCATGACCTATTGCATAATTGTATATCAAAAAGTATAACACCCAGTCTAACACCATGTTGCCGCCACCGCATGCAGCATAACGAAACAACTGTTCTGACACAATTGTTCGAAACGGAGTATAGAAAAAATCTATGATTTTGGTGATAATTTGAGCTAATTTGTGCATTTTATGCAAAAATGTTTGGTCATTTCAAAAAAAAGCAGTACTTTTGCAGCCGCAAAAGGTTAAGCACCTTTCGCATTTGCGGTGCAAAAGTACTATAAAAATTGCACATACGCAAATATTTTTAACTAAAAAGAGTAATATATGGACGATTATCACGCGAACAATGCAACAAGTACATGCCAAGAAACAATCGTGCGAGAACACCGTACGAGCAAAGAAATTTCTCGGGCAGCACTTCTTGACGGACTTGACAGTCGCCCGTCAGATTGCTGAGACCATCACTTCGGGACGAACTCTGGAGATCGGACCGGGGATGGGTGTTCTTACACAATTCCTTCTACAAAACAAAAATATTGAGCTCACGGCCATCGAGTTAGACCGCGAGTCGGTTGCCTATCTGCATGACTGGTACCCGGAACTCAATCTCATAGAAGGTGACTTCCTCAAACTCGATCTAAACAAGCTCTACCCAGAGGGAGAATTTAACGTGATAGGCAACTATCCGTATAATATATCCTCACAAATCTTCTTCCGAGTTCTGGACTACAAGGACCGTATCCCTGTTTGCTCAGGTATGATTCAGAAGGAAGTGGCTGAGCGTATAGCTTCACAGCCCGGCAAAAAAGCTTATGGTATCCTCAGCGTTCTGCTGCAGGCTTATTATGATATAGAATATCTATTCACCGTACACGAACATGTTTTCAATCCGCCGCCTAAGGTGAAATCCGCAGTCATACGCATGACGCGCAACAAACGAAGACAGTTGGATTGTGATGAAACGCTGTTCAAAACTGTTGTTAAAACAGCTTTCAATCAACGACGAAAACAGATGCGCAATTCTCTTCAACAGCTGGTTGGTAAGGGTAATCCCATACTGGAAGAGAATATTTTTACTAAGCGCCCCGAACAGCTGAGTGTAGATGAATTTATCCAACTAACTAACTTAATTGAAAAAAGCCATGTCGGAAATCAAAATATTCTATAAAGATAAAGAGAAAATCAAGGTAGCACGCACTATCTCTGCTCTCAGAGAACTGGATAAGAAGGATATCATCTGGATTGACCTGCTGGATGTATCAGACAAAACTGAGGATACACTCGAGGGATTCCTTAAGATTGATATTCAGGAAGATGAAGAAATGGAGGAGATCGAGTTCTCCAGCCGTTATATCCAAACTGACGACAGTATAGTTGCTAACAGCAACTTCCTCAAATCTGACTTTGAGGTTGAGCCTGTCAACTTTATCATCAAAAACTCCATCCTCGTTTCTATACGGGACGTTGAACTGGACAGCTTCAACGATACGGTCAAAAAGATGTTCGTCAATACACGCAATTTCCCAAGCGGATATCACGTATTGGTGGCTCTCATGGAAACTCGTGTGGAGAAGGATGCAGATATGATAGAGGACACTACCGATATGATTACCGATTTGTCACAAAAAATTACTGCCAACAACGATCACTTGGACGAGGACTTGCTCGTGCAAATCAAGGACTTGCAAGAAAAAGTGACCATCATCCGACAGAATATATTGGATAAACAGCGTGTTATCAGCAATCTGCTCAAATGTGACTTCATTCCTGAGGAACTCGGTCCGCGCTTGAGCATGATTATCAAGGATATAAACTCTCTGTTCGACTATACACGATTTGGTTTTGACCGTCTTGACTACCTCCAGGATACCTTCCTCGGTTTGGTTAACATCGAGCAGAACAAGATTATCAAGATATTCACAGTCATCAATATCATCTTCCTCCCTCCTACCCTGATTGGTAGTCTCTACGGCATGAACTTTGATTTCATGCCTGAGTTGCATTGGCAATTGGGTTATGCCTTTGCTATCGGACTGATGATATTCTCAGTCGTTCTTATCTTGCTGATTTTCAAACTAAAAAAATGGTTATAAACATATTGTTTACAATTGTAGAAAGAGGTGGTCTAAAAAGTGTTCCACATTGCAGTTTTAAAAAGTAATAACATTTTTTCTTTATACTTCTACACACGCAATATTTTGTAATTGAGAATGTTATGATACTTTTCTACAATTTCAACAAAATATTATAAACAATAGATTTTTAATTAAACTATTATATTTTTGTATATGAAAGAAAAGATTCGGGAGTTGTGTAAGCAAAAAAACGCTGTTATCTTTGCTCATTATTATACTCGTCCGGAAATACAAGAGATAGCCGATTTCATCGGAGATAGTCTCGCGCTCGCGCAACAGGCTACGCGCGTACATGCAGATATATTAGTAATGTGTGGAGTCCATTTCATGGGCGAAACGATGAAGATATTGTGTCCGGATAAGAAAGTGCTCATTCCCGATATGGCCGCTGGATGCTCCCTTGCTGACAGCTGCAAAGCGGAAGATCTGGCTGCATTCAAAGCTAAATATCCCGATCACATGGTAGTAAGTTATGTCAATACCTCTGCAGATGTAAAAGCCCTGACAGATGTAGTGGTAACATCCTCTAACGCCAAAAAGATAGTGGATCAGTTGCCTGCAGACGCCAAGATTATCTTTGGTCCGGATCATAACTTAGGCAGTTATATCAATTCCGTAACCGGCCGCGATATGCTCCTTTGGAATGGCGCTTGCCATGTGCATAGTCGCTTCTCGCTCGAGGCACTATTGCAACTCAAAAGAGAGAATCCCGGCGTAGAGGTATTGGCTCATCCGGAGTGCAAGGCTCCTATTTTGGCTCAGAGCGACGTAATCGGTTCTACTAAGGCATTGCTTGAGCACACTATTAAATCGCCCGCCAAACGCTTTATAATCGCTACAGAAAGCGGTATTCTGCATGAGATGCAGCGTGCGTGTCCGGACAAGGAGTTTATTCCCGTTCCGCCGGAGATTACTGAGGGAGTGGGATGCTCGTGCAACGAGTGTGAGTATATGCGTCTTAATACTTTGGAGAAGGTGTATAATTGTTTACTCAATGAGCAGCCGGAGATGATAGTAGACGAGCAAATAGCTAAAAAAGCTTACTCTTCTATCGACCGCATGCTATGCATGAGTTAATCTTTTTATAAGTGAAAAAGCTTTTTTTTATAAAAAAAATCGCCCAAAATTTGCGTATATCAAAAAAAAGCAGTACTTTTGCACGCTTTTTCGTTAGTAGGTCTTTTTTATATATTGACCGCGCTGACGCGCGGCGGGATAGCTCAGCTGGTTAGAGCGCATGATTCATAATCATGAGGTCCCCAGTTCAATCCTGGGTCCCGCTACAGAAAACCACTCATTCCGAGTGGTTTTTTTGTACTCCTCTTGCACATGTTAATTTTTTTATACAACGATTTATGAGTAGTGCCGATAGAGTTAACGGTTAATAAGCAGTCAATCCTAGACAATACAGCGGTCGATTAGCGGTTGATTCGTGCTTAATCAGCCGCTCTCCCACCGCTCTCGATAGACCTGGGAGTAATGTAACGGATAAAAAAGAGGGAGTGTTTCTGCAGGAAATGCTCTTTCTTTTGTTAGAAGGGTGTGATATTAAGAAAAATACATTAGCACTTAGTGTGTCTGATCTCATCGAAGGTGAAGCCGCGCTGCATGAGAAAGCGCGTACGTTTGTCATCCGGATCAGATGCGCGCTGGCGCGACAGATTGCGTAGATTATGTGTGTACTGCTCTTCGTCAATCTCATTCAGGGCTTGGCTGATATATTTTTCCGGCAATTGTAATGCACGCAAGCCAGCTTGTATCTTCAGGCGTCCCCAACTCTGATAAGCCACCTTGTCGTGCACGTATGCCATGCAGAAACGTTTGTCATTGAGAAAATCCCGCTCATACAAGCGGTCTATGATATCATCGGCCAACTCCATAGGGGCACTCCATTCGTATAGTTTGCGCTTAACGTCGGCTGCACAATGTTCTGCACGCGCGCAATAAGCCTCCGCCTTATCGATCCATTCGCGCAGTAACGATTCGTTGTTTTCCATAACTATCTAAGTGGATTTGTATATCTGTATAGCTTTTTTCTTTGAGCATGGCGACCATCTCATTTCCAAGTGCTTCGTTGATCTCAAAAAATAAAAATTTCGCCTTATAAAACGCCGCTACGCGGCGATAAAAGAGTAACGGGTCATCATCCGGTACAAATAATGCGCTCTCAGGCTCATATTCCAATACATTGCTGCGCATTGTAGCTCGCTCACATTCGCGGACATACGGCGGATTAGAGACGACAATATCGTAATGTTGACTATTGATGGCTGATGGTTCGTCCGAAAAAACATCTTGTTGCTCAAATACCACGTCCAGGTTGTTGCGTCGGGCATTGTCGCGCGCCACTTCGATAGCATCAGCAGAAATGTCTATACCCGTAACCTGCCATTCCGGGTGTTGCTGCTTGATAGCCAGGGCAATACAGCCGCTTCCGGTACCGATATCGAGCACGTGGATAGCAGGTAGTTGAAAATGTGTAGATGACAGCAAATCTACTAATTCGGCTGTCTCGGGCCGGGGAATGAGCGTAGCCGGCGTCAAACGGAGATCCAGCCCATACCAATAGGTATGGCCGAAGATATACTGAATAGGTTCAAAGCGAAGCAATCGCTCGATTATCGGGTCGAAAATTTGTGTATTCGAAAAATTTGTACTACCTTTGCAGTCGCTTAATAGTTGTGAACAAGACAATCCCGAGACTTCCTCGAGAATCCACCACGCTAAAGCGCGAGCTTCGTCCGCGTCATACGACTCGCGCAAGCGCGAGATTATATAATCAATAGTCTCTTTCACGCTGCAAAGATAATACAAAAAAATGGAATACGCAAATTATATCGCACATTGCATCGAAATAGCCCGCCGTGGCGAGTATTATGTGGCTCCCAACCCGATGGTAGGTGCTGTTATGGTGCGTAATAGTGACGAGACGATTGTGGCTGAAGGATGGCACGAACGCTACGGCGAAGGGCACGCAGAAGTCAATTGCTTCAAGCATTTAGATTGCTCTGAATACAAGGATATTAATCTGAAGGAGTGCACGCTTTTTGTATCGTTGGAGCCATGCAGTCATTATGGCAAGACGCCGCCTTGCGCCAAACTGATCATAGAGAAGGGCGTAGGACGCGTGGTAGTAGGTATGTTGGATCCTAATCCGCTAGTGTCCGGTAGAGGCGTGCAGATGCTGCGTGAAGCGGGTATAGAAGTGACAGTAGGTGTGCTGGAGAACGAGTGCAGACAGTTGAACAAGCGTTTTCTTAGTCTGCATGAGAAACATCGTCCTTATGTGGTACTCAAATGGGCGCAGACATCAGACGGGTTTATAGACAGAAAAAGAGAAATAGACAAACCGTCAGCAGATAGTGGCGAGCACCTCAACGGAGCGCTGGCCATCTCTACGCCGGATACCAAAAAGATAGTACACAGAATGCGTGCGGAGAACATGGCTATCATGGTAGGTACACGTACCGTATTGCTGGATAACCCGCGTCTGCTCAATACTCACTGGGAAGGGAGAAACCCTGTGCGTGTGACATTGGACCGACATCATGTATTGCCTTCAGATAGTCGTATATTCAGCGCTGAGGCTCCTACTCTTGTCTATCGTGACCGGACGGACTGGCCTTATATATTGAGCGATCTGGCGCAGCGTAATATACACTCCATTCTGGTGGAAGGAGGCACTACTCTACTCCATCATATACTGGAAACAGGTCTATGGGACGAGGCTCATATAGAAGTAGCGCCTGAGTTGGTTATAGGCGATGGTGTTCATGCACCGCAGATAGCACTTCCTGAGACATTTGAGACCGTAGATGGGCATCGTCTTTATACCCTATTCAATAATTAATCAGTTATTCAGTGTGTTAGGTTCGTAAGCGCGCCATTTGGCTATAAGTGACGTCATATCTTCGGGCCACTGACTATCAAAGAACATTCGTTCTCCCGTGCGCGGGTGTGTGAAACCGAGTGTTTTGGCGTGTAGCACCTGACGTGGGCAGAGGGCGAAACAATTCTCTATATACTGCTTGTATTTCTGTGTGCGTAGTCCCTTGAGTATCTCGCAACCGCCATATTTGTCGTCGCAGAAGAGCGGGTGGCCTATATGCTTCATATGAACGCGTATCTGGTGGGTTCGCCCGGTCTCAAGGCGACATTCTACCAGTGTGACGTACGGAAAGCGCTCGAGCACTCGCCAGTGGGTGATTGCTTCTTTGGCTTGCGGACATTCCTCCGGGTCCCACACGCGATAGATAGTGCGGTCGCGGTTGTCACGTGCCAATGCCCCTTCTATAGTGCCGCTGTCTTCACTAAAAGTGCCCCAAACGAGCGCATTGTAGGTTCGTTCGGTGGTATGGTCGAAGAATTGTTTGGCCAGGTGAGTTTTGGCTTCCGGAGTCTTGGCAATGAGCAGTAAACCGCTGGTATCCTTGTCAATACGGTGAACGAGTCCTATATTGGGGTCGTTCATGTCTATTGGATGGCTTGAATGCTCAAAATGCCAAGCTAAGGCATGAAGCAAGGTGTGCTCATAGTTGCCGTGTCCGGGATGTACTACGAGGCCGGCCGGTTTGTTGATAACCAGCAGATCATCGTCCTCATAGACGATATTGAGGGGTATATTCTCGGGAGTGATAGTGAAATCGTGCGGCTCATGGTCGAGCAGTACCTGTATGATATCGCCGGGTTTGATGCGGTAGTTGGAGGCAACGGCTGAACCATTGACCCACACGTTGCCGGCGTCAGCGGCCGTCTGAATGCGGTTGCGGCTGGTGTTGGTCATGTGTTCTGCCAGATACTTGTCAATGCGTTCCTTGCCTTGTCCCTTGTCCACCTCGCATCGCCAGCGTTCGAACAACTCCTCGCTTTCGCTCTCGTTCTCTATATCGAAATCTACATTAGCCATTCGCCTTTCGTCCATTCGCCTTTTCTTAGAACCAACTATCCTCTTCTTCTTTGCTGTCGCGGCCGCTGTTGATAACGGCTTTCTCAGGGTTAGTAGAGAGACGCAGGGTGACAGTCTCGCCTTCTACCAGTTGTGTGCCGGCAGATGGTACTTGTCTGTAAACCAAAGCTTTCGCGCCGTCTTCTACGTTCTCGTCATACTGAACGGAGCCGACAGCGAGTCGGTTGCTGATCAGCATCGATTGTGCTTCCTGTAAGGTCATTCCTACAACGGAAGGGACGGTGACACGTTCAGATCCTTGACCATAACCGACCACGAGGCGAACGCGTGTACCGACAGTCAATTTGGTACCCGGCTGTACACTGTTGCCGTCGGATTTGACATCCAAAACCAGGTCGCGGAAAGCAGATGGTCTATAGTCGTATGTGCTATCTACACGCAGTCCCATGCCGCGCAGCGTAGTGGTAGCTTGGCGGTAACTCATATCTTGCAGATTAGGCATTACCACTTGCGGGCGCGAACTGGCATTGATAGTGACATAGACCATACGGCCGTTTTTGGCATGACTATTGGGTCTTGGATCTTGCTCTACCACGGTGCCAAAAGGCACCTTTCGCGAGTAGGTGGAATCGATTACCTGCATGTTGAGGCCTTGAGCGTGCATAAGAGCCTGTGCCTCAGCCACAGACATGCCGCGGATATCCTCTACAGTTATCTCCTCACCATGCTTGGTGTATGCTCTCAACCAGAGAGCCAAAACCAAGAAAGCCAATACGCCTATAATGATGGCTAATACGAAGTTTTGGCCTAAGAATTTGAAGTCCTGCTTATTAAAAAAGCCTTTTTTTTCCATAAAATGCAAATTTTAGTGCGCAAAATTACAATTTTTTTTGGATATGTGCAAAAATTGTAGTACTTTTGCCGTCGATTTTCGCAAAAAGGCGAAATCTTAACTTTTAAAGCTTTAAAAAATTTTAAAAATCACTGTTATGAAGAAGATGCTTCTTATCGTAGCTGTAGCTTTCGCTGCTATGAGCTGCGGCAACAAGTGCTGCAACAAGTGTTGCGCTAACGACTCTACTGCAAACGACACTATCGAGGTAGTTGAGGAGGTTGCTAACGACACAATTGCTGAGTAATCTTGTTGCTCAAAGTAAGGTCTCTCGTTAGACCTGAAAAAGAAGCGACCCAATAGGGCCGCTTTTTTTTTGTCTATACTTATTCCTTAATCAGGTTGTGTCCTGTCATCTCTTCCGGTTGTTGGATACCGAGAATATGGCAGATGGACGGAGCAACGTCAGCCAAGATACCATTCTCCACTTTAGCGTTGGTGTGATCCTTGCTAACATAGACGAACGGAACCGGATTGAGCGAGTGCGCAGTATTAGGCGTACCATCAGCATTGATAGCGTTGTCGCAGTTACCGTGGTCGGCAATGATGATGATCTCGTAGTCGTTGCGCAGCGCAGCTTCTATAGTCTCGTTGACGCAGATATCGATAGCGGTAATAGCTTGTTGGATAGAGTTGTACACGCCGGTGTGTCCCACCATGTCACCGTTAGCATAGTTGAGGATGATGCAGTCGTATTTCTGTGAGTTGAGTGCATCGCGCAGAGCGATAGTCACCTCGGGCGCAGACATCATCGGTTGCAGGTCATAGGTAGCTACTTTAGGTGAAGGAATCAGGATACGGTCTTCGTTCTCAAACTCAGCCTCACGTCCGCCGTTGAAGAAGAAGGTGACGTGTGCGAATTTCTCGGTCTCAGCGATACGCAATTGCTTGAGTCCCAGTTTGCTAACCACTTCTCCGAGTGTATTGGTAACGTTCTCTTTCGGGAAGAGGATGTGCAATCCCTTGAACGAGCTGTCGTACGGAGTCATGCAGCAGTAGTGCAGTCCCGGCACAGTCTTCATGCCATTCTCCGGCATGTCCTGTTGGGTGAGCGCGATAGTAATCTCCTTAGCGCGGTCGTTGCGGTAGTTGAAGAAGATGACAGCGTCGCCCTCCTCAATAGTAGCCAGCGGTTGGCCGTTGCGGGTATGCACGATAGGTTTGATAAACTCGTCGGTAACGTCAGCAGCATAGCTGGCTTCCATAGCCTCGTGCATGTTCTCAAAGGACTCGCCTTTGCCGTTCACCAACAGGTCGTAACCCACCTTAACGCGCTCCCAACGTTTGTCGCGGTCCATAGCATAGAAACGACCTATAATGCTGGCAATCTCTCCTGCTGACTGAGCGCAGTGTTTCTCCAGTTGGTCGATAAATCCGATACCTGAGTGCGGGTCAGTATCACGTCCGTCCATGAAGCAGTGGATGAAGGTCTTGCCCTGCAGGCCGTATTTAGCAGCGATATCGCAGAGGTAGAAGAGGTGATCCAGGCTGGAGTGAACGCCGCCGTCCGAAGTCAGTCCCATGAAGTGGATCTTCTTGCCGGACTCTTTGGCATAAGAGAAGACAGCCTTGATCTCCGGGTTGTCGAGAATACTGCCGTCCTTGCAAGCGCGGTTGATCTTCACCAAGTCCTGGTAAACGACGCGTCCTGCGCCGATATTGAGGTGTCCGACCTCGGAGTTACCCATCTGTCCGTCAGGCAGTCCGACGTTCTCGCCGCTGGCCTGCAACTGTGAGTTAGGATAGGTAGCTATCAACTTGTCCCAGTGGGGCGTTGAGGTGGAATAGATGGCATCAGCGGTATCCTTATGACCGATACCCCATCCATCCAAAATCATTAATAATGCTTTTTTGCTCATATTGTTATGTTGTTTATTTTACAGTGAAGAAGAACGCTTTATTTAAAAGCGGCTGCAAAGATACAGCTTTTTTTTGGAATGTGCAAATATTTTCGCGAAAGTGCAGATACAATTTGCAGTCGTGCGAGTCGGCAGTCGTCAAAAAATAGTTCTTTCGATGCTTTTGGGTTCGTTTTGTCGCACAAATAGAAGACAAAAAGTATATATACTATGTATATATAGGTTACAAGAGACAGGAGACGGGTTATAGGGGTTTATCCTATGGCTATCTTATGGTTATCCTATGGTTATCTTATGGTAAGGTCTCGAGTCGAGCGGCTCGACACCCGGAAATAAGTGGCTGACTGACGGCTGATAGAATAAGGACTTGTTCGAAATAGGATCCTGAAGGCTGCGCGACCGCAAGGGTCACGCCGTTCTATGTTCGCGCTTGATCCTCGCTGTGTGGGACAGCTCGGGTGCTTTACTCGGAGTGCCATTCGAGACACTCCTTCACTTATGGTTATCTTATGTTTTTCGTTTTTTGATTTTTTACTTGTACGTTCCAAAAAAAAGTACTACCTTTGCAGCGGATTTATCCGCCGTGCCATCCCAACTGAACGCAGGTGCCTTTATGGCATAGGATGGAAGTAACCCTCCGTGAAATTCGAAGGGGAGCGCAAAATAGAGGATTCTTACTTTAAGAGTCCTCTTATTATTCTCCTATAACTCTCATAATAAAAAACTCTTTTGTAAGAATGTCCACCTTGCGAAGAGTGGATAAAAGCAGTAAAGAAGCACAAATTTTCGGAAAAGTAGCATACACATTTGTGTATGTCATTTTTTTGTAGTAATTTTGCAGCCTAATTTGGATTATTGTGCCATGACGGTATTGTGTATAGAAACAAGTACGAAGGTATGCTCTGCGGCTCTGTGTAAGGACGGAGCGCTGGTAGAGCAATGTATAGAGCGTGAAGAAGGTAATCATGCTCGTTTGCTGCCGACCTATATAGATCAGCTATTACGCACAGCGAAGGCCAAGAATATGCCGATTGATGCGGTTGCGTTGAGCGAAGGTCCGGGTAGTTATACAGGTTTGCGTATCGGGACTAGTACGGCCAAGGGGCTGTGCTACGGGCTGAATGTGCCCCTCATTCCGATATCGACGCTCCAGATATTAGGCGCGTCGGCCGTCGGTCAGGCAGCAATCGGCAAGCAATCGGTACTATGTCCGATGATAGACGCGCGGCGCATGGAGGTGTACTGCGGTATGCTGCATAGCGAAGGATTGACAGCCATAGGAGAGCGTGCGCGAGCCGTAGTGGTGGAGAGCGAGGCGAGCATAACCGACAATACGGAAATGCAGGGTCAAACTGTCGAGTTCTACTATTTCGGCGACGGGGCAGCCAAGTGTCAGAGTGTGCTGGGTCAGCCCAACTGGCACTACATTGCAGACATCGTGCCGGAAGCGCAATATATGGGTCGTCTCGCCGAGAGCGCGGAGAGCAGGGTAGAGGGGACTGAATTGGCATATTATGAGCCGTACTACCTGAAGGAATTTGTAGCGGCACAGAGCCACGTCAAGGGACTGAAATAGTAACAGCAAAAGGCAAAAGACGAAAGTACAAATGGCGAGAGGGGACAGTAAAATAGTACAGATAGTAATGTTGGGACTGACGGTCTTGACGGCAGCGTCATGCTCGACTCAGAAGAACACGTGGGTTACGCGCAGTTATCATCAGACCAAAGTC
>JAILDU010000019.1 GCA_024689005.1 Paludibacteraceae bacterium
AAACATAACCACCTCTGTACCCACTCATTTCAGTGCGAAAACCTCGGCGAAGGAGCTATCGTGCAACCGCCGTTGAAAGGTGTGTGCTTCGACATGGTACACATCGGTAAAGACGTCATGATTATGCCGGATTGTCTGATGATGTCGCGCGGCGGAATCACGATTGAGGACGGCGCGATGATTGCGGCTAACGTGCAGCTTATCAGCAACAACCACGACCTCCACGACCGTCAGATCCTTATTTGCAAGCCGGTGCATATCGGTAAGAACGCGTGGATCGGAGCCGGAGCTACTATCCTGCCGGGTGTGACGGTTGGCGAGAATGCCGTGGTGGCTGCCGCTGCAGTGGTCACCAAAGATGTACCTGCCAATGCCATCGTCGGCGGCAATCCCGCCAAACTGATCAAGATGATAGAATAGTAAAAATCATCCCTTCTAAGCCAAAAAATCCCACAAAAACTTGCACGTGTAGGATTTTTTTTGTAATTTTGCACTCGATTTTGGACGCGAGCGATACTCGCAACGCCTTGGTAAAGGCCTGGGTTTAGCCCTATAATATTCCCCGCGGAAACGCGGTTTTATTGTATAAATAGGTAAATAACTCAGATATGAAACAAGGTATTATTCATGTTGGGTTGGTGTGCCTTATGCTCATCAATCCTTTTCTTTTTCTCGCAGCTGAGGAGTTGCAGACAAACAGCATAATCTATGATCTTGCGACCATTTTTCGTTTAGCGGACGAAGAAAGCCGGCAAATCCGCGTGTCGGAAGCTGTGTTGTGTGCCGCTAACGAAGGAGTGCAACAAGCAAAGAATGCCCTCACGCCGCATCTCAAGGTGAACATCAGCGGTTCGTACATGGGCAATGCGGTTCTCATGAGCCGCGGGTTTAGTACATCAGGCCGGACCGAAGTGCAGTACGCCGGCCAAGCGCCTCAGTACATCGACAATGGTGTGCAACCCACTCCGCATTGGGGCAACACGTTCTCGTTTGAGGCTTCGCAGGTGATCTACGCCGGAGGAGCGCTGATGGCAGGTATCGAGATGGCTAAGATAGGCGAACGGATGGCTGAACTGGATGTCGCCCAAAGCCGTCAGGAAGTGCGGTTTATGCTAGCCGGCTATTATTTGGATTTGGTCAAGTTGCAAAACCAGCAAGAAGTGATTGATCGGCACTTGGAATTAACGCAGCGTGTCTTGGATCAGATGCGAGCGCGCGAAGAGGCGGGCGTTGTTCTGCGCAACGACCTGACGCGTTATGAACTGCAACTCAAGCAGTTGGAGTTAACCAAAGTACGTCTCACAGATGCGCAATCAATCATTCATCATCAGTTAGCCACCGCGCTCCATCGCCCTTCTAATCAGACTATTGTGCCGGATACGCTTTCTGTCAATACCGCCTTGAACCAACTGGAGAAAGCTGCTTCTGAGCAACTTTGGCAAGCACGGGCTGCGGATAGCCATCTGGGCATCCAACAGGCACTGGCAGCGGAAGACCTTTCTGCTCAGAAAATCAAGCTGGCGCGTGCCGGCTCGATACCAACCATCGCGGCGGTGGCAAAAGATGAGTTGTTCGGACCGTTCACGAATGATTTGATTCCCGTGAACTCCAATGTCAACGTGTGGTTCGTGGGCATCGGTATGAAATACGATTTAGGCAGTCTATGGCATAACCATCGCGCTATTCGAAAGGCGAAGAGTGAACACATAGCCGCCCAAGAGCGCACCGAGTTGGCGCGCGAAGGAGTGACCAACGGAGTACATGCCGCATATGTCAGTTTTCTGACCGCTTTCACCGAAGTGGAGACACAACAGAAACAGGTGCAATTAGCAGATGAGAACTACGCTCTCGTAGAAAAACGCTACAATAACGATTTGGCACTTCTGACTGATCTATTGGATGCCTCGAGTGTAAAACTGCAATCTGAAATGGCGTTGGTCAATGCCCGTATCGGATTACTCTATCATTTTTATCAACTTCAATATACCACCCATACATTATGAATAAATCTAAATTAGCAACCTATTGCTACAATGCAGTCATTGTGCTGCTTCTTTTGGCAGGAGTGACATATGTCATTCTGCAATTTACCCATTTCGGTCATGTGGAATATACGGATAACGCGCGCGTGAAACGCTTTATCACACCACAGAACACCCGCGTGCAGGGTTTTATCAAGGAGATACGTTTCGAGGCATACCAACATGTGCGTGAAGGCGACACGTTGGTCGTCATCGAGGATAGCGAGTTTCGTCTGCGTCTGGCACAGGCCAAGAGCGATCTGGCGCGTATCCAACAACAATCGAAAGCAACAGGCTCATCTATCCGAACCACCACGAGCAGCATGTCCGTCACCGAGGCGTCTATTGAGGAAGCACGTGTGAACATGGAAAACCTGCAACGCGAAGACGCACGTTATGAGCGACTCTTGGCACAAGAGGCCGTTACGCGCCAGCAGTATGATCAGATTCACACTTCGTTTCTCTCCGCTAAGGCGCGTTACGAACAAATGAAACAAACACGCACGATGCAGAGCAATGTAATAGCCGAACAAAACTACCATCTGTCCGCCACCGAAGCTGCTATTCAATTGGCGCAAGCTGCAGTCGAATTAGCGCAACTCAATCTCTCTTATTGCTATATTATTGCCACTCATACAGGTTATGTCGGTTCCAAAGATGTGCATGTGGGCGAACTGGTCAATCCCGGTCAGACGCTCGTCAGCATTGTCGATGAGAACAGCCTATGGGTCGAAGCCAACTACCGCGAGACGCAACTGCCGCATATCCACGAAGGCTCCGAGGTTTCCATCCGTGTAGATGCGATTCCCGGTATTAAATACAAAGGTATAGTGCAATCTCTTTCCGATGCCACAGGTAGCGAGTACTCGCTCATTCCTGTTGATAACGCAACGGGCAACTTCGTCAAGGTCGAGCAACGTCTCACCGTCCGCATCGCCTTGGACGAGAATAGTGCGGAGGATCTGCAAAAACTCAAAGCCGGTTATTCCGTCGAGTGTGAAGTTAAATATTAAAATTCAAATCTCCAATGGAAAATCAAAAGGCCCTGTCTTTTCTTATGCCCATGTTCCGCGAGTGGGTGCCCAAACGCATTCAGCCGTGGATTTATATTGCGCAGGTCATCTGCATCCAGTTCTCGTGCGGAGTGTATCTCGGTGCGATGGAAGCGGTACGCGGAACAACAAACTTACAACTGGAAGAACTGCTCATGCTCCTCTATGCCGGTTTGGCAGGCATGGCGGTGTGGTTCCCGATGTTGTTTCGAACGAAGTTCCGCTTCACCAACCAACAGTTGCTCATCGCATCGGCGGTCGTGATTGCGGTGTGCAATTTTATTACTATGCGGACGACGAACATGGCTATTCTGCTGCCGGTTTGTTTTCTTGCGGGCGTGGCGAAGATACAAGGCACGTTTGAGTGCATGTCAAATATCCAGTTGTGGATGACGCCCGAACGCGATTTCGGTATCTTCTTTCCGATCTTGCATATTGTCCTGCTGACCGCTATCACCGGCAGCGCGTGGCTGGCGGCGGTGGTCGCTTTCCATCTGAGTTGGCAGATGATGCACGTGCTGACCATCGGCACGATGGCGTTTGTGGTACTCGTTCAACTGCTTCTTTGCCAACCTTGGTGCCCGATGCCGCAACGAATGTCGCTCAAAGGCATCGACATCTCTACGGGCCTGCTCATCAGCCTGCTCATGCTCATGATCAGTTATATTCTCGTCTATGGCGACCGCCTGATGTGGTTCTTTTCGCCCACACTGCGATGGGTCTTCGCACTTAGCCTCATCCTCCTTGCGTTCATCCTCTACCGCCTCAAGACGGTTGAACAGCCCTATATCTCGCTCGACATCTTCAAGTACAAAAACGTACTGGCAATCCTCTTGGTAACTGCGGTTGCCGAACTGCTTTTGGGCGCCGAGCACACTTTGGAGGAAATCTATTGGACCGAAGTGCGGGGCTTGGAGGAGCACACCAAAACTGCGCTCTGCCTGTGGTCGCTGCCGGGCGTGTATGCGGGCGTGCTGATCACGCTTTACTGGTTAGGACACGCCAGATGGAAAGTGTGGAAACTCTTTGCCATCGGCTTCGGCTGCATCTTGGTCTATTCGCTGTGGATGTACTTCTATCTGGATGTCAATGTGCCGATTGAGCAATACCATCTCGGCTTGGCTTTCCGCGGTTGTGCGTACGCAATCCTTGCGGTCTCGCTCATGTGGTCGCTGCACGAGTCCGTGCATGACTTGCAGCATTTCTTCATGGCGCTTTTCGTCTTCAATGTCATCCACATGTACCTCGCCGGTGCATCGGGGTACGGGCTCTACACCACCCTCTTCAAACATTTCATGGCAGATAACATGGCGCGTTACGGCGATTACCTGACGCTCACGAACGGAGTTAATCTTTCAACTTTCAACTCTCCATACCTTCAGATCGTGCCCTCGGGCAAAGAACTTTCAACTTTAAGTCTCAGCGTCATGTCCGTAACGCTCAAGCAGATCTTCGGCCAGATCATCTGGGTGTCCGGTTTCATGACCTTTGCTTTCCTGCTGCTCGACATCCCGCGTGTCCGAACGGGCATCGAGAAAGTGCCGTACTGGCCTGTCTATGGCGTCAAAATGCTGGCTCGATTGCGATAAACGACAAAAAGTCCCACTACCCTTTGCGTATGTGGGATTTTTTTTGTACCTTTGCGCCGCAAAATCGTATATACTATGATTCTATATTTTTCTGCAACAGGAAACAGCCTCGCCGTCGCACGACAACTGGCGGAACGGCTGAACGAGCAAGTGATGCCGCTGACCGAGGCGGTTCAGCAGGACTTGACGAACGAGAAACGTATCGGTCTGGTCTTCCCCACTTATGATTTCAAC
Source organism: Paludibacteraceae bacterium (assembly GCA_024689005.1). Taxonomy (GTDB): domain Bacteria; phylum Bacteroidota; class Bacteroidia; order Bacteroidales; family Paludibacteraceae; genus Colicola. Next base: position 4,897 of record JAILDU010000019.1, read on the forward strand.
CTGCCGCCGGCCATGCCCGAGATGGTAGCACGGTTGCACATCTGTCCGCAATCTTACGTCTTTACGGTCGTCACGTGCGGTAGCATGGTGGGTAACTGCATCTGGGTGCTACGCCGCATACTACGCAAGAAAGGTATCGAACTGGCATACAGCCACAAGGTGAGCGTACCCGATAACAGCGCGCTTGCGTTTGGGCGCAATCCGAACAAACAGTTGGGTAAATTCGAATACGTGCCTGCCCGTATGGAGCAAATCATCCGCGAACTGCAAGCCGAAAGCCACACACTGCACTACAGTTGGTTCAGCCTCCTCTCATGGCTCCTCGGCCGCCCGGCTGTGACCAGAGGCATGATCCATTGCATGGGACCGAAGGTGAATCCCGCCAAATGTATCGGTTGCGGCATATGTGCCAAAGTCTGCCCGATGGAGAACATCCGTCTCCAACCGCAAAGCGGTCTTACTGACAAAACCTATCAGGTTGCTAAAACAGGTGACCATTGTACCGTGTGTCTCGCTTGTGTGCATGCCTGCCCGCAACAAGCTTTCACAACGAACGGCCTCCAGACACGCAAAGAACGTCAATACCGCCACCCGCAAATCCATCTCAAAGACCTGCTGCTGAGATAAAAAAACAGCAGCAGTTTACCCCATCAGTTACGACGCATGATTACGAAAGAAGCCATAGCAATCGCCTATAGTTTTCTGCATCAGAAGCGGAACGTCTCTATTCATTCCTCGCTCGATTGGCAGAAGGATGACATTGAATATGCCATCGCGTCTTACGTGGACGAAATGAACGGAGAGTTATTGAGGGCGATCTCTGACGGCAAGGCCGATTTTCTGAAGGAACACACTCACTTTGAGCAAGACATATCTTCCGCCGTGAATACACTGGAGAGGATGCTATACCTTAAATAATTGATAATATGACACATATTATGCGAAAGATTTTATTTATGCTGCTGGTAGCAGCAATGACAATGCTTGGCTGCAAGAAAGCCGACACCAACAACGAGTTGAAACCGTTTGATGTTCAACAGGAGTTTACGGACAATGCATTCACCTTCTTCACGGGCGCTAAAGTGATCATGTCCGGCGACAGCACAAATGCCAATGCCATGACTATCGGCTGGGGTGCGCTCGGCAACTACACCGGTTATGATTGCCCGATTGTAACTGTCTTCGTGGCTCCGGCTCGTTATACACACGAGTTTCTGGACAAGTATCCGCGTTTCACTCTGATGGAATTCGACGACCCGCAAATCGCCCGCTACTTAGGCACGCACAGCGGACGCGACGGCGACAAGACCGAAGCCCTCGGCCTGCATATCGCTTATACGGAGAACGGCGCCCCCTATTACGAGGAAGCCAAGACGGTTATTGAGTGTGAGATCATGACGGCTTTTCATCAGACTGCGGACGATTTCCGTTCGGAACACATGAGCTCGTTCTATGAGAATTTCTCCGCAGGCATTCACACCGCCTATTTCGGCAAAGTCGTTGGCGCTTGGAAAAGATAAAGATATTACTATAAATTGCTTAACTTTGATTTCGTTGTTTACTCTCGTTGATTGTTGATTTGAACGAGGGAGAAAAGTAGTACTTTTGCTGTTGATTACGGCAAAAGGACGGCAAAAGGACGGCAAAAACGTTTGTCTTAAGGCCATTCCTGACGACACACAAACAAAACCATAAAATAACTCTAACTCCACAATAATATGGCAAAAGCAGCATATACCGACCCTATTGATTATCTCAGCGGACGTAAAGACAAATCAAGCGAAACGTACTATTGTATTCGTTTGGGTAAGAAGATCGTTTCGCACTATCCCTTGCACAAGAACCCAAAGAAAATCACGGCACACCAACGTGATTTGTCTTCCAATTTCGCACGCGCAGTAGAGCAAGCGAAAACCGAGCTCTCCGACCCTGTACGCAAAGCCTATTGGCAGCAACTCTTTGATGAACAGAAGCGTACTGCCGCCAAGCCTTACCAACTTCTCCGCAATTTCGTTATTGCCTCCATAACCAAGCAAAACACCCCCAAGTAACATATAAATAGCATATTCTGCTCCCAAAACTTACATATTTCTAGAAAAGTAGTACCTTTGCAGCCGAAATGCCTCCATATAACAAATCATCATGAAACCGTAGCCCTTCCAATCCCTAACGCGGCACAAAAAAAATGCATTTTTACGATGTTTTTTTGTCAAAATGCTTCGTTTGTAGTGAATTAGAGTACTAAAACTTGCATATGTCAAAAAAAAGCAGTACCTTTGCACGCAAGAGCGTGCATTAATGAATAATAACTTATCATAAATACTTGAAACACGATGTATTTTACATGCCCCTATTGCAAATCCGACTTGCGTATCAATAAGCCTGCAAGTCAAATTATACGAGGTAAATGTCCGCATTGCGGTCATTCCTTGGAGTTTGATACGCTTCGAGATGGTATACAAGACGATGTATATCTTAAAGCACAAATTAAGCCTGTCCCTACTAAGGATAATATTCTTGAGTTTTTTAAACGCAATAAGAAGGGGGTTGCAGTTATGGCACTATTTCTTGTTGCAATAGGTCTGTTTGCTGCGTTAATCAAAGGAACTTCTTCTAAATCAAGTTCATATGATTTTACCATAAGCCAATCCAACACCTCTAGTAGTTCATTGGCTAATGCAGACAAAAGGCAGCAGTGGAATAAATTCCGATCGTATTACCCATACAACTTCCAGACGATTGCTGCAAAACATTATTCGGATGATAGTCACGTTGTTATATTAAGTGAACCAGCAGATCATATTTCTATAGAACAGTTAACAGACTTTTTCTATGATTGCGACCTTAATGTTACTGCTGATTGCTATCAAATTAAGATGGGATATGATGGATGGTTGAAAGATTATGTATTTGCTGTGAACAATATTGAAAAAGGTAAGTTTGATATTTTTATAGAGGCATTATCTAAAAAACTCTTCGGCTTCAATTATAAGGCTCATTATCTCGATTTATCAACCATTCCAAGTAAGATATATTATTCTTCGCAAGATTTGAATTATTCAATTTCAGCTGCAGAGTTAAAAGCGTGGATTATAGATGGCGAAGAAAAATTTTATGATAAGGATGAAAGTTCTTTGTATGCTATTTCTAAACTTCTCAAATCTGGCAACGAGGGTATCTATTTTAGCGAAACACCTGGTTTCGTAATCTGGCTTATGGGAAATAATTATGAGGCAGACAAATTTATAACGAGTGCTAGAAAATTTGCTCTCGAGTCAGATTTAATCTTAGGTGCTATAGATTCTGAAGATAATAATCGCATTGCGATAGTGGGAAGAGAACGAAGCATTCCAATATATGAATTACCTCCTTTGCAAGCAGAAATTATGCTCATGCTTGCGTCCACACGCAAAGTTGAGTTACACCAAAGTTATGAACGGGGGCATGCTGTAGCAGGAAAATTACCTGGAGGAAAAGACTTTGCGCCTATATTGCTAAGTCCCGAATTATGGCATACCGAATATGGAAGTTTGCTCAATATTACAGACCAAATGCTAAAATCATGGTCTGAGAATGGTGATGTAGATTATGAGGCATTTAATTATCCAAAGCCAAATCATTGGGCGTTTAAAAAAGGAGTATATACAGACCTAGATACACAAAACAGCTTAACTTACAACTGGAATACTTCTGGTGCGGGGTACTATCTTAACTCCTCGGCAGATTGTCCATACAGAATATACGCAGTAAATAGAACGGGTTCGCTTCCTGTTAGTTATATTCCACAAGGTGTAACCGACGTAAAACCAAATGATAAAGTGTTTTTGGCAGAAGAAAAGGCATATGACTTTT
>JAILDU010000086.1 GCA_024689005.1 Paludibacteraceae bacterium
TATCTGAATTTATAACGTACACCCAATGCCAAACTGGTCATTTCCCAATAAACACCGGCACTTGCGCCATTATAAGGATCACCGAGCAAGCCGACACCTATAGTCGGACGATAGTCAATAGACAATTGTAGAGGGAACCAGAAATCATATTCAACACCGATTCGACCGGCTACGCCTACAAAGCCCCAGTCCAAACTGGTGTAGTCATAATTATGGTAATAATCATGGAAATGGGCATACCAGCCGTAACCGGCTGCGCCACCTATACCCATATACCAGTGCCATTCGCCTTTGTGATTCCAATTGAAGGTAGCACCGAACGGATCAATCCAGTCATGAGTGATAGCTGCCTGAATGGTCGAGCCCCATGCGTGACCAAATACGCGTTCACCTGCGACGTAACGCCACATGTCTGTACGGCCGGCTACTGAAAAACCGGCTTCTATGTCCAACATCCTGTCGCTACCTAATCCATGTTCGTAACTAAATCCTTCGAAAGCTCCTAAACGACCACCTATTGCACGAGGTTGTGCATATGCCGTTATACTTGCCATGACAAGCACGGCTGCAAATAATAATTTCTTCATTGTAATATACATTTTAATGGGTTCATTATTTTCTTACTCAAACAACAGACAAGCACCTATCTGGCTATAATTGTCTATCGATCTGTACTCGCCGTACGGACAGTTGCCGTGATAAACTCGTACTCCGAACGCCACGCGCGAGAACGGACCGTCATACATAGGCGTATTATAGCGCGCGCCTGCGAAGATATTATACGTGAACACCCTGCGCTCCGCTTGCGTCCGCTTCGGGTCATCACTCGCCAATACCGACAAATCGAAGCCATAGCACTCCCTATTGCGTACCTCAGCCGACGCTATGCCCTGAAAACCATGCTTGCTCGTCGGCGACTGGTATTGATATTGTAGATATAGTTCCCACGGATTGCGCTGAACATATGGCACAGCCTTCGTTCCGCGCGGATCCAATAGCGACTCATCACCTGCGTCCGGATCCAAGTTGAACCAACCGCCGTGCCACAACAGCATCAAACCCAAGCGAAAGGTGTGATTTTGCGCAAAGCGGTCTTCGGCTTCATTCAGCGTAAAGACAAACTCTGTATAATTATAGGAGACATTCACGCGACGTATAGCATAACCGCGATCCAGATAGCGTATCTGCATCTCATCGCCCAAATGGGTACTCTCGTGTTTAAAGGGACTCCATGCCACAGAATAGTTCTTGACAAAACCGCGATTGAGGCGATGGAGAAAGATGAATGTGGGCAAACCTATTCGATAATCCGTATCTACTATGGGCGATGTGCTCCAATCGTAGAAATCCATCCATAGATTAGCACTCATATTCAGATTGACTGCGAGGGCATAAGTCGAATCCGCTATATTGCCGCTCCACAGAGGCAGATTCAGGCCAAACAGACCCATCGTGTGCCAGCGATAATCTTGTCCCGCGTGACTACTGTAGTCATAAACGGGATTGTTTGTGCAATACGGTATATCCATTCGCACAAAGTTGGGATGCATGTCGGCATACAAGCTATGACCGAACTGTGCATAGCGAAACACGCCCTTGCCAAAAGGCGTTCCCTCTGCCCGGACGGACAGGAGAGCTAAACAGGCTGATAATATGAGAAGTGCGCGTTTCATCAAAAAAGACAAAGACGCACGTGCCCGGATTAGGCACATGCAATCTCTGTCTAATCAATTTAGAATTTGTAGCGTACACCCAGCTGGAGACCACCCCAGAGACCATCGTAGTTAAATCCCGGTGTGCTGGTTTTAGTGCATACACCAATGCTTGGACGCCAATCCAACGAGAGTTGGAGAGGGAACCAGAAGTCGTACTCAAAACCGACATGACCGGCTACACCGGCATACCACCAACCGTCATAACCTGCGAATGGGAATACGAAACCGCCGGATCCACCGACACCCATAAACCAGTGCCATTCGCCCTTCTTGTCCCAAGGGAATGTTGCACCGAACGGATCAATCCAGTCATATGTAACGTGACCGCCGACACCGATACCTGTGTTAATAGGCAGGATGACGTTAGCAGCTACATCCAACATGTTGGACTCACCGAAACCATGCTGATAGGAGAATGACGACCATGCACCCAGGTTAACACCGATAGCACGTGGTTGTGCGTAAGCGGAGATACTTGCTATAGCAAGCAGAGCTACAAACAAAAATTTCTTCATAATACCTTAAAATAATTTATTAGTTATATATAGCCCGGTCGCCCTCCCCACTCGGGGGAGGGACGGAGACAGGTTACTTATTCAAGGCGAGTGCTACGTTCACAGCGCAAGCTACGGTACATCCTACCATCGGGTTGTTACCGATACCTAGGAAGCCCATCATCTCTACGTGTGCAGGAACAGAGCTGGAACCTGCAAACTGCGCATCGCTGTGCATACGACCGAGAGTATCGGTCATACCGTACGAAGCAGGACCTGCAGCCATGTTATCCGGGTGCAAGGTACGACCGGTACCACCACCGGAAGCAACCGAGAAGTACGGCTTGCCGGCCAGGATACGCTCTTTCTTATACGTACCTGCTACCGGGTGTTGGAAACGTGTCGGGTTGGTAGAGTTACCGGTGATCGACACATCTACGTTCTCGTGCCACAGAATAGCTACACCCTCGCGTACATCATCTGCTCCGTAGCAGTTCACCTTCGCGCGCGGACCGTTAGAATATGCCTTACGACGAACCTCTTTCAGCTCACCGGTAAAATAGTCGAACTCGGTCTGTACGTAGGTGAAACCGTTAATACGGCTGATGATCATAGCAGCGTCTTTGCCCAGACCGTTCAGAATGCAGCGCAGCGGGTTCTTACGAACCTTGTTGGCCATCTCTGCGATCTTGATTGCACCCTCTGCAGCTGCGAAAGACTCGTGGCCAGCCAAGAAAGCGAAGCATTGGGTCTCCTCGCGGAGCAGACGAGCTGCCAGGTTTCCGTGACCCAGACCTACCTTACGGTCGTCTGCTACTGAACCCGGAATACAGAATGCCTGCAGACCGATACCGATAGCCTCAGCAGCGTCAGCAGCGTTCTTGCAACCTTTCTTCAACGCAATAGCGGTACCTACTACGTAAGCCCACTTAGCGTTCTCAAAACATATACGTTGGGTCTCCTCGCATGTCAGATAAGGATCGAGGCCGTATTGTTCGCAAATCTGGTTTGCCTCCTCGATAGAAGCGATACCGTTTGCATTCAGAGCGGCGAGAATCTGCTTCTCGCGGCGGTCTTGTGACTCAAATTTTACTTCACGAATCATAGTCTCTCCTCCTTAGTTTTTACGTGGGTCAATTGATTTAACTGCACCTTGCTCCTTGGTTGTGCGGCCGTATGTTCCGGTTACGCTCTTCAGAGCCTCCTCTGCAGGAACGCCCTTCTTGATAGCATCCATGAACTTGCCCATGTGTACGTACTCATATCCGCAAACCTCGTTGTCCTCGTCCAGGAACTCCTTGGTGATGTAGCCCTCTGTCAACTGCAGATAGCGAACACCCTTCTCCTTGGTAGAATAGAGCGTACCGCACTGGCTGACAAGACCCTTACCCAGATCCTCCAGGCCGGCACCGATAACCAAACCGCCCTCAGAGAAGGCACTCTGGGTACGACCGTAAACAATCTGCAGGAACAACTCACGCATTGCCGTGTTGATAGCATCGCAAACGAGGTCGGTATTCAGTGCCTCGAGGATAGTCTTGCCCGGCAGAATCTCTGCGGCCATAGCAGCCGAGTGAGTCATACCTGAGCAACCGATAGTCTCTACAAGAGCCTCCTCAATCACACCGTTTTTAACATTCAGACTCAGTTTGCAGCAACCCTGTTGAGGTGCACACCAACCGATACCGTGCGTCATACCTGAGATGTCTTTGATCTCAGTAGCCTTCACCCACTTACCCTCTTCAGGTATTGGAGCCGGTCCGTGCTTCGGACCCTTAGCTACTACGCACATTTCTTGTACTTCTTTCGAATAAATCATGTGTTTAGAAATATTATTTGTTATTGTTGTTTTGTTATTATGGTCTTTCGATGCCACATTTTGCGGTGCAAAATTACTACTTTTTTTTTATATACGCAAATTATTAACGCAAAAAACACACAGAAGAACACTTTTTCCTTTTTTTTGATATTTGATACTTTCCTTACTCCCCTCGAACTCTTTTCGAACTCCCGCCGAAACAATCCTAGACTTTCGTCGGACTCTCGTCGGACTCTCGTCGGGGTTTTATCGGGGTTTTATCGGGGTTTCGTTGCTCACCGGATTAGACACGCATAAAAACAGAACACACAGATTGCAAAATGCTTTTTTTTGTATCTTTTTCACTACAAAATACTCCTCCCGTTTGCATATTCCAAAAATAAGTTGTACTTTTGCGCCGACTTTTTGGTGGTTTTGTCACCATAGTTTTATGGTATTAACTGTTTTATTAATTAATTCTTTTATTGGTCATGAAACGTTTTATCCCTTTCATGTGCGCGCTCTTCTTTGCAGTTAGCGCAAGTGCTACAACTATTGGCACCAACTCGGCTCGCTCCGCCGCTCCGCGAGCATCCAAACAAGTCTATGATCTCACGATCCACAAAGACTACAACGACCCTTGGTTTTACAACGATGTCTGGGGTTTTTCGATGAACAACCTTGATCACACTGTAAATATCGCGTTGGCCTTCGATTTGTCCGACGATGGTACCAAAAGCCCAATATATGGCAAGAAATACAAAAAAAGTTACTTGGTAAATGATCAGAGTTGGATATCAGTCTACGATACGATCCAAAAAACGTACACTTCGAGTACAATTAGCGATCTTGAGTTCACTTGGACCAAGGATGCTGATAGTCTCAACCATTTCAGCGGTTTTGTAAAGGACACACTGGGCAATACATACAATTTCCACTACGACGAGCAAGCTTTTGCCATCACCGGCGACACCATTAAGATTGACACTAAGACCGTTTCTACTTTCTCCTATCAGGAATATTATGGATGTTGGTCTGTCAACTATAGCAATGACAATTACTATGTCAGCTTCAGTCTCTTGAGCAACAAAGCGAACTCACCTGTAGGAATATATAATTTCGCAGCATTCAATGAGTACGGCAATAATTTGACCATCAACCATGGTTATTGGAGCGAACGAATTGAATATCTGGATGGCAAGGCTAATATCACCGAGTCTAACGACTCCACCTTCATGCAAGCAACTATGTTGGGCAATGATGGTAATGTCTATGCTATCTCGTTATACTACGCCGACCCGAAACCTCTCTACCACGAGAATATCATCGCCAAAAATCTGGAGATTGATTCGTCTTTTATTCAGTGGGGTTCCGTTCGTTTCGCTGCGGCTGACAGCACTTATCAAATCGACTTCACTCTTTCCGTTGATAGCACACACGACTTCTATGGTTCGTTTGCTATGGGCGATGGTCGTTTCTATACTCCTACACTTAAAAATCGCAAAGAAAATGATGTCATTCAGATCTTCAGCGGTTCTATTACAATTGCTCCGTCCAACAACGGACCGGTAATCACCGGTTCTTTCCTTGGTCGTAACGACACCGAGTACACACTCAATCTCTCGTGCAGCCTGCCGGTGGCAAACCGTAAAGACACAATCTCCATTCATAATGAAGGTTTGTATATCTACAAAGAGCAAAACAAATGGTTAATCTGGACCACCAATCCGGATAGCTCAAAGGTGGTCAGCATAGCAGTTCCCGGTCTGACAATAGAAGGCACTTACACATTCGATGATATTGAGGAACGCAACAGTTATGTCTGCCTCGATTTGAATGCGGATGGACAACCACGCGAGCTGTACCGTCTGTTGGACGCTAATTTTACCGTCACCTACGATTCTGTAGCACGTATAGCTCACCTCGTCGGTACTGTTCTCGGTAAATCTACGTTTGAGATAGGTGATGTTTGCGAGTACCACCTCGATGTCACCGCATCATATACCCGTGTTCACATCGACAAAGACGCACAGGACGCAGACTTCATCCACGATTTCTCTGCATATCAGATTAAGACCGGTTACATTCAGACCAACCATGCAGTATATATTGAAGCAATGGAGAACGGTCAGCTTGCATCGCTTTATTTCTATCTGCCGGAAGATGCCACCGAGTTCCTGCCGGGCGAATATAGCATCACCACATCCTCTCCGAAAGCATGGACTATTCCTGCAGGAAGTGTAACTAAGGGCGAAGTTGAACCAAGCTATTTCAGCGGAGTAAACAAAAGTGGTAATCCTATTTTGCCGTTGTGGTTCCCGGTTGAAGGCAAGGCCATTGTTGATGCCAACAAGAAGATTACCATTGAGGCTATCAACTCTTACGAGCGCACTATCCGCGTTACTATGAGTCCTAAGCAGCAAGCTATTGACCACGTCAATGCTGATCAAGATGCAATCAAGCGTGTTGAGAACGGCATGGTCATCATCGAGCGTAATGGTGTTAAGTACAACATCCTCGGTGGAATCATCCGCTAATCACTCAAAAAACTATTCCACTCTCTGAGTCTTGAAAACTCGCTGAGTTTAACACAACTCTTTGAGTTTCGACAATCACTCTTTGAGTTTCGACAATCACTCTTTGAGTGAATAAAAAAAATGAGTCCGGTCACCCCGGACTCATTTTTCTTTACCATGCTATGCCAATTGAGATACCTAAGCCGTTTTGAAAGAATTGATTGATTGTCTTACTTCCTGATATCGTCTTAGTAGGCTTCTTCGCCAATTCTACAGGAGTCCACAACCAATCCAGATCATAGTGCACGCCCACAATCAAGTCATCCTTACCAAACGGAAATTGCCAGTTCACACCCAAGCGGGTATCGGTCGTCGCTACAAAACTTTCCATACTTCTTCCGGAAAGTATTGCGCCGCCGGCGGCGCTCTGCGTCGCGTACGGCATAAGGACAAAGCCTTTCATCTCAATAGGTACTTGCACTCCTATATATACGCCGAACAATGGTCCCCAATAAGTCGAAGACATGCCCGTTGTCGGAGCTTGTGCTATTACTGCTTCTACTTGCACACCGGTCTTCACAAAACCGGCCCAATCATGTCCCAGCAGAAAACTCACCTGTTGGTTCACACCCCAGAAGTTATTATAGACCAACTGTGCGTTGCTCGTATTTCCCATATCCGTTATAACGTGTGGCGCAGTACGATCATAGTGATTAGCACTTCTTACTTTTTCTGCCACCAGGCTGTCTCGCACACTCAGCACGCGCAAAGCCGGTTCAAAAGGCAATTGCCATTCCATCTCTCTTATACTTCTCTGCTTCTCTTCCGGCAAATGACGAAACGCGTACAACCAATCCACTCCCGACAGAGAACGGAGCGCTTCATATTCAGCAGAGATACCACTTTCCTGATTGGAGAATGTAGCCCAAAAGGCTTGTACATCCTCCTTGCCGATAGCCAACCCCACTCCTTCGCGATAAAATGCTTTCCAAGTATTTATACCTAATATCTCGTACTTACCTTCTCCGTTCTTTAGCAGCAATGGTCCGCCGCTACTACCCGGGTCTATAGACGCAGTATGTTGAATGATACGTGTGGCCTGTTCGTGGTTGTCCAGACTGACTCGCGCATTGGACACTATTCCGCGTGTCAATTGCCATGAAGGCTTGTTTCCCAACCCTGGAAAACCCGCCGCCACAATGGACATGTCTTCTTCTATCTCACTATTGCTGATCGGCAGGGCTATCATCTCACTTTCTTCCGGCAACTCTATTGCAGCCAGGTCTGTAGCTGACATCTTTACTACCGCACAATGCGAATACCGGATAGTCTGTTCGTGTAATTGAAAGACTACCGTTGCCTGCCGGGCATAGCCGACTACATGCATATTGGTCAGAACATATTTCTTATTCCCATGCTCTACTACTACGCCCGAACCGAAACAATCTTCGTTCTTATAGACCGTTAGAGTGCGTGCTACGTGTGTCATTCCTGCGCGCGCCATATATAGCGCGTAGTCTGCCATCAATTCTCTTTCTGCCTCGCTATATTCCGGCTCTACGACACACACACTATATCGCAAACCTTGTGCATGACTCAGTTGTACCATGCCTATGGCCAATACGGCCAGACAAAACAATCGTCTCATCGTTTTTCTTACTTTATTCATCATCTCCCACTTCACCATTAGTTACCGAATCTGTTTGTATGCTTGGTATGCTTGTCTGTTCGTTCTCTTGCATTCCTCCTGCCATCTCATCCAGGATATACTGCAGATCCGTAGCCTTCAGTTTTCCTTTCTTGATGGCTGTCACAATCTCTTCTTTCTCCGCAAACAGTTCTTCTATTTTCTTCTTGGAAACGAAATGATAATCAGTCCTTACCAACTGTGCTTTGTCCCATCCCGGACGCAACAGATAATACAGAGTCGGAGTGTTCGGACCGGTTCCTCCCACAAACTTTACAAATTCCAGTTCGCCGGTCTTCTTGTCCATCTGATAGTTGATCTCACACTGGAAGATAGTACCCCACGCACTCCCCATCACAGGGTTGCCCCACTGATGTTCACTATGCATCTGAGCTTTCTCGCACGGTACATAATACAACACATGCACCTTGTCCGGAAAATTCTTGTGCCAAATCTTTATTCCTACTATATCTATCGCCTCTATTTCTCTTTTACCTTTGTCCGACGCTTTTTTTCTTACAGACAGTTTCCCTTTTCCGGAGCGTGGCAACTCCACTTCTTCAAACTCTTCGGAATGTCCGTCCTTGAAAAATACTTCACCGGGATAATAGTGCGGTGTCATCAAACTCATTTGAGCAATAAATTGCGCTTGCACAGCTATAGCGGCAAGCAGCGCAATCAGAATAATACCTAATTTTTTCATTGTAATATAACTATATAAATATCAATATATTAGCAGTGCGTCATATCTACCTTATCCATCATTATACTGCATAACAAAATATGCGAATATTCATATCATGTAACAACAGTTATTATTTTACGGTGCAAAGGTACGAAAAATAAATGACTCTGGCAAATAAAACTATATATTTTATGCTTAAAATCGCAATATTTGTTCTATTTTACCCAAGGACGGGGGAACACACAAAAAAAGACGCCGTCTGGCGTCTTTGTGTCCCCCGAGAGGCTCGAACTCTCGACCCACTGATTAAGAGTCAGTTGCTCTACCAACTGAGCTAGGGAGACATGCTCCTTTTCAAAAGCGGGTGCAAAAGTACTGCTTTTTTTTGACATGACCAAATTTTTCTGCAAAAAAAAATAAAAAAAGTACATTTTCTAATGTTCAATAAGCAAATATGGATGCTTGAGCTCGCTCATAAGCAGACATAATTGGTTATTGAAGGGATTCACAGACTCTCGGCAAAGCGCTCCGCCTCCTCTATCTGGTCTATCTTGCCCACATCCATCATTCGATAATTCTGCGGAACATATCCCTTTAATACCTCGTCTTGGCAGATACTCAAATACAGATCTATGAGCGAAAACTTTTCTCCTTTCGCCGCCACGACGCCATCCATCCGGTCGAAGATACGCGGACTCAATATCTGCATGCCCGAGAAAGCCAGTTTGCGCATAGCAGACAGTTGATTGCCCATAGCCGATTGCGGTTTCACTTCGCCCGTAGCGATATTGGTCCATCCGCGTAGTGTCTGTTCGTCATCGAAGAGCAGATAGCGTTGCGTCTGACGATCGCTGACCACCAGCGTCCCCATCGTACGCGGGTCGTGCGCGGCTATGAGAGCACGCACATCGATGGTACTCAGTATATCTACGTTGCAGGCCAGAAAAGGCTCATTGCCCAGCATTGTACGCGCCTTGCGCAACCCGCCGCCCGTATCCAAGAGACCGTCACGCTCATCGCTGATCTGCACACGACACCCCCACCCGTCGGCCTGACGCACAGCATCTATAATCATATCGGGAAAATGGTGAACATTGACTACAATATCCGTTATACCTGCCTCTCGCAGTTTCTCTATCTGCCACTGAAGTAGCGGCTTGCCGGCTAATGGTACCAGTGCTTTGGGCATTCTGTCGGTCAGCGGTTTGAGTCGTGTGCCCATGCCCGCTGCAAAAATCATCGCTTTCATAAAACAGACCGTTAGCGGCGCTCACTCAAAGAAGAAAGACCGCTGCGCTAAAAGATTAAAGATTCCTATCAATTTTTCTTTCTCGATGAATCAAATGGACATGCACGCCATACTTATCATGTATATGCTGCGCTACATGCTCGGCACTATAGACCGACCGATGTTGGCCGCCGGTACAACCGAAAGAGACTTGCAGATGTGAGAAACCGCGTTCTATGAATCGCTCCACATGGTGGTCAACGAGTCTATATACCGACTCCAGAAAAGTCAATATCTCGCCGTCTTTCTCCAGAAAATCTATTACGGGTTGATCCAATCCCGTCAGCGTCTTGTACTCATCGTACTTACCGGGATTGTGCGTACTGCGACAATCGAAAACATATCCTCCGCCGTTACCGCTCTTATCCTCCGGAATGCCCTTCTTGAAGGAGAACGAATAGACCGTCACCGTCAGTTCGGACGGATTGCTGATTTCGGATGGTTGATCGTCGATTGTTGATGTCGAATCGGGCAACAAGCCATGAGCAGCGAGCAAGTTGCTTAGTCGGTATATTTCCGGGTAGAGTTCACGCAAGTCGCTATGTTGCGCAAATAACTCTTGCAGGTTGCGCAACGCATTGGGAATAGACTCCAGGAAATGCTGCTTACGTTCGAAATAACCGCGATAACCGTACGCGCCCAACACCTGCAATGTGCGGAAGAGTACAAAATGCGGTAATCTCTTTTTCCACTCGGCCCTGCTTTCCTCCATTTGTCCTTTCGCCCACTCGCCGTCACACTCATCCAGATACGCTTCAATCAGTTCCTCGCGCAATGCCGCGGGCATATTGGCCTTGGCCTGCCATAGGAACGAAGCCACGTCATATTGCGTCGGACCTCGTCTGCCTCCCTGAAAATCTATGAAGTACGGCTGGTCGTCGCATAACATCACATTGCGGCTCTGCATATCCCGGTAGAGAAAGTAGCCTCTATCCTGTTCTCCCCTCATGGGAGAGAGTATTTTCTCGACCAATCGGTCGAAATCATCTTCCAACAACGGTTCGCTGAACTCAATCTTAGTTCCCTTCAGGAAACAATACTTCCAATAATTGAGATCCCATCTGACCGACCGTTCGTCCATAGCGGGAACGGGGAAGCAGCGTGACCAATCCAAACCGCGCGCTCCTACTATTTGTATATGCGCGAGTGCGCGGATAGTGCGCGCAAGCAGCTCTTTCTCTTCCGGCAAGAAACATCCGGTCTCTCGGCCGTGACGGATAGCATCAAAAAGCGAAGTATCGCCCAGGTCCTGCTGCGTATAACTCATCTCATCATCGCTCACCCAGAGGACATGAGGCACAGGCAAGCCCTGCGATGCAAAATGACGCGCCAGATAGATGAAAGCGCGATTCTCGTCTCGATTGGTTCCTTCCACGCGAATGACAGTCTGATTGCCGTCTTGCTCACGCGTATAGACTCTATTGCTGCCTTGCTGCTTGATCATTAGCAACGGAATTTAACCGCGTGGTGAATACAGGTCACCTTGCACGGACCGATGATGTTCTCCAATATACCATCCGCCTCAAACATGATATGCTTGCGGTAGTTGATCTCTATCTCGCGTCCCACCAGGGGATAGATGAACGGCAGGTCTGTCAGACGGCCGTTGAACAGATTAGGCATAGCCTTGAGTACCTGTTTGAAAGTCGGTCGGCGGACGAACATAGCGTGAAAGACTCCATCCTGAGGATCGGCCTCCGGGTTCTGACGAATACCTCCGCCCGAGAACGGACCGTTGCCCACATTCATAGTGAAGAGCATATCGTTAACCGCTTCCTTGCCGTCCACATAGAGAATCATATGTTGCGCCTTATGCTGAATCATGGCGGCTATCAGGCCAAACAGATAATTGACATGGTGACTGCCGATATAGTATTTCAGCGTCTCAGCCTTCTTGCAGCACAGCGGGTCAACACCGAATCCCACCGAGTTGATGAAATAGCGGTGATGCTCGATGCCGTTGCGCCAATAGGTCAGACATCCTATATCGATAGGATGTGCCTCGCCCTCAAAGAAGCGACGCAGACTCTCCTTGTGATTCTTGGTCAGATTCCAGTAGCGGCCCCAGTCATTACCCGTTCCGCGCGGCATTAAGCCGACTTGAATACGAGCGCGCTCTTCGGGATTCAGATTCGAACGCATTATTCCGTTGATGGCCTCACTCAGCGTGCCATCACCGCCTAAGATAAGAATCTCGTCATAACCTTTCTCTACCAACTCACGCGCCAATTCCGTTGCATGGCCGGCATACTTGGTGACTCTATAAGCAAATGGCAGATGGCGCTTACGAAGCAGCTGCCACAGATAGATACGCTGCGCTCGAAAAGCCTTCTTACCGGATTTTGGATTGATTATTATTCCTAGCATGGTATTACCAATTTTCGCGAAATCGAGTGCAAAAGTACGAAAAAAAATTCACATGCACAAACTTTTTGATTAATTATTTGCATATATCATTTTTTTGTAGTAATTTTGCATGACATTTTGTCAGGTATCGATTATGACTCCACAAGAATTATTATCTATAAAACAACGTTTCGGCATCATCGGCCAGAACCCGCAACTCAACCGGGATATAGAAATTGCCGTACAGGTGGCTCGCACCGACCTGAGCATTCTCATTACCGGTGAATCGGGTGTCGGCAAGGAGCATTTCCCGAAGATCATACATGCCTATTCCGCCCGCAAGCACGGTCCCTATTTTGCCGTCAACTGCGGTGCTATACCGGAAGGCACTATAGACAGTGAGCTCTTCGGCCACGAGAAAGGTGCGTTCACCGATGCCAAGAACGAACACAAAGGATACTTTGAGATAGCCGATGGCGGCACGCTCTTTCTGGACGAAGTGGGCGAACTGCCGTTGCAGACTCAGGTGCGTCTGCTACGTGTCTTAGAGACAGGCGAATACATGCGAATGGGTTCGGCCCAGGTGCGCAAGACGAATGTTCGCGTAGTGGCAGCGACCAACCTCAATATGCGTCAGGCCATCGACGACGGACGATTCCGCGAGGACCTCTACTATCGTCTCAACACCGTAGAGATTCGCGTGCCCGCGCTGCGCGATAGAAAAGAAGATATTCCTCTTCTGTTCCGCAAGTTTGCCGTCGATTTCTGCAACCGCTACCAGATGCCGCCACTCTCGCTCAACGACGAAGCCACACGCTTGCTGCAGAACGCATACTGGCGAGGCAACATCCGCCAGCTCAAGAACTTGGCAGAGCAGATTGCCGTCATAGAGATGGACCACCAAATCAACGCCGAGACGCTCAGCCGCTATCTGCCTAAGGAGGAGAACCAGCAAGGCATCGTTCTGCGTGCCAACACCGAGTCGGCCGGAGGCAAGGACTACTCGCACGAGATAGGATTGCTCTACAATATGCTGATGAAGACACAACAGGAGTTGCGCGAACTCAAGGCACAATTGGCTACTCAAGAGGCAGCTCCGCAACTGACCGAACAGGTAGTACAACAGCAACCGCAGATAACACACGAGACGCACGAAGTGGTGGATGCCGAAGCCGAAGTGGTGGGCAGTCTGCGCATAGAGGACGGCGAGCGCGAGCGTATCATCCGCGCGCTGGAGCTATCGGGCGGCAATCGTAAAGTAGCAGCAGAGACTGTCGGCCTGTCCGAACGAACACTATACCGCAAAATAAAAGAATATGGCCTACAATAACATACAGACCGCTATGCTAAAAGAGCAAAGACCGCTCAACAAGTTCGCTGAAAGAATAAAGACTAAAATGACTCGACCGATAGCATTCCTGTCTTTATTCCTGATTCCTTGTTGCTTGTTCTGCCTCACCGGCTGTGCTATCAGTTTCAAGATGAATGGCGCCAATATCGACTACCAGACCACCCACTCCATCTCCATAGCCGATTTCCCGAACAACGCAGCGATGGTCAATCCCACACTGAGCAACAACCTGAGCGAGGGAATACGAGACCTCTACCAACGCCAGACACGTCTGGAGATACTACGTAAAGGCGGAGACCTGGAGCTGGAAGGCGAGATTGTCGGATACGATATATCGCAGGGCGCTATCTCTGCCGACAGCTATGCGTCGGAGAGCAAACTGACCATCCGCGTTACGGTACACTTTACCAACAACATTCGACCGGAGGAGTCGTTTGACAAGACCTATTCGGCCTATCAGACTTTCGATGCGAGCCGCCTGCTGACGGACGTACAGGACGAACTCTGCGCCACTATCATCACCGAAATAGCAGAGAATATATACAACGACACGGTAGCAAAGTGGTAATGAAGTACCTTGGAAAAGTATCTGTGCAACTTGTGAAGATAGCAAAAAACGCGTAATTATTTGCACAATTCAAAAAAAAGCAGTAACTTTGCCGCCGATTTGTGCACATCGGTCTGAGCCGGTGGACTTCATTCCTATGGAATGAGACTACGAAAGAGCACTCTGACAGAAGAACGCAAACGAACTAAGAAAATATTAAAATTTATTATAATTATGTACATTTTTATTACAATTCTCATCGTAATCGCCTCTATTCTGATTACCCTTTTGGTATTGGTACAGAATAGCAAGGGCGGTGGCCTGGCAGCCGGTTTCGCGAGCGGCAACCAGGTAATGGGCGCTCCGCGTACAGCGGACTTCTTGGAGAAGGCCACATGGACGCTCATCGCAATCATCGTTGTTCTCTGCATCGCCGGCGCAGGTTTCACCAAAGGTCGCCAGGCTTCCACTGAGCAAGAATCACAGATCAATGTGGAAGTTCCTGCAGAACAACCTGCCGCTGAGATTCCTGCTGAAACAGAGGCTGAGTAATCACAAAGCACAAAACAAAAAGACATCCCTTCCTTTCGGTTGGGATGTTTTTGTTTAGCACCTGCTCGTGGCGCCTTTGGGTGTTGTCACTACACTCTCTTTACATTCTTGTTCTCAGACTCACTCTCATTCTCGTTATTACTTTTTGCTGTCATTATACTATAGCCATTATATCCTCTCCTATTTCTTCTCGGTCTCCTGGTGGCGCAAGATTGGCTCAAGAGCCGCTAAATAACCTAGGTATAACCTAGGTATAACCTAGGTATCTCCTAGGTATCACCTAGGTCGTTATCGTAATCGACAGTCAATTGATGGTGGGTTGTGAACGGGTGAACGGATGAACGGGTGAACGGGGATATACAAAGAAGGCGGCGCAAATGCGTCGCCTTCTTGAGTTGTACAGCCTCGCGGCTTATTGGGCAAGAATGGTATTTGCAGGCAGGAAGTCTGCTACAATCTTACCGGACTTGATGATTCGAGTCTTCTTGCCATCCTTGATAGTAAATGCGTACATGTATATCTCACCCGGATTGATCGGGATGATCACGCCATTCTCTTCGCTTGCTACGATATCGGCCACTTGCTCGCAATCACGTGCCGGGTCGGAAGCGATCTCTACGTCGTTCGGGTTGGCCGTTGGCAGTTGTTCTGCCAAGTAGAAGAGGCGTCCGCTCTGGTCGTAGATCACGACAGACACACCCTGACGGATGGAGGCTGCGAACAGCGAGAACGTGGATGGGACGCGTTTGATCAGGACATCATCCGGTGTTGGAGCCAATCCGGAATTGATGCTCGATACAGCGAAATGGATATAGTAGCGGCGCTCGGTGCCATCCTCAGCCGTACAGATGATACGGCATGTATCGTTGGCGGCAGCCACACCGATAGACGGTTCTTCCGCATTCTCCGAACGCGGGAGAGCTGATACATAAGGAGGAACATCACCCTCGCGCAGGAAGTAGGTATAGAACGTAATCTCAGGATCGAAGTCACGAATCATAACGTCATCCAGCATGATTGCCTTGAGGGCACAGTCGTTGTCCTTGGCTATAATCTGGCGGATGGTGTACGTAGATTCGGTGGTACCGTCTTGAGCCACAACGGTAATCATTATCGTTCCATCTTCGTTAGCTGTGACAGTAGCCGTAGCCAACGAGTCGCTCAATACATAAGATACGCTATCCGGACCGAAGAAGTCGTCGGCGGTGGATCCGTACGGGTGAGCATAGATATAGTCGGTCTGTTGGCTCTGGAAGTTGCTGATAGATTGGCTACCCAAGATGATATCGTTGAGCAATGCGTTGTTGTTCTTGACGAACTGGAAGATGATGGTGTAGTCAGCCTCATCGCTTCCGTTAGGCGCAAAGACGGAGATGGTCATCTTGATATCGCCGTTGTCCAAGGTATCCAGTCTGTACGGTTCCATTACGGTCTGCAGCGTGTCTTGTACGAGGACAGTGACAGCCGGGATAGTATCTTCACCGATTTGCAGTTTCTGCGTATAGTCGTAGTTGTTGGATGCGAAATTGTACAGGAACTCAGGGTGACCCTCTACCTTGATACTCTGAACCTGAGCATTGTCAGACAGTTCGCGATTGAAGGCGAGTGTGTACTTCTCCATCGTTCCATCCTCAGCGCGCACATCAATGATGATAGAATCGCCGTGGATAGACATCTCGTAGGTCTGTGCTTCCTCTTTCTTCACAACAGTAACAGCAGGCAAGGTTGCACGCGAATCGATATTGAGACGATACAGGGTCTTCTGCGCATCAAAGCCGTCAATCGGTTTGCCGGCCAACATGATCATGTTGAGGCTTGCGTCGGATGATTGCTCCACGTTGTAGTGGATCGTATAGATACGCATGTTACCCGAAGCGGCAGTAACGGTGATGAGCGACTTGTAGCCAAGCGACTTACCGCTGAGTGAATCCGGAGCCTGCGAAACGAGGACTGTCTGTGTAGTATCCACTTTCAGCGCCTCAATCTCGGGCAGTGCGCCATTGAGTGCGTTAGCCTCAGCAGCCGACAGCGTGAGAGTATATTCGTTCTGGCGTGCGCTGAAGCCCGCAAGCGGCTTCTTATCCACGTAGATCATCTGCAGAGTATCGACAGCCGATTTGCAGATAGTGTACGAAACGGTGTAAGTATTCTTCTTACCCCTCTCGGATGTTACCTGTATCTGACGCAAGAGGTTGTTTTGGTCGCTCAGGAGCGTATCAATCTGATAACGTTGCCAATCGTCGCCCTCTAACGGTTCGATGTTCGGGAAGGCGGTAGTACCAACAGGCAGCGAATCGTTATAGAAGAAAGTGGTCGGTTCGAATCCGCGGAGCGAATCACCATCTGCATAAATCATTCGCAGCGTATTGACATCCGAGCGAGTGTAGTGGAAGACAACTACGTACGTATTCTTCATCGTGGTGTCCTCTGCAGCGGTATGTATGAGTACTTGTTGCTTGTCCAGATCCGGATCATCGATAACAACCGTCTGGCGACTCTCGCCCTTCTGTGCTCCCACTTCCGGCAGCGAGTGAACGCCTACAGGCAGTTCAACCTGGTAGAAGTAGTAATCCGGTGTGAAGCCCTTGAGCGAATCTCCGTTGAGGAAGATCATGCCGAGGTCAGCGTCCTTAGACTTAGGCACTACGAAATTGAGAGTGTACTCGTTAGGTGTGCCATCAACAGCAAAGACCTTGATAGTAACGACCATCTTGTTCTTGCTGATCTCAACGGTCTGACCATCCATCTTGAGTTGTGCACTAACGGCGGGAGCCACGGTGCTACCGGCAGGCAACGCTATATCATAGCTGTGCTGCATCGGTTCGAACTTCAGCGACGGGTTGAGTGCGCGTTGGAAGTCAACGAGTTCAACCATCTGGTCGTTCTGCTCAAGCAGGATGTTGCTCAGCGTTGCGTCGCTCGACTGAGTCTGAACGTAGATATTGACAAAGTACTCCGATACGGTGGTGCCGTCTTCAGCCGTTACGCGGATGGTGCGGTTGTAGCCGTTCTCCAATACCTGAACAGTCTGGAAGCGGTCGTCCGAAGCATATTGTACATCGATATTAGCGGTATTCAACTCCATAGAGTAGTAGTGACGTCCCGACTCGAAGTCATTCAGTGCCTTGCCGTTGATCATGATACCTGTCAGTTCAGCACAATGGCTCGGTTCAGCCAGAACAGTAACGCTATACTCTTGGTTGGAGCCTTTCTCGCTGGTCACATTGATGAGTGTCGGATCCAACTCGCCAACCTGACCCGGAGTCAGTTCTACCGATTGGCCCTGCTGGCCAACGAGGTAAGAGATTGACGGCATCTTAGGCTGAGTTCTCTTGGCACCGCGCGAAGGCAGAGTGACCGTATAGTTGAGTTTGTCTGCATCAAATCCGCTCAAAGCAGCGCCGTCCACCAAGATGTTAGCCAAACGCTTGTCATCGCTCTTATTCGGGTCGATACGCAGTTTGTAGGTCTTGCTGGTGCTGCCGTCAGCCGCAGTTACTTGGATTGAGTAGTCAATACCGTTGTTGGTGAAGGTCTGGCCGATAGTGATTTGCTGACCCTTCTCAGCAGCAACGGTAGTGATATATACCGTGCTATCGGAGCATATAGGAGTGGTCGAATAGTCGAACATGGTCGGTTGGAACTCAGAGTAATCGGCTCCGTTCACCTTGATATTGCCCAAGAGAGCGTTGGTAGAAGGTGTGGTCGGATAGGTCCAAGTATAGGTCTTGTTTACGGATCCATATACCTGCCACTCCATCTTAGCCGGGCTCTGGATGAAGACAACCGAGTCAGACGGATAAGCCAAGGCGAACGATACCGCGTCAGCCGGTTTGTCCTTCTCGCACGAAGTAGTATTACCGCCGAGTTCTTGCATCGGTGTGCCTGCAATCTCAAATGCTGAGATCTGAGCATTGGAGGTAATCGTAGGAGCAACGAGGTTGAAGGTGTGTGTACGTTTGGTCTTGCCGTCCTCGGCTGTGATAGTCAGCGTAGCGCCGTTGGCCGTGTAGTTCAAATCAACCTTCTGACCGTCGGTCTTCTTCATATAAACAATGTTAGCCATCTCGTTGGCAGTAACCTTGTAGATATAGTGAGCAGCATCCGTGGTCTCATAGCTTACGCTGTTACCGTGAGCATCCTCCAGCGAGAGTTCGTCCAAATCAACCTCGTTCGACTTCATCTCACGGAAGACATAGACGGTCTTTTTGCTGGTACCGTTCTCGGCCTTAACCGTGACGGTTATGTTGTTGTTCTTCTTTTGAATGTCGAAGAGTTGGTGTACGCTCTCCGGCTCAATATGAAAGTCAGGCAGGGCCTTGGTTCCGTACGGCATATTGATGAAAGTAGTATCACCCTTCTCGGTGGTAGCATAACTGCCGAAGGTAGCCGTGTAGTCTAGCGAAGTAACCGGATTACGCTTGAGGACAACGGTATAGATTGTGCTATCACGTTTCTCAGCGAACGCGTTCTCTCCATAGTTAACTACCTTTGCTTTGAGTTCTCCGTTCACCCACTCACCATTGTTGAGCCATTCGATGGTCTGCATTTGGTCGTGAACAGCGCCGGTGAACTTCAGCGAAGGAATTCCGGAAATAACTTCGTTTGCACCCAAAGTATAGGTGAAGGTGTTGCCACTCTTAGTCGTAGCCTTGCCATTAACCGTAGCCGAATTCAACGCCGAGTTGTATGTCAAGTGCATATTCTGGAGAAGCAGACGGGAACTCTGGTTATCATTCAAGCCACCCATGCTACCGATATTCTCCGTTCCGCAAGAATTAAGCGTTGCGTTGATGTATGCCACATTGCCGGAAGGATAATTCAAGTTTATCGCTGCATTTTTCAGACCTGATGCACTATAGTTTCCACTATATGTAGCAACGGTTCCTAATGCGCTACCATTACTCATCCATACTTTAACACTCCAAGCATTGATTCCCGAACCGCTCAGCGCGTTGTACTGGAACGTGAGTTGCTCCGGAGTATTTCGGAATGTCACACCATTTGTTGCATTAACGGTCACAGAAGACGAAGAATTACATCCAAACAGACTTCCACTTTTAACCGTGACACTCATGTCACCCAATGTCATCATACCCGGTATGGTAGCACGTATAGCTGCTTGACGAATAGAAGCCAGCAATACAGCGTTTTCTCCACTTTGAGAAACCTCAAGACCAGATGTATACGGGATTGGATAGCCAGCAATCTCATATGTATGTCCAGATGTTTTATCAGCCACAACCACCCAATCTGCGGAAGGCTTAGAACCTGTAGAACCGGCACTTACCCAAGTGTTCGAGAAATCGAACGGGTCTTTATCGTTTGCATAGAACCAGCAGATGCTATAGGTTTCACCACCCGATACAGTAAGCGTAATCTGCTTCTTCTTGTTATCTAAAGCAGACTTGGTTACCGTTTTGCCGTCATATGCGGTATATGTAAAGTCACTTGCAGCCGGTTGTGCGGTTACATTAACGATATAGTTATATACATCCGGACGGAAGTTCGGAACAGTAGTACCCTTGAACTTCAAGTCGCTCAATTTGCCGGTATTGTCATACTCCGGCATACGCGGAACGATTGTATATTCTACTTCGTTTTCGCCTTCACGGTTAGAAACAGCTATCAATTTAGCGCCACGACGGATACCACCATTGTAGAAAGTAACAGCCTGCTCATTGTAGTTCTTCTCATAGCCTGTGATCTCGAACGACTTTGCGCCGTACGGCAGGTCAACGATATTCTCACCCTTGTTAGGAGTAATCGAACCGGTATGTACAGCATCGCTCTTATCTACGTAGCTATAGTTCACTTTCTTAATGAGGTTAGCACCTTCCGGTACGGCTACGTTGTAGCGGATAGAATAGGTGCGTGTAGCCTCACCGCTCTCACTCGTTACGATAATCTTAGTTTCACCATTAATAGGAGCTTCGATATAGTGAATGAGTTGACCTTCTTCAGCCGGTTTGTAGTTAACCTCATACGGATTGACTGTTCCGAACGGGACATCGAAGGTATAATCGGTTGTATTCACATCCTTGTCAACACCATCAATAATCAAACGACCCAGTTTGGTGTTGTGCGATTTCTCCACATTGAAGGTAACGAGATAATCTTGTGCGGTGCCATCTTGTGCCTCCACGTGGATACGGGTTACACCGTTGGTACCTCCATAATAAGTAGTGATTGTCTGGTTGTCCAACTGAGCCATCGGGAAGACATTCGGCATTACCGTTGTGCCCTTCGGCAGCGTGACAGAATAATGGTTATTCTCTGCGTCGAAGCCCATCAGTCGTGCGCCATCAACAAGAATGCCTGCCAATTTAGCATTACTACTCTGCTTACGCGCGTACGTAATCTTATAGGTGTTGGTTGTGCCATCCTCAGAGGTAACCTGTATATCTTGTTCGTCATCATTGGCATTGTAGCTAACCACTCTCTGGTTGGTCTTTGCTGTAACCTGTACATCCGGCAGTTCTGCGCCTTCGTCCAACGTACCACCGTTAGCGGTATTGTTAGCCGGGTCGAAGGTGAAGGTCTGGCCGGCAGGCAGGCCAATCAGTTCGATATTCTCCAGCGTTGCATCGCTGCTCTTAGCGATACTATATTTCACTGTATAACTGGTGGTATCGCCGTTTTCTGCGGTAACATGCATGCGCCATGTACCTTCTGCAATCTGGCCGAATGCTACCACCTGAGTCGGGTCGCCCTTCTCATAGCTGATAGTCGGATAAGTGCTACCTGCAGCCAGTGTGTAGTTATAGATACGTTTGCTTGCATCCCAATCTGCCAACTGAACGCCGTCAGCCTTGATTGAGCCCAGCGAAGCGTTGCCGATATAACGACGGGTGAAGGTGATGCTATAGGAAGCTGTTGTACCTTGCGCATCGCTTACGTGCAACCAAGCGGTCTCGCCAATCCACATGACAGCCACGGTCTGACCCGATTCAGCGCTATAAGTGATAGTCGGCTGAGTCTTCTCGTAAGTAGCGGTATAACTGCTCTTGGTCGGATCAAAGCCTGCGAGAGCCGTTCCGTTGATGAAGATATTCTGCAATTGAACAGAAGTAGCAGGCACTTCTTCGAACGTAATCGTATAGGTATTGGTTGCGCCCTGTTCCGGTGCAACGAGGATAACTGCCTTACCTGCGCCAACCGGCGTGGTGATAGTTACCTGTTGGCCGGCCGCCTTATCCACTGTAATCTTCGGGCAGGTAGTGCTTGCCAGAGTGAGTTTGTAGTTCATCTGTTGCGGGTCGAAGCCTGCGAGCGGAGTGCCGTCCAGGTAAATCATATCGAGGAAAGCGTTAGCCGAAAGCTGGATCTTGAAGTAAACCTTATACTCGCGCTTAACACCGCTCTGTGCCGTTACGGTGATAATCTGAACCGTATCCTCCAAGACATTCAGCACACGCTGGGTGGACTCTGCTTTCTCAAAGGAGACAGCAGGGATGGCACTAACACCTTCCGGCAGAGTAACATGGTACTCAAGTACCTCAGGGTCAAAGTCTTGCAGGTCGGTTCCATCCAGACGAATCATCGTCAGCTTGGTATTGCTGGAAGTAGCCACCGAGAAGTGGATGATATAGGTACGACTTGCGCCGCTCTGCGGACGTACGGTGATACGATAATCGCCGTTGACACCACCGTTACGTACCGTGACTGTCTGCAAGTCCTCGTCCTGCTTCGCAATAGTCACTTCCGGTAGTTCGGTTGTACCTTGCGGCAGGCTATAGTTGTATTCGTTCACCTCCGGATCGAAGCCCTCCAGTTCTGCGCCATCTACCTTGATAGATTTGAGCGTATTGTCTGTGTAAGCATCAACGGAGAAAGTGATCAGGTAGATAGTAGTGCTACCATTGCCTGCGGTGACAGCAATACGGGTAGTTCCGTTCACATTACCTTTGGTAATGGTGATGGTCTGATAATCATCGTACGGAACAGCCTCTATCTCAGGTAATTCTGTTGTACCGATAGGCAATTCATAAGAATAGTTGGTCACCTCCGGACGGAAGTCAGAGAGTGCCACTCCGCCAATCTTGATACCATTCAGTATAGAGATCTCGGATTTCTGGGTAGAGAATACCAACTTGTAGATAGTCTTGTCGCCGTTACCTGCGGTAACCGTGATACGGGTGATTCCATCCAAGCCGCCTTCTTCTTTCGTAACCGTCTGATATTCATCACCCTTTGTCCAGGTGATAGCCGGCAGAGAAGTGGTACCCAACGGCAGACTGATATAATAGGTCAGGTTGGTTGGCTCGAAATCGGCTACCAGGATATTATTGATTCGGATATCCTTGAGGTAGCTATAAGACGAAGCCTCCAATTTGAAGTTCAGCTTGTAGATCTTCGGTGTTGTATTACCCGGAGTGGATACTTTGATTTGTGCGGAACCGCCATCCAGGTTAGCCAGCGAAGGCAACACATATTCAACCGTTTGTGCTCCGGCCGGGTAAGCCGAAACGGCCTCGATGGTCGGTACGGCAGATGTGCCCACCGGCAGCGAGACCTTGTAGTTGGTTTGCGTTGGTGTAAAGCCGGCTACCGAAGTGCCGTTCACCTTGATATCCTGCAGGGTGTTATCTGCCAACAGACCGACCTTGAAGGTCAGCGTATAAGTGGCGGTACTCTTGCGGTCGGCTGCAGTAACGAGGATAGTAGCCGTTCCTGTGACAGAAGAAGCCTGCGTGATAGACAGAGTCTGCGCGTCCTCTTGTCTCTCAGCCTCTACTACAGGAGCAGCAGTGGTTCCGTAAGGCAACTCGATGTTATAGTTGTACTTGCTTGCGCTGAAGCCAGTTATAGGTGCGCCATTAACAGAAATGCCCGCCAACTTAGCATTAGAGCTGGCTGCCTTCTGGAACTGGATCTTATAGACGGTAGTTTTCTTTCCGTCCTCAGACTTAACTGTGATGACGGTCGGAGTGTTGGTCACATTACCCTTAACGATAGAAATCTCACTACCAGACAGTTTACGCCCCGGGAAGTTGACCGTTTTACCACGAGGGTTAGTGAGTGCTCCCACACCACGATATGCCACGATATCAGGTACTTCGGTTGCATGCTCGCCCAATGCGTAGATCTGGACTTCCTTGCTATTCGGGTCAAATCCTTTCCACTCTTTCTCGCCGACAAGCAGTTTGTCAATCTTAGACGAATAGATCAATTCTATATCATCCACATAGAGCGAGTTGCCCTCGTACAAACCATCGTTGGCACGGAAGTTTGGATAGTTGGAAGCCGAGAAGATGAGGTTACATTTCTTCGGAGCGTTATCATTCATGTAGTAGATAGGCACACGAATATTGGTCCACTGGCCGTAGGTCTTACGCTCACGCCACCAACCTTCGGACACCTGTCCGCCGGCTGCGTCTGTCTTACACTCGTTTCCGTTGAGCGCGATACGAATATCAGACTCCTCATCGTCCCAGCTAACGGAAGTACAACCGCCGTTCTTATTCTTATACGACGAACCTTTAGCCGTTCCGCTCCAAGCGTAGTACAAGATATGGAAATCCTCCTTGTCGGTCTTATTACCAGTACGTTTGATCCATACCGATACCGAGTCCGGACGGTGGGTAAAGCCATAACCGCCATATGTACCAGCAGTTGCGGAACCGGTGTTTAGACCTTCCAGTTTCTGCCATGCAGTACCGAGGGAGAAGTACGCCGGTGATGTCTCGGTAATACCCATTGCACCGACCGATTGGTCTTGTACCATCATACAGTAGCCGCCGTTGTGGCCGGACTCTCTATGGGCAAAATTGAATTTCAGACCCACTTGGGATACGTTGGAGGCATTCCAATACTTGGCTTGCGGTTGTCCGTCATAAGCCGGAGCACTCCAGTCCTCCAAATTAGAGTTAGGCAATTGATAATCATCCGCAAATGAAATAGATGCGGAGGCAATCAGACCTAATACACTTAGTAAAAATTTGTTCATATCAATTAGTTTAGTTATTTTTTTGCTCATCATAAGCATTATTTTTTTCTCATGCACGATCCGCTAAATATTATATAAAAATATTGTATTTTTATCACTGCGGATTAGTGCATAATAAATCGGGTGCAAAGGTACTGCTTTTAAATCAACTAAACAATAGCAAATTTTAAGAAAAAGTTTACGATTTTTAAGATTTTAATAAAAAATCGCCTTCAAAAGGCATTTTGGAAGCATTTTTTATTAAGAATAAGCATAAAAATAGGCACAAAAAAAGAGTATTCCAGATGACCTGAAATACTCAATTTTTCCGAATATAATAGTCGTCAAATAGTTAACGCCCCATATATAGTCTAATGTTTATCGAATCATATCGTCTCCGAAGAACGGCTGCAGAGCCTTCGGAATACGAATACCTTCGGCTGTCTGGTTATTCTCAAGCAGGGCTGCCACGATACGCGGCAGAGCGAGAGCCGAACCGTTGAGGGTGTGGCAGAGAGTCACTTTCTTGTCCTCGGCACGGCGGTAACGGCACTTGAGGCGGTTGGCCTGATAGGTATCGAAATTGGAGGTTGAGGAAACCTCAAGCCAGCGGTGTTGTGCCTCGCTATACACCTCAAAATCGTAGCAGAGAGCGGCTGTGAAGGACATATCTCCACCCGAGAGGCGAAGGATACGATACGGCAGTTCGAGTTTCTGCAGCAGGCCTTCTACGTGCGCCAACATCTCCTTGTGGCTGGCATCGGAGTGCTCCGGCGTGTCGATACGAACGATCTCTATCTTGGAGAACTCGTGCAGACGGTTCAGACCGCGTACATCCTTGCCGTACGAGCCTGCCTCACGACGGAAGCACTCGGTATAGGCGCAGTTCTTGATAGGCAGTTGCGCCTCATCGAGAATAACATCGCGGTAGATATTGGTCACGGGCACCTCAGCCGTCGGGATCAGATAGAGGTCGTCCACCTCGCAGTGGTACATCTGTCCCTCCTTGTCCGGCAACTGGCCTGTACCGTAACCGGAAGCGGCATTGACCACCGTCGGTGGCATGATCTCGGTATAGCCGGCCTTGTTAGCCTCAGCCAAGAAGAAGTTGATCAGCGCGCGTTGGAGGCGTGCGCCTTGGCCCGTATAGACAGGGAATCCTGCACCTGAGATCTTGACGCCGAGGTCAAAATCTATGAGGTTATATTTCTTAGCGAGGTCCCAGTGCGGTGCGAGCGATTCGCCACCCGTATTCTTCGAGAGGCGGTCGTCAGCTATCTTCTCGTCGGTAGCCGTATCCCAATCGCGGAGAGCCACAGAGCCGTTTTTAGCAATGGCGTCAGCCATCGGCTGGTTGGGCCAGTTGCCGAGCGCAACAGCCAGGTTGTCGTCTGCGCTTGCGCCTTCCGGAACGATGTCGTACGGCACATTAGGAATAGAGAGAAGGAGCTTGGTTTGTGCCTCTTCGGCTGCAGCCATCTTCTCGTCGTATTCGGAGATAGAGGCTTTGAGTTGTCCTGTTTGCGCCTTGGCAGCCTCAGCTTCTTCGCGTTTGCCTTGCGCCATGAGTTGGCCGATGGACTTGCTGATCTGGTTCATCTGCGCAGCGGCAGCATCTTTCTGTTGCTGAGCGGCCTTGCGCTCAGCATCCAAACGAAGCACTTCGTCAATGGCCTCTGCAGCGCCTGAGAAATGTTTCTTCTCCAGTCCGGCAATGACACGGGCTTTATCGTCGTAGATTTGTTTGAGTGTTAACATATATACGTATAGAATTTAGATTTCTTTATCTCGGTTGTCTCTCGGTCATCGCTCGGTCATCGCTCGGTTACCGCTTATAGACGGTTCAACATCGGTTCGAGATCATATCGAAGGCGTATCGAAGGCAAGTCGAGGTTTTATCGGGGTTTTATCGGGGTTTTGCAATAAATAAAAATCTCCTACCGAATGCCTAAGCTCTCGGTAGGAGAAAAGTGTTTGTTCTCTCTCGCCGATTAAGCTTTAGCTACCGGCTCGATGGAGACGTACGATTTGTTATCGCGACGTTTGCGGAAGGTTACGATACCATCGCAAAGAGCGAAGAGTGTGTGGTCAGAACCCATACCCATGTTTTCACCCGGGTTGTGAACGGTACCACGTTGACGTACGATGATGTTACCTGCCTTAGCGAACTGACCACCAAAGATCTTCACGCCCAGGCGTTTGCTTTCTGATTCACGGCCGTTCTTAGAACTACCGACACCTTTCTTGTGAGCCATACTCTGTTGTCCTTTCTTTTAAGCAATAACAATTTCTTTTACTACTACGTTGGTCAAATCCTGACGGTGACCGTTGAGTTTGCGAAAACCTTTGCGGCGTTTCTTGTGGAAAACAAGAATCTTCTCGCCACGGCACTCGTTATCGAGTACTTCGCAAACTACCTTAGCGCCCTTGATATACGGAGCACCTACTTTTACTTTGCCATCGTTGTCGATGAGCAGTACGTTGTCAAACTCAACCGTTGCGCCCTTCTCAAGGTCAGCGATACGATTGATGAACAGTTTCTTGCCAGCTTCTACTTTAAACTGCTGGCCTTTCATTTCTACAATTGCGTACATTGATACGTTTGTTATAATGGTTGTTGCGACTAGGCGTTCCTGATTCTGTGCGCTGCTGAAACAGAGTTCTCATACGCTGCGACGGACACTTACTAAGCCTAAACCGCGAAAAAGCATAAATTTGCCTTTTTTCTCGGGTATAAACATACCCAACGACAAAAAAGCGTGCAAAATTACTGCTTTTTTTTGACATGACCAAATTTTTCTTGATTTTTTTGTAAAAAAAAGACCAATATGAGTCCCAATGGACTAAGATATCGTCCCGTATGTTCCCCGTAAGCGAGTCGTA
This sequence comes from Paludibacteraceae bacterium, assembly GCA_024689005.1. GTDB lineage: Bacteria > Bacteroidota > Bacteroidia > Bacteroidales > Paludibacteraceae > Colicola. The sequence continues at coordinate 27,791 of JAILDU010000086.1, forward strand.
CGCGTTAAGTGATAAGATAGTGGAAAGAAAAAGGTCCGCCTGCCGAAGCAGGCGAACCAAAACACAATGAAAATTAGTCTTCTATACGAAAAGACCGAATTTTACTTAAGCAGATACTTCTGACCGTTCTGGATAACGATACCCTTGTAAGAAGCGTTTACACGACGACCGAGGATATCATACATCGGAGCATCCATATCGAGTTGTTGAGCCTCAACTTCGTCAATAGCCTGCGGCTTCTTGCTCGAGGACTTGGTCAGCTTGATACTCTGCAACTTAGGCTGACTCCACTCCATGATATTCTTCACACGGAGAGTATAGTTGCCGGCTGGCAGACTCCAAGAAGAACTACCGTTCTCTGTCTTATTGCCTGTGCTCCATGACGACGGCATTGAATAGGTCTTGTTAGCCTCTACGAGTTCGAGTTGCCATTGGTGACCATTGGTATAATAACCGGTAATCGATACTTTGTATTTAGCAGCGCTCGGCACATTGATTGCCCACTCTGCCCAACGATCAAGATTAGGTGCATCGGTCGGTCCGAAATCGAAGTAGTTGGAGTTGTACCAAGTCATATCACTGCTATAAGCGCTCACGTTAGCCTTGTTGAGAGTAGCCGGCAGTTCGATGCCTTCTACTATAGGTTGCGGATCTTCTCCACCGCCTACTTGCTTGCCTGTCCAAGAAACATTGACGGTCTTGGAACTTGCGCCCGAGCTGGCGATAGTAACCTTAGCGCTACCACTGCCTGCAGCTGCAGGAACGAGAGTCAGCGTAACGGTAGCACCTGATTGTGCGCTGGATTTGCTGATAGATGCGGGCGAAACGGAGAGGGCTGAGTTGTTGCTGCTGATGGTCACATTGCCGGACAGATTGCTACCGGTAACAGTGAACGAGCGGGTTGCAGAAGCGCCAACATTGATCTCACCGAAGCTGACGGATGAAGCGGAAACCGACAAAGCAGGAGTCGGAGCCGGAGTTGAACCGCCGGAGATAGTGATGCTGGCATTCAGATTGTTCATACCGGTATTGGCATCCCAAACGTCCTTGTTAGCAAAGCGAATAGCGAAAGCCGGTTTGTCTGCCAAAGATGCATAAGCGTCAGGCATATGGAGGTAGAGTTGGTATGTACCTGCAGGGATGTCAGCCGGAACATCGAGTTGCTCATTGATAGAGATAGTATTGCCCGGAGTCCAACGACGCGGATCAGAAGCCAAATCAATCGAATAAGTCTTGCTGCCGTTCTTGAGAACGATCTTAGCTACGCGGTAGTTGTACAACGGAGCATAGCCGACGTTCTTGAGAGAGATATTAACAGACATTTTGCCGCCCGGGTTAGCCGAAGTAGAATAGTTACCGCTAATGAGTTGATAACGATAACCCATATTGCGGTTGAGCTTGTCAAAAATACCATCACTCTTCCATTTGTTAGTTACGGTCTCGGAATAACTCTCGCCACAGAAAGACCAGTGATATGCAGCCATTTCAGCCTCAGCATTTTTGTACACTTTCTTTGCTGTAGAAGAACTCTCAACGTTGGTTTCTCCACCATTAGGCACGTAGAGTGTCTCTTGAGCAATGTAGTCACGTACACTCTGATCATCATCGTCGCTTTCATCCCAGCTGACATAAGTACCATCGTTACCATAGGTATTGAGGAAAGCATCGTTGTGGTGGCCGATACGCGCACGAGCAGAACCATCGAATGCGATGCTTGAACCCATAGGACTGGTCGTGTTGAGATATTCTGCTTTGATCATCGGATACCGAACGAGCAGGAAGCGATCTTGCGGGCAGGCATCGAGCAAAGCCTCCAAAACGGCACGACGGTTAGAATTGAGGTGCTGTGTTTCGTTTCCGAAATTCTCACTATAATACCATTCTCCCCATTCACCGACAAAACCGGCTTGTAAAACATAGATAACGTCTGCATTCTTCTTGAGATACGGTTTCAACTGAGCAATATGCTTGAGCACACGTGCCTTGGTGGCATCTTTCTTGTCCGACTCGCTATAAGCGAAACGAAGAACGCACTTGAATCCCTTGTTACGGAGAACCTGCATATCATCGTCAAAACCGTTCAAAATCTCTTGATCCAATTTGTCTTTCGTTCTGTAGTTAGACAGGTTGTACAAAACCACGGCGAGTGACTCTGTCGGACGCACACCGCCCTCATCGAAGAAACTCTCATTGCCCACGAGCAGGTGGTTGCTGGATTTAGAAACTTTTCCACTGATCTCTTCTGTGAAACCACGTTCAGGATTACGGAAAATAGTTGAATTGTCAGCTGTGTAATTCACTGCTGTTACATTAGTACTGAGGGCTACTAAGCCTAAGAGTACAGATAAAAGTCTTGTTCTCATAACGAAAAAACTTTAAATTAGTAATGTAAGGTATTCGTTCCCTCATCGCGCAGCGCACGAGGCGCTGCACGATTTAGGACTATCTTATCTGGTTAAATGAGTATTCGGTTGATGCTTATCGAAGCAGATATTTCTGTCCGTTCTGGATAACGATTCCCTTATAGGAAGCGCCAACCTGACGGCCCAGGATATCGTACATTGGAGCGTTCATGTCGAGTTGCTGTGCCTCAACCTCGTCAATAGCCTGCGGCTTCTTGTTGGAAGCAGTGGTCAGAGTGATGTTCTGCAACTTAGCTTGGCTCCATTGCATAATATTTTTGATACGCAGAATATAAGTACCTGAAGACAGATACCACGTGCTGCTACCGCTTTCGGTCTGAGTACCGCTGGCATAGGACTTAGGCATATCATAAGTATTGCCTGCGCCTACAATCTCGAGTTGCCATTGGTGACCATTAGGATAATAACCGGTGGTTGCAACGGTGTAATTGCCTGAACTCGGCACCTTGATCTCCCACTCTGCCCAACGGTCGAGGTTGTGACCATCGCTCGGACCAAAATCGAAGAGACTGGAGTTATACCAAGTCATATCGCTGCTATGAGCTTTCTCATTAGATTTGTTGAGGGTTGCAGGCAGAACAATTGCAGAAGAACTACTACCGGCTTTAGCCAATTTGACGCTCTTCAGTTTCGGCTGGCCCCACTCCATGACGTTCTTTACACGGATCTTGTAGGTACCGGAAGGCAGATACCAGGTAGAAGAACCCTCCTCAGTCACCTCACCGGTCTTGTGCGAAGAAGACATGGTATAGGTCGTATTGCCACCTACCAGTTCCAATTGCCATTGGTGGCCGTTAGGATAGTAACCGGTTGTTGTAACAGTATACTCACCCGAGCTGCTAATTTTAACACTCCACTCTGCCCAACGATCGAGATTGTGTGTATCGGTCGGACCGAAATCAAAGAAACTGGAGTTGTAATAAGTCATATCGCTGCTGACAGAAGCCACATTAGACTTAGTGAGTGTACCCGGAACAGAAACAGTTGATCCGCTGGTAGAACCACCGCCACCGCTATTGCCGCTTCCGGAGGAGATAGTAACACTGGCATTCAGCTTGTTCATACCGGTTGAGGACTCCCAAACGTCTTTGTTTGCAAAGCGAACAGAGAATGCAGGCTTAGAAGCCAGGCTCTCATATCTATCCGGCAAGTTCAAATAGATCTGATAAGTACCGGTAGCAATATCAGATGGCAGAGAAATAGTCTCGTTGATAGTGGTTGACTCACCCGGTTTCCATTTGCGAGGGTCAGTTGCCAAGCGAATGGAATACTTCTTACTGCTATTCTTGAGCACGATGTATGCATAACGTTTGTTATACAGCGGAGCATAACCGACGTTTTTCAGTTTGATATTAACGGACATCGAACCGCCTTGAGCAGCTGAACTGCTATATGTACCGCTTACCAATTGGAAACGATAACCCATATTGCGGTTCAGTTTGTCAAATATACCTTCACTTTTCCATCTATCGGTTACTTGGCGTGCATAGCCGTCACCGCAGAATGACCAGTGATATTTAGCCATTTCGGATTCGGCATTCTTATAGACTTGCTTTGCCAGATCATCGTCATCCACATTGGTTTCACCGCCATTAGGCACATAGAGAGTCTCGGTAGCAATATAACTACGAACAGAAGAATCGTCGCTATGACCAACGCTGGCATAAGTACCATCGTTACCATAGTTATTCAAGAATGCGTCATTGTGGCAACCGATACGTGCTCTCGGATTGCTGGTCGAATATGCTTCAGAAGAAGACAGAGCTGAAGTGCTATAACCCTTAGCTGCGAGATATTCGGTCTTAATCATCGGATAGCGAACCAACAAGAAACGGTCGGTCGGACATGCATCCAACAGAGCGTCAATTACAGCTATGCGGTCCGAGTTCATTCGTTGGGTCTTATTGCCGAAATGAGAACTATAGTACCATTCGCCCCATTGACCTACAAATCCGGCCTCCAATGCATAGATAACATCAGCATTGTCTTTCAGATATGGTTTCAATTGGCTGATGTGTTTTTTCACCCATGATAGAGAAGCATCATTGCCGCTCTTCCAATCATATGCAAAACGAAGCACACACTTGAAACCTTTTTCACGCAGAACCTGCATATCATCATCAAAACCGTTCAGGATCTTACTCGGTATATCTTTAGATTTGTAATTTCCCAAATAATACACCAAGACAACCAAACTTTGACTTTCGCGTCCTGATTCTTTGAAATACCAACTGTCGCGTTTGTCTTTCAGCAAATGGTATTCACTTTCAGAAAGCATTGTTTCTCCACCGACTTCACCGGTGAATCCGCGTTCCGGGTTAGGGAAGATAGTTGAATTGTCTGCTGTATAAGAAACAGCAGTTGCGTACGTACTGAACATGGCTAAACATAACAGTACAGAGAGGATCTTTGTCTTCATAACAATACAGACAGATTTTTTGGTAATTATTAAAGTTAAATGGTTCCCTCTTCGCGTAGCGCACGAGGCGCTACGCGGTTTGGAACAAAAGGTGTTTTCTTATTTGAGCAAGTATTTCTTGCCGTTCTGGATAACGATTCCCTTGTAGGAAGCGCCCACTTGGCGACCCAGGATATCGTACATCGGAGCGTTCATATCCAACGGCGGATATTCTACGTTTTCAATGGCTTGTGGTTTGTGGTTGACACCGGCAGAGATAGTTATGCTCTGCAGTTTCGGCTGTCCCCACTCCATCACATTTCTGATACGCAAGGTTTGTGTACCGGAAGGCAAAGTCCAACTGGCTGTCTCTGTTTGGTCTCCGCTTGCCCATGTAGCCGGCATGGTATAGGTAGTAGTGGTACCCACCAATTCCATTTGCCATTGGTGACCATTCGGATAATTGCCCGCTATAGTTACTGTATAACTACCCGAACTCGGGACATTGATTTCCCACTCAGCCCAGCGTGTTTGCTCTTTGACGCTCTTAGGACCGAAGTCGAAAAGAGTATTGTTCAACCAGGTCATATCATCGCTATACGCCGATACATTAGCCTTATCCAGGGTAGCGGGAAGAGCGATACCGGCACTACCGGCATATGATAGCTGAACACTCTTGAGCTTCGGCTGCCCCCAAGCCAGTACATTCATCACACGAATCTTATAACTACCTGCATGCAGATTCCATGTTGTCGAACCGGTCTCAGTTACATCGTCCGTCTTATAGGATTTCGGCATCTTATAAGTAGTATTACCACCTACCAGCTCCAATTCCCACTGATGACCATTCGGATAATTGCCCACGATGGTAACATTGTATTCTCCGGCTCTGTTCAGTTTGACATTCCACTCTGCCCAGCGAGTTTGCTGCTGCACACTCTTCGGACCAAAGTCAAAGAGATCGGATTCATAATAAGTCATGTCGCTGCTGACAGAAGCCACGTTGGATTTGTTGAGAGTTCCGGGCAGGGAAACCGTTGTTCCGTTATTTCCGGTGTTTCCGTTATTGCCGCCGTTATTTGCTGTAGTAACCGTTACTTTTGCGTTCAGCTTGTTCATACCGGTTGACTCTTCCCACATATTCTTGTTGGCAAAACGAATAGCATAACGCGGATCGTTTCTCAGTTTGTCTGAGTAATCCGGCAAATAGAGATATAGTTGGTATGTGCCGGCTGGCAGATTTGCAGGTACATTTATTTGCTTTTCGATTTTGGTAATTGAGCCATTAGGCAGCCATGTGCGCGGATCAGAACCAAGTCGAGCACTATCAACATAACTACCGTTTTTGAATACTATAAATGCAGTACGCTGATTATATAGCGGAGCATAACCGGCATTCTTGATATTCATCATTATACGCATTTTTCCACCGGCTGCGGCAGTCTGATCATATTCGCCGTTAACCAATTGGTAGCGATAACCCATATCGCGGTTCAGTTCATCAAAAGTACCATTTTTGCGCCACATATTGGTTGTTGCCGTTGCATACCCCTTGTTGATGTACGTCCAATGCAGACGGCTCATATCAGCAACGGTTTTCTCACGCGTGCAATACTGCTTAGCCAAATTCTCATCATAGACATCGCACTCACCACCCATCGGCACATAGAGTGTCTCTTTTGCCAAATAAGGCTTCTGCTTGGCGGTATCTGTATAGGTTCCTTGATTGGTATAATCAAACAAGAAGGCATCATTGTGATGTCCGAGACGCGCTTTCGGCGTATTCTTATAAGCTTCTTTTTCCGTTAATGCCGTAGTACTACCGACGTATCCGGTTTTGAAAAGCGGTGTACGCAACTGGACGTAACGGTTAGATGGTACGATTTGAAGCAAAGAATCAACCAACGTTCTACGTGCGGAGTTCATGGTGGTCACATGATTTCCAAAATTGTCCGTGTAGTACCATTCACCCCACGCTCCGACAAAACCTGCCTGTACAGCGTAAATAACATCGGCATTCTTCTGCAAATTCTCCTTATATTGCGAAAGGTGACCAAGCGCGATTCCCAACTCTGCATCTTTAGCTGACTCAATTTTTTTACCTCCGCTGGTGTATTTATATGTTTCTTGCACGTAAGCGAAACGAAGGATACACTTCATGCCCTTTTCGCGCAGCGTCTCCATGTCCTTATTAAAACCTTCGAGAATTTCCGAAGGCAACTTTTGGGTTGTCCGGTAGTTGTCCAAGTAGTAAACAATCAAAACCAACGAACCTTTGTCGGCGGACCTGTGTGTGTCCAAATCGTTCAAAGCAGTTGAATGTTTGTACAAACAATAAGGATCACTCGTGGTCACATGTTTCTCCCTGTGAAGATAAAAACCGCGTTCCGGATTCGGAAAAATGGTTGAATTGTCAGCCGTGTACGTAACTGTGGCTGCACTCATACTGATTGCCATCAGGCAAAGCAGTACAGATAGAATTGTTTTTTTCATAAAAACTTACAAAATCGGTTATTAAATTATTATAAAGTTAAATGGTGTTTCCGGTATAATGTTTATTGGTATCTGGTGTCGGTATTTGGTATTTCGTTCCCTCGTCGCATAGCGCACGAGGCGCTATGCGATAGGAAACTATAGTGTCATGGTTAGCGGTCGTCTTCTGTCCTCTTAGCGGAGCAGATACTTACGACCGTTTTGTATTACAATGCCCTTGTACGATGCATCCACTTGGCGGCCGAGGATGTCATACATCGTAGCATTCTTATCCAGCGGTACGATAGCATTCTCTATTGCCTCGTAGCCGAACTCTTGCTCGCTGTTATTCAGCGTGATACTCTTCAATTTCGGTTGGCCCCACTGCTTGATATTCTTCACGCGAATGGTGTACTTACCCGAAGGCAGATTCCATGCCGAAGCACCGTTGTCGGTCACCTCGCCTGTCTTGTGCGACGACGGCAATGTATAGGTATAGTTGGTACCCACCAGTTCGAGTTGCCATTGGTGACCATTGGTATAGTATCCCACTGCGGATACGCTGTAGTTACCCGCGCGGCTGATATTTATTTCCCATTCTGCCCAGCGATCCAAGTTAGGTGCATCGGTCGGGCCGAAGTCGAAGAAGTTGCCGTTGTACCAGGTCATGTCGCTGCTGACAGCACTCTTGTTATCCTTGTTCAGCGTTGCCGGCAATACGATACCCGCAGGACCCTCATAAGTGAACTTAATACTCTTCAACTTAGGTTGACCCCATTGCTTGATATTCTTCACGCGTACCTTATAGTTACCGGCCGGCAAAATCCATTTAGCACCGCTATTCTCGGTTATCTCACCTGTCTTGTGCGATGAAGCGGTCTTGTAGATTTCTGCATCACCGTTGATCAACTCCAGTTGCCATTGGTGACCGTTGGTATAATATCCGGTTACGTCTATCGAGTACTCACCTGCCTTGCTGATCTGAACGCTCCACTCTGCCCAGCGATCCAAGTTTGGAGCGTCGGTCGGACCGAAATCAAAGAAACTGCTGTTGTACCAAGTCATGTCGCTGCTCCACTCAATAGCGTTATCCTTATTCAGTGTGCCCGGCAGACCGGCTACATTACCCTTCCAGTCATTCGGATGGAATATCACCTTGCTGCTCGTCAGTTCTATCGTGCGATAATATTCGCCTGCGGTACACAACATCGGCATCCAGTTATAGTTAGCGTCCTTATAGACTACGCACAGGCGATACACACCGGCTGCTATTGAACTCGGTATTGATATACTGCTCAGCGAAAGAGCCGATGACACATAATAGTTAGCTGCCAGCGAACGGTTTGCTTGCTTCAGCACTGCCACTACTTGCTTGCCGTTCTTGTCCATCAGCGCAACACCGTACGAGCCATCGAAATCGGTCAAACCGTAGTTCTGGAACTTAGCTATCGAAGCCGAGAATGTTGATGAACGGCTGAATGACGACTCGTTGCTGAAAGAGATCGTGGTGGTCGCAATCTGCGGAATAGCCTTCGGCGAATTGGACTTAGCCGGTTGCAGACCGATATAGAAGGCGGTGTTCTTGTTATAACCCTTGTCCGTTCCGCCTGTTCCCTGCTTGCCGGTCGGTGTCAGCAGACTCAGCAGATAATAACCGTCATTGCTGCCTGCCCAACCCCAGTTGATATGGAAATAACCTTGACCATCCGCGCCATCGCAAACGAACGCGTGACCGCCTTTATCATTGCTTCCGCTTACCAATACGGGGCGCTTTGCCACCAACTCTGCAGCAATGATAGAGTTCAGACTATCAGGCGAATACATGTCTTTACGAATACGTTGATAGTTGGCGTCGTAGCCGAAATATTTATTGAGTGCTGCAGGCACCTTCTGCGTCTGTGCGCCACTACCATTCTCGCCATAGTTCATGTCCACTGCCACACCGCAACTATACATCAGCGTTGCTACTGCGTTTGCCTGCTTTGTGGTATAGGACTGAAATTTATACGTATCTGTCATGTTGGCCCAATCGTACGTTGTATTGCCGAAGTTGACCGACAATGTGGCTGACTTACCAACCGGATCGTCGCACACCCACGAATAAGAGTGCGAACCCTTTCCTTTTTCCGGATACTTATGATAATACATCACTTGCGCCATAGCGGTTGCCACACAACCCGTCACGCAGTGGTAATAACCCTTTGCGTCATAAGTCGGCGTTTGGCGGTAGTACGGATCGCTCTGACTCCACTGGCTCTTCATCAACGGTGCCACTGCTGCCGTCGCACGAGGAGCCGCTGCGGCATAACTGTCACTCTCCATAGCTGATGCCGCTTCCTCATAACATGCCAACCAGTATTGCAATGCCGGAGACATGTTCTCCGGATCGAAGGCTCCTTTATCGCTATAACCCAATACTTCCGGCATTCGGTCGTCAGCCGACACCAGAACGTAACTATCACCTGTATTGACTGCAAAATATGCAGACGAAGAAAATGCGAGTTGAGATTTGACGCCGACGACCGATGTCGCACCGGGCGCACGGCGAATGTTTGCTTTCTTTCGGAATTCTCCGGCAATTCGCAATGCATCCTCCTGGCTACGCGTTGCCGCAGATACTTCACTCATGCTTCCTCCCAGGAAGCCAAATAGCGCAATCGCTAATAAACAGACTGTCTTTCTCATAATTACATCAATTTGTTTGTTAGTTTTTAGGTTGGCTTTCGATAAACAAACTTACAAAAATCAGTATTTCCAGTAATTAATCTTATAGGTCAAATGTTGTTTTTCTATGCGAAAAGTCTTATTTATTTCGACCCTCGCATTAAACCGCATAGCGCCTGGAACTGCTTTTGTGCATTTCCAAGCGCTATGTCGTATTATCGTAGTAAATATTTGTTGCCGCGCTGTATTACGATGCCTTTGTAGCTCTTATCTACTCGGCGACCCAGTATATCGTAAGCAGGCGCATTCTCGTCAAACGGAGCATTGGTCCGCTCTATTGCCTGACCCGGATCTACCGGCAACTCGCCGTCGTACTCCAGCGTGATACTCTTCAGCTTCGGCTGACCCCATTCCATAATGTTCTTTATGCGGAGCATATAAACACCTGCCGGCACATTTGTCAAATTCCACTTTACGGAGTCAGGATTCTCTGTTACATCACCTTCTGCCCATGTTGCCGGTAGCGTGTATGCATCTGCACCGCTATTGAGCAACTCTATCTGCCATTGGTGACCATTGGGATAATTGCCTAATACCGATACAAAATACTCACCCGGATACTTCAGGTTTACCTGCCATTCTGCCCAACGAGTTTGCTCTTGTACACTGGTAGGACCAAAGTCAAAGTAATTGGTAGTGTAATAGGCCATATCCTCGCTTACTGCTGTCACGTTGTTGATATCCAACGTTGCCGGCAGCTCGATTGCATCGTCCGGATCTACAGGAACAGTACCGTCGTTGGTCACCTGAATGGAGGCATTCAGATTGTTCATTCCGGTTGACGACTCCCAAATATTGCTGTTGGCAAAACGGATCGAATAAGCAGGATTAGAAGCCAACGAAGCATATGCGTCCGGCATATTGAGATACAACTGATAAGTGCCCGATGGTACGGTCGTCGGAATCTTCACTTGCTCGCTGATATTGGTCTCAACGCCATTCGGCAACCATGTACGCGGATCGCTGGCCAACTTGATAGAATATGTATTGCTGCTACCTTTCAGCACCAAATATGCGTGACGCTCGTTGTACAACGGAGCGTAGCCCACATTCTTAATCTTAAGATTGACACTGGCCTTCGCGCCCGCCTGACCCGATTCCGGCAACGTTGCGCTAACCAACTGATAACGATAACCCATATTGCGGTTCAACTCAGCGAAAGTGCCGTTATCACGCCACATTTGGGTAGTTTCCTCTGCGTAGCCCTTGTTGATGTAGCTCCAATGCAGACGGCTCATATCAGCCACAGTCTTCTCGCGTGTGCAATATACTTTCGCTAATTCTGTGTCATAAACATCGCACTCGCCACCCATCGGCACATAGAGCGTTTCCTGTGCCAGATAAGGCTTCTGTTTTGCTGTGTCATTATATGTTCCCTGATTGTCATAATCGAACAAGAAGGCGTCATTATGATGGCCGATACGCGCTTTCGGAGTATTCTTATATGCATCCTTTGCCTCCAGAGGCTTGGTATCGCCCACATATTCAGTTTTAAACAGCGGAGTACGCAGTTGAATATAACGATCTTCAGGAACAATCTGAAGCAACGAGTCCACCAGCGTTCTACGCTTTGCATTCATGTGGCTCGTCTGATTACCGAAATTGTCGGAGTAGTACCACTCGCCCCACGCGCCTACAATACCTGCCTGCACGACATAAATAACGTCCGCATTGGATTTTAAGTGACTCTTATACTGCGAAAGATGTGCTAACGCAATATCCAACGTTGCATCTTTACCGGACTCTGCTTCACCCTCTCCGTATGTGCCCTGCGGATACGCAAAACGAAGAATACACTTCATACCACTGTTACGCAGCGTCTGCATATCTTTGTCAAAACCACTCAAAACCTCAGAGGGCAAAGTGGCTTGCGTCCTAAAGTTGTCCAAATAATACACTATAAGTATTAGCGTGCCATTGTCTTCCGACTTATGCGACGCTAACGAACTGCTAGACAAGCAAGTAGGAGAACTCTTGCTTACGTGCTTCTCTGTATGAAGATAAAAACCGCGTTCCGGATTCGGAAAAATACTTGTATTATCTGCCGTGTAAGTAATTGTTGCAGATTTCGAACATATTGTAAAGAAAAATAGTAAAAATAGAGTAAATTTGAACTTCATAGGCTGATTTTATTAGCAAGATGTAAATACTATCATGGGTTAAACTCGCTGCAAAGTTATAATTATTTGCTCACCAAGCCAAAAAAGTGCACTTTTTTTTCAAAATTAGTTCTATGTTAAAAAACACATTTATGCGCATCTCGCTACTAATCAGTCGTTTACGAAACTTTTTTACTTCCTATTATCGAAACATTCCGAAACTACTTATTTACGCTTTTTAAGTTCTAATTCGCAAATGTAACATCCTATGTATTTCGAGAACATTTCGATTCGGTTACGAGACTGTTTCTTTTCATTTTCAAACCATTACGTTCTGTCCGAACAATCATCATTAGCAATAACTAACACGCAATTCACCCGTAACCCGGAGCGTCCTCCCGTTGAAGCGGGAGGAGTGACATCCACCGAGAAAGGTTTTTTCCGCGCCACATGTCCTATACATTCGTCCATTCGCCCATTACCAAACATTCGTCCATTCGCCATCCCCCCCCTTATCGAGGGGGCCGGGGGGTGTCCCTTCGTCCATTTGCCATTGAACTTCCATTAGTCTCCATCGGATGCTCATCGGGTGCTCATCGGATGCTCATCGGGTGCTCATCGGGTGCTCACCGAGAGCATACTATGACGTCACACTGACTTCTACGGAAGACAACCCGAATTCTTTCACTCTTTAATTCGCCCTTTCGCCATTACCACACACCAGGGCAAAACTGCCATTTCTCTGCCATTTTGGCAGTATCACACACTTGGCACACTTATTGACTATACACGATTGCAAGCATTTAACTTTTGTATAACATTAAATTCTAACATATACTTATGAGCAAAGGTAATATTGGGGTAACATCAGACAATATCTTCCCCGTCATCAAAAAGTTTCTTTATTCTGACCACGAGATCTTTCTCCGCGAGTTGATCAGCAACGCTGTGGATGCCACACAGAAACTCAAAACGCTATCCTCTGTCGGAGAAGTCAAAGGAGACCTCGGCGACACGCGCGTGCGCGTAATTATTAATAAGGAAAAGAAAACACTCACCGTCAGCGATCATGGTATAGGCATGACCGCCGAAGAAGTGGACCGATATATCAACCAGATAGCCTTCTCCGGAGCCGAGGAGTTTGTCAACAAATACAAGGACCACACGGAAGCCATCATCGGACATTTCGGACTCGGCTTCTATTCCGCCTTCATGGTCAGCAAGAAGGTCGAGATCTTCTCACTCTCCTACCAAGACGATGCTAAGGCTGTGCACTGGAGTTGTGAGGGATCGCCTGAGTATCAGATGGAAGACACCATCAAAGCCGAACGAGGAACAGATATCGTCCTCCACATCGACGACGAGTTTGCACAATACCTCGAGGACGCAACGATTGAAGGCCTCCTCAAAAAATACTGCAAGTTCCTCCCCGTCGAGATTGCTTTCGGCAAGAAGAAAGAGTGGAAAGACGGCAAGCAGGTTGAGACCGACGAAGAGAATATCATCAACGACACCACTCCCGCATGGACACGCAAACCAGCTGACCTCAAGGACGAAGACTACGACAAGTTCTACCACGAACTCTACCCCACACAAATGGATGAACCGTTGTTCCATATCCACCTCAATGTGGACTACCCGTTCCATCTCACAGGTATTCTCTACTTCCCGAAAATCAAAACCAATCTCGATGTACATCGCAACAAGATCCAACTCTATTGCAACCAAGTCTATGTCACCGATGAGGTGGAGAACATCGTTCCGGAGTATCTGACCTTGCTTCACGGTGTCATTGACAGCCCGGATATCCCGCTCAACGTCAGCCGTTCGTACCTGCAATCGGACAACAATGTCAAGAAGATCAGCGGCTATATCACCAAGAAAGTGGCTGACAAACTGGCAGAGATGTTCAAGAACGACCGCGAGAACTTTGAGAAGAAGTGGGATGACATCAAACTCTTCATCCAGTTCGGTATGCTCACCGACGAGAAGTTCTACGAGAAAGCCGTTGGATTTGCTCTGCTCAAGAACCTGGAAGGCAAATACTTCACACTGGACGAATACAAAGATAAGATCAAGGATGCGCAAACCGACAAGGACGGCAACCTCGTCATTCTCTACACGCAGAATGCTGACGCCAACTACACCTATATAGAGCGCGCAAAAGCGAAGGGATACGATGTTCTGCTCCAGAACGGCGAACTGGACGTACACGCCATGTCGCAAGCCGAACAGAAAGCAGAAGGCAATAAACTGCGCTTCGTGCGCGTGGATAGCGACACCATCGAGAATATCATTCGCAAGGACGATGCTGTCAAAGACAACTACTCCGACGAGCAGAAAGAAGGCCTACGCAAAGCAGTCGAAGCCATCATTCCGGAGGCAGACAAACTCAACTACTACGTCTCCTGCGAAGCCGCGGCTACAGATGCCCTGCCTGTTTTCCTGACGCAGAACGAGTTTATGCGCCGAATGAAAGAGATGTCCGCTCACCAGCAAGGCATGTCGTTCTACGGCCAAATGCCGGACAACTACACCATCGTCCTCAACACCTCTCACCCGCTTATCCAAGACCTGATCAGCAAAATGACCAGCGAACAAGTCAGCAAAGAGGTTGAGAAGAAGGCCGAGAAAGACGGCGAAGCGCCAACCAAAGAGACTGTTGTCGAGACTGTCTATACGCTCAAGGGCGAAGACGAACGAATCAAACAACTGATTGATATCGCGCTTCTGGCTAGCGGCAAACTGAAGGGTGAAGCACTCGCCAAGTTCGTCAACCGTTCGGTCGAACTTCTCTAACTTCCGTCTTCAAGAAACGACAAATACTTGATAAAACTTCTACTTGCTTTCGACTTGAGTTCGATTTGCGTTCGAAACAAGCTCGATAAGAGCTCGGAAAGTTAAGAAAAAGTGATATGCGCGTTTGCGTATGTCACTTTTTTATTGTATCTTTGCAGCCGATTTAAAAAAATCACACTATAGGGCAAGGAGCGAGACGGAGAAACAGGTTACGACTACTTCGGAGCGCGCTACTTCTGGTCGGCCTTTGGGCACTGGTTGTCCGTTGACCCGTTAGCCGACAAGTACCCCGGCATTTCACCCTATGCCTATTGCGCCTGGAATCCAATCAAGTATGTGGACCCGGATGGAAGAATCTTACTTTTTGCTCCCGGAGTATCCGAGTCTTTTAAGAGCGACTTTAAACAAGCATCTTCCTACATGAAACAAAATGGCATTTATGACATGCTAGGTCAGTTGCAAGCATCTCCTAATGTGTATTTTCTGTCAGAAGGCATGGACTTTGACAGCAATCAGTTTAATCCCCAAACAAAAACCATTACATGGAATTCGCGTGTTGGATTTTATACTGACAATCTTTATGAAATGTCTCCTGTGGAAGTGCTCAATCATGAAATTGATCATGCCTTGGAATACGATACTAATCCTATTCAACAGAAAACATATGGGGGTATAAAAGATCCCAATTATAGCAATTTGGAAGAAAAGAGAGTAATCACTGGAAGCGAGCAAGAAACTGCCCAGAAATTAGGAAAATTAAAACCCGGAGAAGTAACACGAGATAATCATGGAGGTTCGCCATATGAAACAACATCACCCATATCTACAGAGCCTAAATGGAGTTGTACTCCATCTAAAGAGTAAGCTCGTACTATTATGCTTTTTTATGGGATGTATTTCCGTAAAAGCAAGTGATAAACCAATTTTACCTACTCGGATAGATGCGGTTTTCGTTTTTTGCATGGATCTCGATGTGTATACCGCAGTAAATGTGTCCAAAGAGGATTTTATAAGTAATAAAGTAAGAAGCGGTGAGATTTCTCGTGTTGCTATAAATGACTCTAAGAAGATAGAGCGGTTTGTGAATGTCATTAAGTCATTGCGAGAATCTGTAGACCTTAATAAGGGCGCTACTTCGTTCTATTATAAACCCATTATCTCAAAATCCAATTTTTTACATTTAACTAATACTTATCCGTTGGATATTCGAGGTCTAATAGTAATAGAGAGTAGTGTGTATACTCCTATGAGGAATAGTATGTACACACCTATTTGGATATCAAATAACTATGTTGAGATAAATAA
>JAILDU010000089.1 GCA_024689005.1 Paludibacteraceae bacterium
ACCATAGGATAAGCCCTTGTAACCTGTTCCCTGTAACCTGTCTCCTATATATACATAGTATATATACTTTTCGTCACCTCTTTTCTCGAGATAAGTAACAAGTTTCCTTGCTTCAATCAGATCATAATTCGCTGTATATAATATAAAAGGTATTAACGATGAGAGCCGACTCTTATTGTCGGCTCTCTGGTTGGTTACTTACTTGCTTCGTCAGCAAAGGCATCTTCCGATTGTGCTGCTTGCTGAAGTTGCTTTTCTACTTTCTGTTGCGCATTCTCGTAATCCGGTTCATTCGGATACCAATGTTCGCGTCTCTCTGGCGGAACACCGTAACAAGCTGTGACTGTGAATGCTACGCCGGTCAACATGCAAAGCTTAATACCGGCGCGAAAAATCTTGTCAATCAATACGCGTATCATATATATCTGATTTGTTAAAATTGCTGCAAAGGTACTATTTTTATGCCGAATGGGCAAATTTTATACTTGGGAAAAAGTTGGGAAATTGTCTCTTGCTCTTATTTTGGAACCGTTTATCCAAAGAATATCGGCGCAAGGGCAAAGGCGGCTACGGCTCCGGCCAAATCTGCCAAAAGGCAGCATGCTACCGCGTGACGCGTATCTTTGATATTGACGCTTCCGAAATATACCGCCAGCACATAAAATGTGGTATCTGTTGTGCCTTGCAAGATGCAGCAGAGCCGTCCCACCAGACTATCTGCTCCGTGTGTGGTCATCGCCTCAAGCATCAGCCCGCGTGCTCCACCGCCGCTCAGAGGTTTCATGAGTGCTGTCGGAACGGCTCCCGCTAAGTCCGGGTTGATACCGCATATGCCAAACAACCAAGCTATGCCGCGCTCAAGCAGATCCATCGCTCCGCATGCACGAAACATTCCGACTGCTACCAGTATGGCTATCAGATACGGGATTATTCCCACTGCAGTCTTAAATCCGTCTTTGGCTCCATCTATGAAGGCATCATAAACGTTGATCTTCTGTATCATGGCTTGGATGATAAACCAGCAGATGACGCCCAGCAGAATGACTGCTGCTGCCGCTGCGGATAACGATGCTAACCGTGTGGGGGATAGTCGTGTAGCACCCCAGACTATCAGTCCGACCAAGGCGGTCAAACCAATCAGTGTGCCTAATACAACATGGTCGGTCAGTTTGATTTTCTGAGCGATACAAACGCATAGTAAACCCACCAGAGTGGCCACGTACGTAGCTATCAGTATTGGCAAAAACACATCTGCCGGATTAGCTGCTCCCAACTGCGCGCGGTACGCCATGATCGTTGTCGGAATGAGTGTCAGACCGCTGGCGCCGAGCACAACGAACATAATCATCGCGTTCGATGCCTTCTGCTTGTCGCTGTTCAACTCTTGCAGTTCGCTCATGGCCTTCAGACCCATCGGAGTAGCAGCATTGTCCAGACCGAGCATGTTGGCTGCAAAATTCATGGTCATTGTGCCGAAGACCGGATGATTCTTCGGTATGTCCGGGAAAATGCGGGTGAAAAACGGAGCAACTCCCTTGCCGAGAGTGTTCACAGCGCCCGCCTTTTCTCCGATTTTCATGATACCCATCCACAACGATAAAACCCCGGTCAAACCCAGTGATAACTCAAATCCTGTTTTTGAATTGGCGAAGGTGGAGTTGAGAATCTCCGAGAAGATATCTGTTTGCCCGAAAAAGACTGCTTGTATCAGTCCGAATACAACGGCCAATAGAATAAGAGAAATCCAAATGTAATTTAAAACCATAATATTTGCAATATTTAGGCTGCAAAATTACAAAAAAATTTGCATACGTGCAAGAAAAAGTGTAATTTTGCACCCAAAATGAGTGCTCAAGATGTATTATATCGCGTTTTTTCCTATGTGCGTCACCGCTTAACGGCTTGGAATACAACGGGCGAGGGTATTCACTCTCCTTATTTATTTTATATAGTACGTTTCCTGATGCACGACAAAAATACGTATTATTGCTTTGAGGATATCGAACGCAGACGCAATACATTGCTGCAAAATGACGAAGTGCTGGATGTCGTAGATTTCGGGTCTGCAGGCAGTTCAACAGGAAAGCATGTTGCTCGCAGAGTCCGGGATATCGCTCGCAGCCATCTGGAGATTCCCGCAGTCGGACAATTGCTCTTTAGGTTGGTGAGCTATATGGGGCAAGAACAGCACAATCCGCTGGAAATATTGGAGTTAGGTACGTCACTTGGTGTTACTACCGCATATCTGGCAAAGGCAAATGAGCAAAATCATCTAACGACCTTGGAGGGAAGTGAGGCCGTGGCGCAAGTGGCTAAGCAGCAGTGGCAGCAACTCGAAATTTGCAACATAGATTGCCGGGTCGGACGCATAGAAAATACACTTCCGCCAATCTGTGAAAAGAAGCAATTTGACTTGGTCTATGTGGATGCCAACCATACATATCAAGCAACAATGAAGTATGCAGAACTACTGCTCCCGCGAATGAAAGAGAAGGGGATATTGGTAATGGATGACATTCATTATTCCCGCGAAATGGAACGAGCATGGAGAGAACTGAAAAACGACCCGAGAGTGACAACAAGTATGGATCTTTGGCACGTCGGATTACTTTTTGTTGACAAACATTATTTGAAACGTCATTATAGGATCAGTATTTGATATATTTCTTATCAAAAAGGTGCATACGGATAGGAGGAAAAATTGGGAGAAAATGAACAAATAATGCTCAATAATAGAGAAAAATATCAAAAAAAGTAAAAAAAAGGGAGAAAAACTTGCAAGTTTAGATTTTTTTTTATACTTTTGCACGATATTTTAGAAAAGTACACCCGGTTAGGGATAGATTATTGCTTGATTTAATTATGTATTGGACACTTGAATTAGCTTCTAAATTGGAGGATGCACCATGGCCTGCAACCAAAGAAGAACTGCTGGATTATGCTAACAGAATAGGTGCTCCGGCAGAAGTGATAGAAAATCTTGAAGAGTTAGAGGATGAGGATGAGGAGGTTTATGAGAGTATTTTGGATATTTGGCCGGATTATCCCACCCAAGACGATGACTTCTTCTTCAATGAAGAGGAATATTAACCCAAAGAGCCGCAACTACGTGCGAAAATATCTTGTTCTACTGTTGGCAATGTTTGCCGTGACTGCTGTGTATGGGCAGTTTGATCCGCAGATGGGACAGTATATGTATATGCCAACCGGCTATAATCCTGCAGCGGCAGGAGAAGGCGATATGATGAAAGTGGCGGGAATACACCGAATGCAGTATGTTAATATTCCCAACGCGCCAATGAGTACCTGGTTCTCATTTACATCGCCTTTCATGATAGCCAAAACCCGTCACGGCGCAGGTGTGCGCTTCTTGAATGACCGATATGGCTTGTTTACTACACAGTCACTGTATGTGCAATATGCTTATCGGCAAAAATTGGGGCCGGGATACCTGAGTGGAGGTATCGATCTGGGCTTTGTGAATGTGGGTTTTAAAGGTGATTCAGTAAACCTAAACAAGATGGGGGACGATTACCATGACTCAAATGATGAAGCAGTGCCTACGGGCAGCAAGTCCGGTATGAAATTTGACATGGGTATTGGCCTCTATTACAGCGCTCTGACATGGTGGGTGGGTGCCAGTTATAGTCACTTGGTTCAACCTGTGATTGAATTGGGTGATGCAACGGTAGCCAAGAGCCAGGAGATTAAACTGGTCGGAACGATGTATTTGGTAGGAGGTTACCGCTATAGATTGAAGAATTATAGAGAGTGGGTCTTGACCCCGAGCGCAATGGTAATGACAGATTTTGTAAGTTGGGATGTCAATTTGACCATGATGTGTGACTATAAGGATCGCTATAGATGGGGACTCGGATATAGAGTATTGGGGAGTGTGAATATATTGTTGGGCGTAGATATAATCAGTGGCTTGCAATTGGGGTATAGTTGTGAACTTCCGACAAGTAAGTTGATGTTGGAGAGCTTCGGAAGTCATGAGATTTATCTCGCGTATAGTTTTGATATACTGAAACCGAGAAGAACCAATAAATATAAGTCAGTGAGATTTTTGTAAGGTTAGCTATATATATAGTATATAGTAGTAGAATATATAGTGAATATATTAATCGATTAAGTACCAATATGAAACTAATGAAAATTTTGCCATTGGTCGTTATGACGATTGTATTGGCTAGTTGTAACAAGCCTGCCGGAGAACTTGTAGGAGCCTACAAGGCCGGTAATTTCAAAGAGGCTAATCCCTACGGTATGTTGTTTATCAAGAAGGGCTCTTTCATGATGGGTGCCAACACGCAGTCTGCTGTTTTTGAACAGCCGGATAATCTCGTGATGGTTACAGTTGAGTCTTTCTGGATGGATGAGACCGAGATTACCAACAACGAGTACCATCAGTTTGTGAACTGGGTACGTGACTCTATTGCCTTAACTAATTTGGTGGCTGCCGGCATGACAGATTATGCTATCCAGCCTAAAGATGAGGACTTCGATGAGGAGCATTTCCGTCTCAATTGGCACAAGAAAGTGCCATGGGGCAGCAAGGAAGAGGACATCGTGGATGCCCTGGCTCCAATGTATTATAGCGATGGTACGCTGAAAACCAGCTTCTTGCACTATCGTTACACATGGTTGAACGTGGATGAGGCGCTGCCGCAACGTAACAAGTTCGATGTGGCTACCAGTTCTTATCCTGCGGGCGCTTCTGCACGTGTAGATACCTTCTGGGTAAACGAGCTTGGCGAGATCAAGGACTCTACGATCTATCGTCCGCTTCGTGAACCAACTGACCTGATTACACAGAAGATTATCTGTGTTTATCCGGATACTTTGGTATGGGCGCGTGACTTCCAGTATTCGTACAATGATCCGATGCTTCAAAAGTATTTCAAACATCCGGGTTACTACGACTACCCGGTAGTTGGTGTTACTTGGGAACAGGCACATGCTTTCTGTAATTGGCGTACGAAATTGTTTAATAGTTCCTCTGCTGTTGAGGCTAACGATTATCGCCTCCCGACAGAGGCTCAATGGGAGTATGCTGCACGTGGCGGTCGCAAGATGGCTGTTTATCCTTGGGGCGGCAACTATGCCCGTGACGGAAAGGGTTGTTTCTTCGCAAACTTCAAACCTTACCGTGGTGCATATAACGATGATACCGGAACTACCACCGTTAAGGTTGCTCAGTATCGTCCGAACGATTTCGGCTTGTTCGATATGGCCGGCAACGTTTCTGAGTGGACCAGTTCTGCATTCCAGAGCGCAATGAACACCCACATTCACGATTTGAACCCGGATTATAGCTACATGGCTCGTAAGGCCGATCCGGATATCCTGAAACGTAAAGTCATTAAGGGCGGTAGCTGGAAGGATGTAAGTTACTACCTCCAGTGCGGTGTGCGTTCTTACGAGTACCAGTTCGAGAGCCGTTCTTATATCGGTTTCCGCTGCGTACGCTCGTACATCGGCGAATAATTAAACAAATTAACTTTAGTAAATAATTTTATATTCTTAAAAATATGGCTATGGAAGAAAAAGCTGCACAGCAAGGATTTGGTGCAAAGTTCATGCATTGGTATGGATCTTACAATGGTAAGAACATCGTAAACATCGTTTATTCGGTGGGTGCATCGGTCGTAATTATCGGTGCGTTGTTTAAGATTTTGCACTGGCCGGGTGCAAGTCAAGTGCTTATGGTTGGTATGTTTACCGAGGCATTCCTGTTCATTATCGGAGCCTTGGAGCATCCACATCCAGAGTTCCACTGGGAGAACGTATTCCCGCAATTGTTGGAGTACGGAACTAAACCTGAACTCTTGGAAGAGAAAGCTAAGCAACCACGTCCTACCTTGCTGGGTGCAGGCGTAGAGAGTGGCGCTCCGGTTGCCATCAACCACGCAGTTGCAGGCGAATCTGCATCTATAGGCAAGGTGTCTTCGCTCAAAGATGACGAAATGAAGGCATTGAAGGATGGTATTGCAGACTTGGCAAAAGCTGCTACCCAATTTGGCGAACTCGGTAAAGTCGCTCAAACCGGCGTTAAGCTTGGCGAGAAGTTGGCTGCTGCAGAGGTTGCTACTGAAGAGTACGCAAGCAAGTTGTCTGCTGCCGGCATCGCAACTGATTCGTTCACACAGATTACCAACGGTATCTCCGGATCTTACGCACAAGTAAGCGAAGATATCAAGGGCGTTGCAGAGCAGACTCGTGCTTATAGAAAGAGCGTAGAGGAAGTAGGCCAGAAGATGGCAAACCTCAGTTCTGTTTACGAACTCCAACTGCAAGCTGTCAATGCTCAAGTTGAGGCTCAAAAGAACGTAACTGCTGCTTCTAAACAAGCTGCTGATGCTCAGATCGCATTCGCTGAGGGTACTAAGGCTCTCCAGAAGTCTGTATCTGACCTCAATGCAATCTATGGTAACATGCTGAATGCGCTCGCATAATCTATAGAGATTTGCGATCAAGATTATTAGAAACCTTAAAACACTTCAGAAATGGGTGGAGCAAAGAACTGTCCGGAAACCCCGAGACAAAAAATGATAGGAATGATGTACTTGGTGCTCACCGCCATGCTGGCGTTGAACGTAAGTACGGATGTCCTGAAGGCTTTCAAGTTAGTGGACGATAGTTTGCACTCAACTCTCGAAACTACTGATGGCCGTAATAAGCAGATGATGGCTCTGTTCCTCTCTGCACGTAACGATAACCCCGAGAAAAACGGGCCTTGGTACGACAAAGCAGCTGAACTGACCCAACGCTCAGATAGTTTGTACGACTTTATTCAAGATTTTAAATACCAAATCGCCGTGGCTACGGATGGTGCCAGCAAAGCCGATCTTGAGGCACGTGTGATTGAAGGTAACGATAACCGTGATGCAGCCACTCACTACGCGCTGCCGGATCACGGAACAAGACCTGGTGAGGTGCTTAAGCACAAAATTGAAGAATATCGTTCGTACTTGATTAGCTTGGATCCGAACAAAGCGGCTGAGTTCAATACGATCTTTGACACCAGTGACAAGCAGGAGTCAGGCGACAAGATGATCTCATGGGAAGATCAGATGTTCCATGACATGCCTTCCGGTGCTGCAATCGTATTGTTGACCAAGATTCAAAATGATATTCGCAATGCACAGAACGTAACTGTTCAGTTCTTGCGTACTCAGACTGATGCTGGCGACTTGCGTGTAAACAAGTTGAACGCATATGTGATCCCAAGTTCTAACTACGTAATCCGTGGCGGTAGATATTCTGCTAAGATTATCTTGGCTGCTATTGACTCAACTCAAACTCCGGATTATTATGTGAATGGCACTAAGATCAACGAGCAAGGTATCTATGAGGTGCCGGCTACTTCAGTAGGTCTGCAGAAGTTCAGCGGTCACATCGCTTTCCAGAATCCAGCAACGGGTGAGATCGAAAAACTGCCGTTCGCGAGCGAATATAGCGTTGGTGAACCGGCTGTGACTATCTCTAACACAGACCTCAACATCATGTATCGTGGATATGAAAACAAGTTCGCTATCTCGGTACCGGGTATCGCTAACGACAAGATTCGTGTGTCGGTAAGTGGTGCTTCTGCTAAGCAGAGTGGTGGTCTATGGATTATCAAACCCGGTGATGGTTCCAAGAGCGTGACTATATCTGTATCTGCCGAGTTGGATGGCAAAGTACAATCAATGGGTAGCAAAGACTATCGTGTAAAGGCACTGCCGAAACCGGGTGCATATCTCCGTTCAGGCGACAAGGAGTACTCGGATGGCAATATCTCACGTGGTGCACTGCTTAATCCGGACTCACGTA
Source organism: Paludibacteraceae bacterium (assembly GCA_024689005.1). Lineage (GTDB taxonomy): Bacteria > Bacteroidota > Bacteroidia > Bacteroidales > Paludibacteraceae > Colicola. The sequence continues at coordinate 7,819 of JAILDU010000089.1, forward strand.
TCATCGCTTCGTATGGTCCTGATGGCTTGTTGGATTTGCCTTTCCGCATCTCTAGCTTCAAGGTTAACGTTAACGGTATGCTGACGGAAGCACGTGGTAACAAGTTCACTTCGGATCAGCGTGATCGTATGAGTAAGTTGAAGATGGGAGCTGTAGTCGTTATTACTGATATTCGCGCACAGGGTCCTGATGGCCGCGAAATACGTTTGTCGCCTATTCCTCTATCATTGAATTAATACCTAACTGTAATATGAAAAAATTAAGTATTATCGTATGTATGCTGATGAGCATTCTTAGTGTTCAGGCGCAGCATAAAGTAATCTCGTTCTTTGACGAGATAGGTAGTGCTCGTATTCAGACTGAGGAGTTTTCACCTGCACATGATACGATTGTGATGGTTGACCATCGTATTGACGATGTCGTATGGTCGCGTTTTGTGTACCGCATCATCGATATGCGTTACAAGCAGAATTATCCGATTTACTTCCCGACCAAGTCTGACGACGCTGATTACCGTAACTTGTTCAAGGTGATTACCGATGCAGTTGTAGATGGCATGCCTATCTACGAGAAGAATATGGAAACTATTAAACCGGATCTCCACCAGGAGCCGATTGCCCGTAACGTCATTCCGACCATGTTCATGGCAGATGACCCGATGGGTGACTACTCAGATGATCCTACGCACTTCGATATTTCTAGTTCGGATGCTATGTTGGTGCACTATGATAGTGCTTCTGATGAGTTGTCTTTCCACTTCTATCCGTTTGAGAAGATTGTAAAGAACCAATTGAAGTACCTGATTCAGGAGGTTGTGTTCTTCGACAAACACACTTCTCGTCTGCACACCAAGATCATGGCTATAGCACCGCTTCAGTCTGACAAGATCTCTACACGAGATAGCTCTAACATCATGGGCTCACTGCGTGAGTCTATCATGTTCTGGATTGCATATGACGAGTTGCGTCCGTATATAGCAATGCAATATGCTATCCCGAGTCGAAACGAAGTGAGACGTGTCACTTATGACGAGTTCTTCCAGAAACGTTTGTTCTCGTCTTACATTGTAGGCGAGGGTAATATGTACAACCGCTGGATTCCTGATTACGCCGGATCGGAAGAGAAGGTGAAAAAGGAACAGGAGCGTATTGCTACGGAATTGCTTAATTTCGAGCAAGACCTCTGGGAGTATTGATATATGAGCTAAAGGGGCAGGTATTCGCCTGCCCCTTTTGCGCTTTTTGTTGGTATTAGTTAAAATTATGCGAAAGCAACGTTTTCGTAATTCATATTTCACAGCGGCAGTTAGTGTCGCCTTGGTTCTTTGTTTGATCGGCTTAGAATGCGTGCTCCTGCTTTCGGCAGGTTCTCTTGTTACGCGCATGCGTGAGAATATGACGCTCACGGCCGTATTATCAGATGAGGCAGATAGTGCGCAATGTGCACGTCTTGAGAAAATATTGGAGTATAGTCCGGCTTGTAGCGGTTATACTTATGTTTCTCGTGAGGATGCTCTCAAGGAACATATCAGTTCGTTAGGAGAAGATCCGACACAATTCCTGGGCTATAACCCGCTCTCTGCCAGTTATGAGATTCATCCCACGGATAAGTATAGTAATCCGGACAGCCTTGAGTTGTTGGTTAATCGTTTGCAACAGTTACCGTGCGTAACGGAGGTGATCTATCCGCATGACTTGGCAGACTTGATGACCAGTAACATCAGTGACTTTACTTTGGTTCTGCTCATTGTTGCTGCTGTCCTATTGCTTATATCCTTGGCTCTTATAGTGAACACAATTCGTTTGCAAATATACAGCAAGCGTTTTATTATCAATACCATGACTTTGGTCGGCGCAACCTCTTGGGTAACGCGCAGTCCGTTCATATGGCGCAATATGCTGATGGGATTCTTCTCCGGTTTGGCTGCGCTGACAATACTAAGCGGTGTGGTGTATTATGTAGAAGTGCGTTTGGGAGTCTTACTATTCCCGTTAACGTGGCAGAACATAGCCTTTGTGTCAGCTGTAGTGCTGTGCTCAGGTCTCTTGATCACGTTCTTTGCTTCGTTGATAGCCACAGGCCGTTATATTCGCATGGATAATAACTCGTTGTACGAGATTTGATATTAAGAAAAACAAAAAATTATGAAACAGAGTCTTGACAAAATTAATCTCATCTTGATTGCCGTTTCGGTAATCATAATTGTAACAGGTTTCTGCTTAATGGCAGGAGAACCATCCGGTGAGGTATATAATCCTGATATTTTTTCTTTCCGCCGTATCACGCTCGGTCCGATGATTTCGCTGGCAGGATTTGTGCTTATGCTATTTGCTATTTTATTCCGCTCTAAGAAATAATGAACTGGTTACAAGCACTTGTGTTGGGCATCGTACAGGGGTTGACAGAATTCCTTCCGGTGTCATCGTCCGGCCATCTGGAGATAGGCCAAGCCTTGTTAGGCACATCTGGTGAGGAGAACCTTTCTTTTGCCATTATTGTTCATGTGGCTACAGTGCTCTCTACTTTGGTGGTGTTATGGCGCGAGGTGAGCAAACTCTTCCAGGGTACGTTTACAACTTGGAAATGGAACGCCGAGAAGGATTATGTGGCAAAGATCTTAGTGTCCATGATACCTGTATTCATCGTTGGAATGTTCTTCAAGGACCAAGTAGAGGCTTTCTTCGGAAACGGACTCCTGTTGGTGGGAATCTGCTTGTTGGTGACTGCCTTGCTGCTGGCGTTAAGCGAATGGATGCTCAACAAGAGAAAAAATGCCGGCCATGAGGTGGGGTATAAAGATGCCTTCATCATCGGATTGGCGCAAGCATGTGCCGTGTTGCCCGGTTTGAGCCGTTCAGGCAGTACTATTGCCACGGGACTCATGTGCGGAGTGAAGAAAGAGAGTGTTGCTCAGTTCTCATTCCTCATGGTACTCATTCCTATTCTCGGCGAAGCCTTTCTCGATCTGCTCAAACTGCTGGGAGGCGAAGCATCCGGCAATCTGGATTTAGTGCCTGCAGCAGTGGGCTTCATCGCCGCCTTTTTGACAGGCTGCTTCGCTTGTCGGTTTATGATAGAGATAGTACGCCGTCAGCGTTTGATTTGGTTTGCTGTATACTGCGCCATCATAGGTTCGGTAGCTATTTTTGCAACAATATCCTAAGCGATGTGGGATTTTGTAGAAGGAGAAGTGTTGGCTTTTGATAAGCCGCTCCATTGGACCTCGTTTGATCTGGTAGCCAAGATACGCTATGCGTTGTGCAAAAAGTTAGGCCGCAAGAAACTGAAAGTCGGACATTCCGGAACATTGGACCCTTTAGCTACAGGTGTAGTAGTGGTTTGCACAGGCAAGAAGACCAAGTTGATAGACCAACTCCAATATGACGTGAAGGAATATGAAGCCACACTTCAGTTAGGTGCTACAACTCCTTCGTACGACATGGAACAAACGGTAGATGTTACTTACCCGACTGAGCATATTACTCGTCAATTGATAGACGAGACAATACCGCATTTCGTGGGTGAACAATGGCAAACACCGCCTGCTTATTCTGCAGTATGGGTGAATGGTAAACGAGCCTATGAATTAGCACGAAAGGGAGAAGAGGTTGAACTCAAACCCAAGTTGCTGGTAATAGATGAGATAGAAGTTCTTGCTTTTGATGCAGAGACCATGCAGTTAACAATCCGTGTGGTGTGCTCCAAGGGAACATATATTCGTGCTTTAGCACGCGACATTGGAGAACGATTAGGGTCCGGTGCGTATTTGACAGCATTGCGCCGCACAAGAGTGGGAACTATACAAGTAAAAGATTGCTATACTATTGACCGATTCTTAACTGAATTGAATAATTACGACTATGTACAAAACGAATGATATGAAACTCAGCCAGTTCCGTTTCCGACTGCCTGAGGAACAGATTGCTCAGTATCCGACTGTTTATCGCGATGACTCACGTCTGCTTGTGCTTCATCGCAAGAATGGTGAGATTGAGCATAAGAAGGTGAACGAAATGGTGGACTTTTTTGACGAAGGCGACTTGTTTATCTTCAATGATAGCAAGGTCTTTCCTGCTCGTCTGTATGGTCACAAGGAAAAGACAAACGCTCTGATAGAAGTATTTCTGCTGCGTGAGTTGAACCATCGTTCACGTTATTGGGATGTATTGGTAGATCCGGCTCGCAAGATACGTATCGGCAACAAGATTACCTTTGATGACGATCCTTCTATTGTAGCAGAGGTAATAGATAATACCACCAGCCGTGGACGTACGTTCCGTTTCCTGACCGACTACGATAACGAGGAGTTTGTGCCTCGTCTTTATGCTTTGGGTAGCGCTCCGCTGCCTAAATATATACGTCGTCCAATGGATCCGGAAACACTGGCTCAATATCAGGAATTATTTCACGATGAGCCTGTACGTGAGATGGATAACGAGCGCTACCAGACTATCTTTGCATCAAAAATCGGAGCTGTTGCAGCTCCGTCAGCCGGTTTGCATTTCTCCAAGCAATTATTGAAACGCATGGAGATACACGGTATTGAGAGCGAATTTATGACCAGCCATGTCTCGCTGGGTATCTTCAAGGATATTGATGTGGAAGACTTGACAAAGAATAAGATGGAGTCCGAACAGATTATTCTGCCGGAGAAGATGGTTAACCACGTTAATCAGGCACATGAGGAAATGAAACGCGTCTGTGCTGTGGGAACTGAAGTGATGCGTGCAATGGAACATGTAGTGGGCACAGGAGGACAACTCAAGCCATATGACGGATGGACCAATAAGTTCATCTTCCCGCCGTATGATTTCACGGTAGCAAACGCATTCTTCGTTAACTTCTATATGCCGATGTCCAGTCAGTTGATGATGGTTGCAGCATTCGGCGGATACGACGAGGTGATGCACGCGTACGAGGTAGCTGTCAAAGAAGGCTATCGTTTTGGCGATTATGGAGACGCAATGCTTATAGTTGACTAATGAACGTTCGTATCGATCCATCTTGGCAACATGTTCTGCAACCGGAGTTTGACAAGCCGTATTTCGAACTCCTCACTCAATATGTACGCCAACAATATCAGACCTGCAGATGTTTTCCGCCTGCCGGTCTGATTTTTAATGCTTTCGATTCGTGCCCGTTTGACAAGGTGCGAGTGGTAATCATCGGACAGGACCCGTATCACGAAGAGGGACAGGCCATGGGACTCAGTTTCTCGGTTCCTGAAGGCGTGCAGATTCCTCCTTCGTTGGTCAATATCTACAAGGAGATCCACCGCGACCTCGGCAAACCTATCCCGCAGAGCGGAGATTTGCGACGTTGGGCTGAACAAGGCGTATTGTTGCTCAATGCTACATTGACCGTAGAGGCGCACAAGGCCGGTAGCCACCAAGGCAAAGGTTGGGAAGAACTGACCGATGCGGCTATTGATGCACTTAATCGCGAGCGCGAACATCTGGTCTTTATGCTTTGGGGCTCATACGCACAACGCAAGGGACAGTTCATCGACCGCAAGAAACATCTTGTCTTGCAAACATCCCACCCGTCGCCTCTGTCCGTCTATCGCGGATTCGACGGTTGTGGTCATTTCAGCGCTGCCAATACTTATCTCACCAACCACGGTATCCAACCGATTGATTGGTGATGCCAACCTGAATAGCGGTGCTTGATTGGTTCAAGCATCGTTTTTTCTTATGCCGTTCCATTTTATATTCCTCTGCCGCTTGACCGAGCGATAACCGAGAGAAGAGCGAGAGATGACCGAGATGCAAAAAAACGGCTTCAGTCGCTTTTTTTTGCATATGTCAAAAAAAAACACTACCTTTGCAGCCGGTTTAAATATATTAACGACATGTCGAAAACCCTGTTGCTTATAGACGCTTATGCGATGATCTATCGCGCGTACTATGCTTTCATACGTGCGCCTCGCATGAATAGTCGCGGAGAGAATACTTCCGCTATCTTTGGATTTGTGGTTACTTTGGATGATTTGCTCCGCAAAGTTAATCCGACGCATGTTGGCGTGGCGTTCGACCCGCATGGACCGACCTTCCGACATGAAGCGTTCGAGCAGTACAAGGCGCAACGCGAAGAGACTCCGGAAGATATTCGTCGTGCTGTTCCTGTTATCAAGCGAATACTGGAGGCTATGAATATTCCTGTATTGGAAGTACCCGGCTTTGAAGCGGATGATGTCATCGGAACGCTCTCGCAGCAGGGCGAAGCGGCAGGTTTTGACGTCTATATGGCCACACCGGACAAGGACTATGGTCAATTGGTAACAGAACGAATACGCATGTACCGTCCGCGTCATACCGGAGGTTTCGAGATACTCGGTCCGAAAGAAGTGTGTGAGAAATATGGACTCAATGATCAATTGCAAGTAATAGATTTGTTGGGACTGATGGGCGATGCCAGCGATAATATTCCCGGTTGCAAAGGAGTGGGTGAGAAGACGGCTGTTGCGCTATTGCAACAATTCGGCTCTATCGAGAATATGTTGGAACACACCGACCAGATAAAGGGTGCCCTGCGCCAAAAAGTAGAGTCACAGACAGAGGAAATCAAATTCTCCAAATTCCTCGCCACCATTCGCACGGATGTGCCGATTACACTCGATGAAGCACAATTGGTCAAGCAGGAGCCGAATATGGAGTCTCTAACTGCAATATATAATGAGTTGGAGTTTCAATCACTATTGAAGAAACTCAATCCTGCAACGCAGACAGCATCGGTTGCTTCAACTACTCCAAAGAAGGCTAAACCGGCAGATCCTAATCAATTGGATCTCTTTGGCGGCATGAACAACGAAGAGCAGACATTAGAAACTGAACCTCAAACTCCCATGTCGCAGGAGGAAGAGGTAAAAGCGCGTCTTTGCCAGTATTTGCTGAATCCGGAAGTGGCATTCAATCCCAACAAACAACCCGATTGGGATGCCCTCAAAGCAGACGAAGCGTTGTGGCGTCTCTACAATGATGTTGAGTTGCCTTTGGTGCCTGTGCTCCGCGAGATGGAGGCGGCCGGAGTGCGTATAGATGTCAACAAACTGCGCGAGGCAGAGAAACAACTGACAGCCGAATTGGATGCGTTGGAGCAGGATATATATATACTGTCGGGAGAACCATTCAATATCAATAGTCCGCGTCAGGTCGGCGAACTGCTTTTCGACCGACTCAAACTGGATAGCAAGGCCAAGAAGTCAAAGACCGGGCAGTATTCCACTTCGGAAGAAATATTGGTCGCACTCAAAGAGCGTCATCCTATAATCGGCAAGATATTGGATTATCGTGAACTAAAGAAACTGATTTCTACATATGTGTCCACTCTGCCCGGATATATAGCAGCTGATGGTAAGATACATACAACATATAATCAGACTGTTACGGCTACGGGACGTCTCAGTAGCAGCAACCCGAACTTGCAGAACCTGCCTATTCGCAGCGAGCGTGGCAAACTGATTCGTGAGGCTGTCATTCCGGACGAAGGTTGCCTGTTCCTCAGCGCCGATTACAGTCAGATAGAGTTGCGTCTCTTGGCTCATTTTAGTCAAGACGAACATTTGTTGGAAGCTTTCCGTAGCGGGCAAGATGTACACGCGGCAACGGCTTCCCGCATCTTCGGCCTGCCTATCGACCAAATCAGCAAAGATCAACGTCGTCGTGCCAAGACAGCCAATTTCGGAATAATATACGGCATTTCCGCTTTCGGTCTTGCGCAGCAACTGGATTGCAGTCGCGGTGAGGCCAAACAATTGATAGATGACTATTTCGCAGCCTTTCCGCGTGTCATCAGTTATATAGAAAGCCAAAAAGAATTAGCGCGGCAGAAAGGATATGCCGAGACACTCTTCGGTCGCAAACGCTACCTGCCGGACATCAATTCGCAGAACGCAACCGTTCGCTCTTTTGCTGAACGCAATGCCGTCAATGCGCCTATTCAGGGCACCGCAGCCGATATAATCAAAATGGCTATGGTCAATATTCATCGCCGACTGAATGAGGAGAAACTGAAGGCGCAAATGATCATGCAGGTACACGATGAACTTAACTTCAATGTGCCGCAAGCGGAAGTGGAGCGTGTAAGAGAGATAGTAGTGGGCGAAATGCAAAATGCCGTACAATTGTCTATTCCGTTGATAGCAGACTGCGGAGTGGGCGAGAACTGGCTCATAGCACATTAAGAAAGGACTGATATAATTTAACTAAATCTATGTAACATGGCTAACACTCTTTTATCAATATTGCTCGTTATACGGGTTTTGTGTATCGGCAATTCGTTCTCGTGGGATGCCGTAGAACAAGAATTAGTGCCGTTGTGCGCGGAGAAAGGCGTAGAAGTGGAGATCCATAATCTCTATTATGGCGGTTGCTCGCTGCAGCAGCATGTTGAGTTCATGCATAAGAACAAGCCTGTCTATGGACATCGTGTCTGCACGAATGTTGAGCCACGTATCGTGAAAGATACAATCACACTTCGTCAGGCACTCAGAGACGGGAAATACGATTATATTTCCTTGCAGCAGGCGAGTCATGACAGCGGAATACGGAGCAGTTATGAGCCGTGGTTGTCCATCCTGATTGATTCTGTGCGCGCTTATCAGCCCGCCGCGCAGCTCTGCTGGATGCAGACCTGGGCATACAGTCAGGATGCCAAACACCCCGCTTATCCGCGCTATCACAACAACCAACAGGAGATGTGGGACAGCATCGTTGCTTGTACGCAATATGTGATGGATACGGCTAATTATCAATTGTCAACTGTCAACTCTCAACTTTTATTAATTCCTTGTGGCGCGGCCATCCAGTATGCCCGTGCGACCAAACTGGGTGATACATTGTGCCGCGACGGGTATCATCTCAATTATGAATATGGTCGCTATACAGCAGCTTGCGTGTGGTATGAGGTACTAACCGGCATGGACGTGAGACGCAATAAGTATATGAATGGGCAAATGAGTTATTCGCAACGCTGCTATACACAATGTGCGGCTCATCGTGCAGTAAAAGAGTATAAGCGGTAGAGAAAGCCGATATCGTCCCGTATCTGTCTCGTAATCGACTCGTAATCGACTCGAGTATTGTCTAGGATTGTCTCGATATAAGTTCGAAGGAACTTCGATAGTGAGTTTTTGTAATAAAATATTTGCGCATTTCAAAAAAAAGCAGTAACTTTGCAGCCGCAAAAGTTTTGTTTTATGGGAACAGGAACAATAGTACTTTTATTAGCCGTAATATCGGTAGTAGTTTTCGGATTTTGGTTGCTCCAACATTCGATGTTCGTTAACGAAGAGCGCAAACGTCAATGGGAGTTGAAGCGCGAGTCACAGAAATCGGTCTCGCCTATACGATTGCGTGCCTATGAGCGCTTGGCGTTGCTGCTGGAGCGAACCAAACCGGAGCACATGTTGATGGGGCTCGATATGAATAACATGTCGGTGCTACAATTGCAACAGCATTTGCTGCAAACCATTCGTCAGGAATTTGAGCACAACATGAGCCAGCAGATCTATGTGAGCGAGGAAGTGTGGAACTTGCTGCTGAATGCGCGTGACCAGATGGCTGCTTTTGTGGTTGGTATAGCGGCACAGCTGCCCAAAGACGCGAGCGCGATGCTCTATGCGAAGATGTTGCTGGAAGGCTATGCGTCCAACGGATTGACGCCGACAGACAAGGCTCTTGCAGAACTGAAGAACGAGGCTAAATCGCTGATGTAGGAGGTAAGCAGTCGTGGAGAGTGCCGGGACATATTGTCGTTGGATGGGACTGATAGTCCTTTCTGTTTATTGTTTGCATTTTGCCGATCTTTCTGCCCAAGAGGCACAAGATACCATCATCAACCCCACACCCGTACAGCCTGAGAAAAACGTGTCGGAGACACCGCTCTATCAGGGCATGACCATCAAACTGGATGTGGGTGCGTTGGCTATGGCATTGGCGACGAGCGAAGGAAAACAGCAGAACTACGAGGTGGCCATGAACTGGCGACTGAAGAATCGGTTTTATCCCACCTTTGAGGTCGGCTATGCATTCGGTAGCCAAAACAAATACGAGAAAGGCGACTCTATCGTTTATTCGGGGCAAGGCGGTTTCTTCCGCGTGGGATGCGATATCAATCCGCTGAAGAAACATCCTGAGAGTCCGCATGCCTTGTTGATAGGTATTCGATTCGGTACGGCGGTGCAGGACTACGACCAGCGTGTGTCCGGCGACGATACACTCCTAACGAGCAAACGGATGACTTTTCACTCCGACAGAGGCTACAATGTGAGCAGAGGCGGCGTGCTGGCGGATTGCTGGGGAGAGATAGTGGCCGGATGCCAGGTAGAAGTAGCGAAGGTCGGTAATACGGCTTTCTATATGGGCTGGCAAGGCAGGTTCAGATTTCTCTTTACGCGCAAAGACAGTTATGTCGTCGATAATACCAAAGTGGAGAATGGGAATCCGGCGGAAATTGTGTCGTCTCCATTCGCGCACAATAGCGGAAAAGCCATCTATATTCCCGGTTACGGACCCCGAGGCAATACGGCTTGGGGACTGAGTTACTATCTGGGGTGGAAATTCTAAGAATGAGAACTATAAATTACATCAATATGAACAAGACACAACTAATGAATCGTGCGGCAGACAACATCCGTATCTTGGCCGCATCAGCAGTAGAGAAAGCTAAGAGTGGTCACCCGGGCGGAGCTATGGGTGGTGCAGATTTTATCAATGTGCTCTTTAGCGAGTTTCTGGAGTACGATCCGGATAACGCCGGATGGGAAGCTCGTGACCGCTTCTTCCTGGACCCGGGACATATGGCTCCGATGCTCTATGCACAGTTGTGCTTAGCCGGCAAGTTCACTATTGCCGATCTGCAGAACCTGCGTCAGTGGGGTTCAGTTACGCCGGGTCACCCGGAACGCGAGATAGACCGAATGATTGAGAATACCAGCGGTCCGCTCGGTCAGGGACATACCTTCGCAGTCGGAGCAGCAATCGCGGCGAAGTGGTTTAATGCGCGTTACGGTGCTGTTCATAATCCTACTATCTATGCCTTCATCTCTGATGGCGGTATCCAGGAGGAGATCTCGCAGGGCGCAGGTCGTATGGCCGGACACCTCGGTCTGGATAACCTGATCATGTTCTACGATAGCAACTCTATTCAGTTGTCAACCGGTTGCGCAGAGGTAGATACCGAGGATGTGGCTGCCAAATACAAGGCTTGGAACTGGTTTGTTCAGGAGATACCGGGCAATGACCCTGACGCTATCCGCGAGGCAATCATCAAGGCGAAGGCAGAGAAAGAGCGTCCGTCACTCATCATCGGTCACACCACAATGGGTAAGGGCTGTGTGACGGCTGAGGGCGCTAATTGGGAAGGCAAATGCTCGACCCACGGTGCTCCGCTTAGCAAGTCGGGCGCAAGTTACGAGAAGACTATTGAAAACCTGGGTGGAGATCCGACCAATCCGTTCGTTATCTTCCCGGAGGTTCAGAAACTATACGACGACCGCGCAGCTGAATTGCGCGAATTGGCTAATAAGCGTTACGCAGAATACTATGATTGGAAACAGGCTAACCCGCTGGCTGCCAATGAATACGAAACCTTCATGTCCGGCGAGACGCCGTGCATAGATTGGAGCTTGATAGAGCAGAAAGCCGGTGCGGCAACGCGTAATGCGAGTGCTACTGTGCTCTCTTTCCTGGCTGAGAATGTGGGCAATATGATTGTCAGTTCGGCTGACTTGAGCAACAGCGATAAGACGGATGGCTTCCTGAAGAAGACACAGGCTATACAGAAAGGAGACTTTAGCGGACGATTCCTGCAAGCCGGTGTGAGCGAACTCACCATGGCTTGCGTCATGATAGGTATGGCACTCCACGGAGGAATCATTCCTGCCTGCGGTACCTTCTTCGTGTTCAGCGATTATATGAAACCAGCCGTTCGTATGGCAGCCCTCATGGAACTGCCGGTTAAGTTCATTTGGAGCCACGACGCTTTCCGTGTCGGCGAAGATGGTCCGACCCACGAACCGGTAGAGCAAGAAGCACAGATCCGTTTGATGGAGAAACTCCATAACCACAGCGGTAAGCCGTCGATGTTGGTACTTCGTCCTGCTGACGCAGAAGAGACTACCCACGCGTGGCGTTTGACTATTGAGAATACCGCTACTCCGACGGCATTGATTCTAAGCCGTCAAGACGTGGCTGCTGTGCCCAATGTGAATCTTGAGGGCGTGCGCAAAGGCGCATATATCGTCAGCAAAGATGAAAATCCGCAAGTCGTTCTTCTCGCTTCGGGAAGCGAAGTAAGTACGTTGTTAAGCGGCGCAGAACTGCTACGCAATGAGGGCATCCGCTTGCAGATTGTCAGTGTTCCTTCGGAGGGACTCTTCCGCGAGCAACCGAAAGAATATCAGGATGAAGTGCTGCCAAAGGGCATCAAGCGTTTCGGTATGACGGCCGGTCTGCCTTGCACGCTCGAAGGCCTCGTTGGCGAGAACGGTGCAGTCTGGGGCCTCAACTCCTTCGGCTTCTCCGCTCCGTACAAGGTCCTCGACGAGAAGCTCGGCTTCACCGCCCAGAACGTATATGACCAAGTAAAGAAGCTGCTGTAAAGGTAACGAAACGGTTACAAATTGTAACCAGTTGAATTGGTTCTAAATACGATTACAAAAGCAAGTGGCAGAAATGTCACTTGCTTTTGGTTTGACGGGTGAATCTTAATAATCGAAGATAAATAGAAAATTGTATCCCATTTGACAAAAAAGTCCCCGAACCCTTGCATATGTCAAAAAAAAGCAGTACCTTTGCAGTCGCAAAGGTCAATGACTTGCTAAGTGCGAAGAATAGATAAATGTGAAAATGAATAAATAAACTATATGGAATACAACTTTAGTGACATTGAGAAAAAGTGGCAAAAGGCGTGGGAAGAGGCGGACGCTTACAAAGTAAGTAACAAGAGTGATAAGCCGCACTATTATGTGTTGGATATGTTTCCATATCCTTCGGGAGCGGGTCTGCATGTCGGTCATCCGTTAGGCTATATTGCCAGCGATATATACTCGCGTTACAAGCGTTTGAAGGGGTTCAATGTGCTGCACCCGATGGGCTTTGACAGTTATGGTCTGCCGGCCGAGCAGTACGCTATTCAGACCGGTCAACATCCGGAGAAAACGACGTTTGAGAATATCGATCGCTATATTTCACAGTTGAAGAAAATCGGTTTCTGCTATGACTGGAACCGTGAGATTCGCACATGTGATCCGAAGTACTATCATTGGACTCAATGGGCATTCATACAGATGTTCAATAGTTACTTTGATGCAAAGACTCAGAAGGCGCAACCTATCAGTCAACTGGTAGCAGAGTTTGAGGCTAATGATCCGAAATGGGCGACGCTGAGCGAGAAGGAAAAACAAGAGCGACTGATGAACTATCGTATTGCATATCTGGCAGATACGAAAGTGAACTGGTGTCCTAAGTTGGGAACCGTGCTGGCGAATGATGAGGTAAGCGAGGGCTTGAGTGTCCGTGGCGGTTATCCGGTGGAGCAACGCGTCATGCGCCAATGGTGTTTGCGCGTAAGCGCTTATGCCGGACGTCTGTTGGAGGGATTGGATCGCATTGATTGGACCGATTCGCTCAAAGAGACCCAGCGTAACTGGATTGGCCGTTCGGAAGGAGCCGAGATGCGATTTAATGTGAAAGGTCAGGATGCGCCGTTTACTATCTTTACCACTCGTGCGGATACGGTGTATGGCGTGACGTTTATGGTATTAGCACCGGAGAGTGAGTACGTAGCGCGCGTTGTAACACCGGAACAGAAAGCGGAAGTAGAGGCTTATCTGTCACGTTGTAAGAACCGCACGGAGCGTGAGCGTATTGCCGATAGAAAAGTGACGGGTGTGTTTACTGGAAGTTATGCAATCAATCCACTGACACAAGGCGAGATACCTATTTATATATCGGATTACGTGCTTGCGGGCTATGGAACGGGTGCCATCATGGCAGTTCCGGCACACGATAGTCGCGACTATGCGTTTGCCAAGCATTTTAACCTGCCGATTATTCCGCTGATAGAGGGTGCAGACGTGAGCGAGGAGTCGTTTGATGCCAAGGAAGGCAAGATGATCAATTCAGGTTTCCTGAACGGCATGGAGGTAAAAGAGGCTATTCAGGCGATGAAGGAATATATCACGAATACCGGTATCGGCCGCGTCAAGGTGAACTATCGTCTGCGCGATGCAATCTTCAGTCGTCAGCGTTATTGGGGTGAGCCGTTCCCAATCTATTATAAGGATGGCATGCCATATACCTTGCCGGAAGAATGCCTGCCGCTGGAATTGCCGGAAGTGAGCGATTTCAAGCCGACAGAGACAGGAGAGCCGCCGTTGGGTCACGCCGCTAAATGGGCATGGGACGAAGCGAATAATAAGGTGGTAGATAAGAAATTGATAGACAACAAGACTGTATTCCCATTGGAACTCTGCACAATGCCGGGCTTTGCGGGGTCGTCTGCATATTATCTGCGTTACATGGATCCGCAGAATGACAAAGCCTTGGTGGACAAAGACGTGAATGCCTATTGGCACCAAGTAGATTTATATTTGGGCGGAAGCGAGCACGCAACCGGTCACCTGATCTATAGTCGTTTCTGGAATAAATTCCTCTATGACTTGGGTTATATATGCGAGGATGAACCATTCAAGAAACTGATAAATCAAGGTATGATTCAGGGCCGCTCGAACTTTGTGTATCGCTATATAGGCGAAGGAGCGACGGGCAATCTGTACGTAAGTGCCAATCTGATAGAGCTGCCGCAATACAAGGATAAGGTGCAACCTATACACGTCAACGTCAATATCGTCAACAACGACATATTGGATATAACGGCATTCCGCAGTTGGATGCCGGAATTTAAGAACGCGCAGTTCGTCTATGCCGATGGAACGGTGGACGAAGATAATCCGTATATCGGCGCTCCGTGCGAGAAACAGTATATGTGCGGTTGGGCAGTAGAGAAGATGTCGAAGTCGATGTTCAACGTTGTTAATCCGGATGATGTGATAGCTAAGTTCGGAGCAGATACATTGCGTCTGTATGAGATGTTCCTTGGTCCGCTTGAGATGTCTAAGCCGTGGGATACGAATGGTATAGACGGTGTTCATCGTTTCCTCAAGCGATTGTGGAATATGTACGAGAACATCAGCAACGAAGAACCGACGAAGGAAGAACTGCGCAGCCTGCACAAGTTGATTAAGAAAATCACGTGGGATATAGAGAATTTCTCGTATAATACTTCTATACCGGCCTTTATGATTGCTCAGAACGAGTTGTCGTCGCTCAAATGCGACAAGCGTGCAGTCTTAGAGCAAATAGCAGTACTGCTTGCGCCATATGCTCCTCATATCGCAGAGGAAGCATGGCATCGTTGCGGCAATGAAACATTTGTGATTGATGCAGCATGGCCGGAGTGCAACGAGGCATATCTCGTAGAAGATACGCAGAAGTATCCGGTTCAGTTCAACGGCAAGGTGCGTTTCACACTCGAGTGCGCGAAGGATATGCCGAAAGAGGAAGTCGAGAAACTCGTGCTCGCGCATGAGGATACCGCTAAGTACCTTGCCGGCAATGCAGTCAAGAAAGTCATTGTAGTGCCGGGTAAGATTGTGAATATTGTGATGGGATAAAACAGAAAGAGGAGAGCGTTTGCTCTCCTCTCTGTGAACCAGCTGGGGCTCGAACCCAGGACCCCATCCTTAAAAGGGATGTGCTCTACCTGCTGAGCTACTGATTCTCCGGCTTTCTCAAAAGCGGGTGCAAAAGTACTGCTTTTTTTTGACATGACCAAATTTTTAGACAACTTTTTTACAAAAAACTGCAAAAAAACCGTTTGAACACATTGAAATAAGAGTTTTATGCAAATAAAATTGACATATAATCGTCGTTTGACCACAACAGTACAGGTTGGAAACATTTTTTTAGGCTCGGAATATCCTATACGCGTTCAGACGATGGCCAACACCAATACGAATGATGTAGATGCGTCTGTTGATCAGGCTCGTCGTTGTATAGAGGCAGGTGCCGAGTTGTTGCGTTTCACTACGCAAGGATTGCGTGAGGTGGAGTCGCTGAAAGAGATACACTCGCAAGTGCTGACGGCAGTTCCGCTGGTGGCTGATGTACATTTTCAGGCCGACGTAGCCGATGCAGCTGCGCAGGCAGTAGAAGCTGTGCGTATCAATCCCGGTAATTATATTGACCCTGCGCGTAAGTTTAAGCATATAGATTATACGGATAGAGAGTATAAGGATGAGCTGAAACGTCTGGAAGAACGCTTTGTGCGTTTGCTCGATATATGCCGTGAGCATGATACGGCCATTCGCTTGGGAGTAAATCATGGTTCGCTGAGCGACCGAATCATGTCGCGTTACGGTGACACGCCGGAAGGCATGGTGGAGAGTGTAATGGAGTTCCTCCGCGTGGCTGTCAAGCACAAATTTGAGAATATAGTAATATCTATCAAGGCATCTAATACGCGTATCATGGTAGAAACGGTTCGCCTGCTGGTTAAGCAGATGGACCGTGAAGATATGGCTTTTCCTCTACACTTAGGTGTGACAGAAGCCGGAGAAGGCGAAGACGGACGAATCAAATCGGCTGTGGGAATAGGAGCGTTGTTGGCCGATGGTATAGGTGATACTATTCGTGTCAGTCTGAGTGAAGCTCCCGAGAATGAGATACCTGTAGCGCGTGATTTGGTAAATTATTTTGCAGACGAAGACTCCACCCGCTACGATGGCAGCATTTCGGTTGAGGTGAAGAATGATACGGATGGCGAGGTGGAGATACATTACTTTTCGGAAGAGGAGGATTGGGAGTTATTCCAACTGCAGGCGGCTGCAGAATGCGGGCGTTTGCTCTGGGAACACAAAGCAACGGAACTCAAGCTGGCTAATCCGCATTTTTCGGAGAATAAACTTAATTTTCTGAGCAAAGACATCTTGCAAGCGGCTCGTGTGCGCATATATAAGACGGAATATGTCTCCTGTCCGGGTTGCGGTCGTACGTTGTTTAACCTGGAAGAGACCATACGTAAGGTGAAAGCCGCGACGAGTCATCTGACCGGATTGAAAATCGCGGTAATGGGTTGTATAGTCAATGGTCCGGGCGAAATGGCGGATGCGGATTATGGATACGTGGGTGCCGGTCGTGACCGAATCAGTCTCTATCGTGGGAAAGAGTGTGTTCTGAAGAACATTCCTCAGGAAGAAGCCGTAGATCAACTGCTGAAACTGATAGAGCAAGACAAGTCGGGCGTAAACGCGCTATAAAACCTCGACAAAACCCCGACAAAACCTCGAGTAAAGTCTAGGATTGTTACGATATCGTCTCGTAAGTGTCTCGTAAGTGTGTTGGATGAGTTTTGAGTGTGGTTAGAAAGTGGCGCGAGAGTGGCTGATTGACCATGGAGAAAGATATAGCAGAGCGCGTAGAATAGATGCAACAATCGCAATATTTCAGAAAAGTGGCAAATGCACTTGTATATGTCACTTTTTTGTAGTACCTTTGCAGCAAATTTCCGTAATAGGCGAAAATGGAACGAATTTAAACCAATAAACAATAAATAATTATGCAAAAAAGTCCATTACAAATTGCCCGTCAGGCTTATCAGCCGAAGATGCCGAAAGCATTGCAGGGCGCTGTTCGTCTCGTAGAGGGCGAAAAGACACAATCGGTAGCAGATCAGGAGGAGATCAAGAAACTCTTCCCGAACACATATGGTCTGCCTATCATCACCATGGAGCCAGCCAGCGGCGATAACCACAAGGCTGAGCCGTTCAATGTGGGTGTAATCTTGTCTGGTGGACAAGCCCCCGGCGGTCACAATGTGATTTCCGGTCTGTACGATGGTCTGAAGGCTATCAACCCTAACAACAAATTGTATGGTTTCCTGGGAGGCCCAAGCGGTTTGATAGACGGCAAGTATCAGGAACTGACCGGTGATATCATCGATGAGTATCGTAACACCGGCGGATTTGATATTATCGGTTCGGGTCGTACCAAACTGGAGGAGACATGGCAGTTTGATAACGGTATTGAGATCTGCAAGCAGTTGGGAATCAAGGCAGTAGTGATCATCGGTGGTGATGACTCGAACACCAACGCTTGTGTATTGGCAGAGTACTATCTGCAGAAACAATGCGGTATTCAAGTGATCGGTTGCCCGAAGACTATTGACGGCGACCTGAAGAACGAGATGATTGAGACCTCATTCGGTTTTGATACGGCATGTAAGGTATATAGCGAGTTGATCGGTAATATTCAGCGTGACGCAAACTCAGCAAAGAAATACTGGCACTTTATCCGCCTCATGGGCCGTTCTGCCAGCCATATTGCATTGGAGTGCGCGCTGCAGAGTCAGCCGAATATCTGCTTGATTTCTGAGGAGGTAGAGGCAAAGAAGATGACTCTGAACGATATCATTGAGGACATTGTGAAAGTAATCGTAGCACGTGCAAACGCCGGCCTCAATTTCGGTACTATCTTGATTCCTGAAGGTTTGATCGAGTTTATTCCTGCAATGCGTGTGCTGATCCAAGAGTTGAACGACCTGCTCGCTAACAACGAGGAGTTTACCGGTTTGGAAGGCGACGACGCTAAGCGCGAATATGTGAAGAGCAAATTGACTCCAGCCAGCTGCGAACTGTATCGTTCGCTGCCGAAGGGAATTGCTCGCCAGTTGACTTTGGATCGCGACCCTCACGGAAACGTAATGGTTAGCCAGATTGAGACTGAGAAGTTGCTGATTGAGATGGTGCAGAAGCGTTTGGCTGTACTGAAGGCAAACGGCGAATACAAGGGTAAGTTCTCTGCGCTGAACCACTTCTTCGGTTACGAAGGTCGTTGCGCTATCCCGTCCAACTTTGATGCAGACTACTGCTACTCTATTGGTGTGAACGCAACTCACCTGATTGCAGCAGGTAAGACGGGCTACATGTCGTTGGTTCGTAACCTGACCAAGCCGGCAGCAGAGTGGTTGGCCGGTGGTGTGCCTATCACCATGATGATGAACATGGAGAAGCGTAACGGTAAGATGAAACCTGTTATCCAGAAGGCTCTTGTAGATCTGAACGGCAAGCCGTTCAAGTTCCTCCAAGATCATCGTGAGGAGTGGGCAAATCCTGAGACCAGTTACATCTATCCGGGCCCAATTCAGTATTACGGTCCGACAGAGGTCTGTGATCAGCCGACCCACACCCTGTTGCTCGAGAGAGGCAAATAAGACTCAGTTACTATCCTCTGCCTATAGAAAGGGCGGGGGATAGTATAATTATACACTAACACATTATGGCAACAGAAAACAAACCCTCTGCAGAGAAACTGAAAGCCCTGCAGGCCGCAATGGCGAAGATAGATAAGAACTTCGGCAAAGGCGCAATCATGAAACTGGGTGACGAGACGATAGAGAACGTGGCAGTCATACCAACCGGAAGTCTTGGTTTGAACCTGGCTTTGGGTGTGGGCGGATATCCACGCGGACGAATCGTTGAGATCTATGGCCCGGAGTCATCCGGTAAGACTACGCTGGCAATCCACGCGATGGCAGAAGTGCAAAAGCAAGGCGGAATAGCCGCTATCATCGACGCGGAGCATGCTTTCGATCGCTTCTATGCAGAGAAATTGGGTGTTAACGTAAATGACTTGCTGATATCTCAACCGGATTCGGGAGAACAGGCTCTTGACATAGCAGACGAACTGATTCGTTCTGCAGCAGTCGATCTCATCGTGATAGACTCAGTAGCAGCGTTGACTCCAAAAGCCGAGATAGCAGGCGAGATGGGCGACAACAAAGTGGGTCTGCAGGCGCGACTGATGTCACAAGCATTGCGTAAGATGACGGCGTCGGTTAACAAGACCGGAACAACCTGTATCTTTATCAACCAATTGCGTGAGAAGATAGGTGTTATGTTCGGCAGTCCGGAGACAACCACAGGTGGTAATGCCCTGAAATTCTATGCCAGCGTACGTCTGGATATTCGCCGTGTGGGTCAGATCAAGGAAGGCGAGAATAATATCAAGGGTAACCAAGTGCGCGTCAAGGTGGTGAAGAACAAAGTGGCGCCTCCGTTTAAGAAAGCGGAGTTTGACCTGATGTTCAACGAAGGTATTTCGCGTGTGGGCGAGATACTTGACTTCGCTGTGGCTTGCGAACTTATAGAAAAGAAAGGTTCGTTCTTCTCCTATGGCACTACTAAACTCGGCCAAGGCCGTGACAATGTCAAGGCTACGTTGCAGGACAATCCTGATCTGTGTGACGAGTTGGAGAACAAGATCAACGAGAAAGTGAAGGAATTGGGCCTGGAGGCAGTATTAGCAAAGATTGGATAATCGCGAATACATATTATCTCCACAAGACGCTTGGGCTGCTCAGCAGCGTTGGCGCGTGGTCAAGCGATCGGTAGATGCACGTCAGCGACAGCTGAAAGTGCATCTAACCGTTCTGACCGATGATCAGGGCCAACCGATAGCCAAGGATGCTCCGATACCGCTCTATACGCCGCCTGTATTTCAGGATGTGCATAGTGCAGAGCGGCAAGCTATCATAATCGGCTGTGGCCCCGCAGGTCTGTTTGCTGCACTCACGCTGATAGAGCACGGAATCAAACCAATAATCTATGAGCGCGGCAAGATGGTGAGTGACCGCAAGCGAGACATAGCTCTACTCAACCGAAACGAAGGACTCAATCCCGAGTCTAATTATTGTTTTGGCGAGGGTGGGGCAGGCACGTTCTCTGACGGCAAGCTCTTCTCCCGATCAAAGAAACGCGGTAATATGCAGCGAGTGATGGAATTGTTTCACTATTTCGGAGCACCGGATACAGTCTTGTACGAAGCGCACGCGCATATAGGGAGCGACAAGTTGCCCGGAATAATCCGCAATATGCGCGAGTGTATCCTGGAACATGGAGGAGAGATACATTTTGAGAATTGCGTAACCAGTCTGAAGGCCATCCGCAACCAATCGTCTGTTTCGGATCAGGCGCCAATTATATTGGCAATAGGTCACTCGGCGCACGACACGTACCGAATGTTGGCGGCAGAGGGCGTCAAGCTGGAAACGAAGGGATTTGCTATGGGAGTGCGTGTAGAGCACCCGCAGGCATTGATCAATAAGCTGATGTACCATCTAGACGGCGGCAAAGACAATTCGGGCAGACGCGCAAAGGCGGCATCGCTGAAAGATGAAGGGCTGATACAGTTTGTGGGAAACGCATCGTATAGCGTGGTGACTCAGGTGGACGGCCGCGGTGTCTATTCGTTCTGTATGTGTCCCGGAGGGCATATAGTGCCGGCGGGCAGCACAGCAGACACATGCGTGGTGAACGGAATGTCTGCCAGTCATCGTAATTCTCCCTATGCTAATAGCGGCATGGTCGTTCAGATATTGCCGGAAGACATACCCGGTGACGATCCGTTGCGAGGATTGGAATATCAGGAATCGCTGGAGAAAGAATCATTCAAACAAGCGCAACAGGCATCTCTGTCTGCGGCACCGGCTCAACGGTTAAGGGACTTTGTAGAAGGTCGTGAATCGAAGAGTCTGCCTGCGTGCAGTTATCTGCCGGGTATTGTCAGTAGTCGTTTGGATCAGTGGTTGCCGGCGCATATAGGGAAGCGCTTGCAGCAAGGTTTTCGTGACTTTGATCGTAAGTATCCAGGATTTCTGACCAACGAGGCTGTGATACTCGGAGTAGAGAGCCGAAGCAGCAGTGCAGTCCGTATTCCGCGAGATCCGGAAACCCTGCAGTCGGTGAGTACACCTAATCTATATCCTTGTGGTGAGGGAGCAGGTTATGCGGGCGGAATCACCAGTTCTGCATTGGATGGCATTAACGCCGCACTGATGATAGCAGAAAAGAAATGACATGTGCCGCAAGCACATGCCATCTCATTCTCTTTTTTCTTATCAAGAATATACTTATTTCTCGTTCTCAGCAGGAAGGGGAATCTCTACGAGTTCAGACATGGAGTCTGTACCATCCTGGTTGATTGTCACCTGAGGCAAGATGCCCAATTCAGCCCATTCGATAGTGGAGCAAACGATACCGGCCTTGAGTGATTGTACCGGAACAGGGAATTGCTTCATGTTAATTTTTCCCTCAATAGCTTTGTGTC
>JAILDU010000095.1 GCA_024689005.1 Paludibacteraceae bacterium
ACTTGTTTAATTGTTAATACTGTATATATTATGAACAAAACGATTATTCTTCAACCGGAGAGCTGTATGCAATATGATTGGAAAGCTATAGCTGCTCGTCCGAATGCCAACCACCAACCCCAAATGGATTTAGTAGCATACAAGGCTCTTTATATTAATAAGATTGCGCAAGCGCGTGCGTGTAGTCAGGAACCTGTCTTGGTTAGTCTGCCTATTATCGACGCTAATCGCTATTTTGCGCATATCACTCGCGGCATGACCTCGCAGGAACGGATGAACGTCTTGTGTTGGTTGGGCGGTTCCACCGATCGCCTGCGCGATATTCACGATTTGTATAATCTGACACTCTTCCGCCTTGCTGCTCAGCAATGTGTTCACATCGTTGACGTTACCAGCCCTATGCTGACCAATCGAAACGAGGAACTGCTGCAGGCTGATGGTGTCTCGCTATCGGAAACCGGCGCTACGCTCGTGGACGCGGAAATCAATAAAGTCCGCGTCCAAGAGATCGCTTAGCGTCGTATATTTGCTTTCGCCTGTTCACGGGCCAATTTCTGCTGCTCGCGTTGCATTTGCTCAAGGCGAGCCATGAAGCCGGATTTTGCTTTTCCGGCTTTTTTCTTTTTATTGGCCTCCATCTCTGCCAGCACTTTCTTGTCGTTGAGAGTCCAACGGAAAATCATGGTCTGGAGAATGGTGATGAACAATGATACCAAATAGTAGTAAGACAAACCTGCCGCGTAGTCGTTAAAGATGAAGAGGAACATGAGAGGCATCGCGTACATCATATACTTCATGAATTTCATGTTCGGGTCTGTCGCTTGCGATTGCATCGTGATATAGGTATAGACGATATTAACCACTGTCATCAGCAAGCAGAATAAGGACAGGTGATCACCTATCAACGGCAGGTTGAAATTCCAATGGAAAACTGCATCATATGTGGACAAGTCTGGTGCCCATAACAATGACTTACCGCGCAATTCTATTGCTGTCGGCAGAAACCAGAACATAGCCATCAATACCGGGAACTGGAACAACATCGGCAGACAGCCGGACATCGGGCTTACTCCCGCTTGCTGATAGAGCTGCATCGTCGCTTGTTGGCGTTCCTGCATCTTCTCCACCGGATATTTCTCGTTGATAGCATCCAATTGTGGCTTCAGAACACGCATCTTGGCGCTCGACTTGTAACTGACGAACACAAACGGCAGAATTATCAGTTTGATGACCAGCGTCATCAGCAGAATAACAATTCCTATATGCAGTCCCCAACTGGTGAAGAGATCAAACATAGGAATGACGAGTCCGGTGTTGATCCAACTGACTATTTTCCATCCCAGAGGAACCAGCTTGTTCAGGTAGAGACGGTTCTCTTTCTCTACGTCCTCATCATATGCCTTGAGCGTGTGGTAGTGATTTGGACCCATATAGAAGCGCATACCTATATCACTCTTGCCGGTGATGTCAAATGGTGCAGAGGTATGTGATGTGTATTCTTTGATGTAACCCGAGTGCTTGGGCTGTAGAGTAGAGCGGAACTCTGAACCGGAGAATGCATCGTCGGCAATCATGACGGTGGAGAAAAACTGGTCTTTATAGCCAATCCAACGCACACGTGCCGATTCTTTCTCTGTATCATCCTTGCTCTCACTCAGTTTCTCTATGTCACCGCCAACCAGCATATATTGCAACTGTGCATAGCGCTCCTCGAACTTGCGTCCTTGCTCTTGCTGAGGTATCAGTTGTTGCCAGTGTATCTCCAGCGAATTGA
Organism: Paludibacteraceae bacterium; assembly: GCA_024689005.1. Taxonomy (GTDB): domain Bacteria; phylum Bacteroidota; class Bacteroidia; order Bacteroidales; family Paludibacteraceae; genus Colicola. The sequence continues at coordinate 1,775 of JAILDU010000095.1, forward strand.
CATTCTGTGCCAACTCTGTCTGCATGTTGTGTGCTGAGATAGACAGGTGTACCATATAACTGTCAGACAGGTCATAGATGAAGTCTATGTATGAATCGCTGTTGGCTGTCTCCAAACGCATAATAGCACGTTTCGGGTCATTGCTTTCTATCGGAGTGAAATAGAGATTGTTCGTCTGTAGAATACGGTTGTTGGCTGTAATCAGAGTGAAGGCCAACTGTGACTCATCCCCTCTGAACAGACAGAGCGGGTTGATGGTGTCACCTGCTGCATGATAATCCAGCAGTTCGGCGCGCTGGATGGTACCGCCGTGCGAAGAGATGGTCAGACGCAAATGCTCGTTCTCCAGCTTGACCAATTGCTCTGTACCTTGTGCGGCGTTTGCAAACGTACCATATGCAGCTTGCAGACGAGTCTGTTGCTCCTCTGTACTGATGGCCTCTTGCGTTGCGCTTGTGCCTGCCACCAGTTGCAATGAGTCTGAGAGACGCTGCGCCTCTGCTTCTGCCAGGCGGGCTACATTAATTGAGTCTTGTACGCGTTGACGTTCCGCCAGTTCCTCCTTAGAGGGACGATTAAACAGCGAGAACCCCACAATAATTGCGGCGATCAATAGAAAGCCGATCCAAGTGTTTTTATCCATTTATATATTGTTGTTTTTGTTATTTCCTATTTGGTTGTCTGATTATTTCTTTGTCAGATCTCCGAACATGATTCCCATGTAGAGGCGCGGTCCGGATGGAGCCATAAAGTAGCTCCAGTTGACTCCTTCTGTAAGCATTGTTTTCATGTTTCCGAATGGGAGTAGATAATCTATTCGGATCATGAGGGCCAAATGGCTTGTTAGCCCGATTTCCATTCCTATATAAGGGTCCAGCATGAAGAATGGCGTCTTGGTGTACGAGGCATTGTATTTGGTCTCGTCTTCATTAGCATAGTCTTTTCCTTCTTCCTGCTTGGGTACATATAGTCTTTTCATCGTTCCTCCGCCTATTGTACCTCCTATCAGCGGACGAACTTTTCCCCAATTGGCATATACATCTATACAGGCTCCTCCCCAGCCGGTTCGTACATTCGAACCGGTGTTCATCAACGGCATTGTGCTTACCATATACTCGCCTCCTATATGGATGTGGTTGATTAGATGAACTCGTAGTGTCCCGCCTATACCGTAGCAAAAACCGTCTCTCGGTAATCCCATTACATAGTCATAACTGCCGAGACCGGTATTGCTGAATATCTTGTCGGGCGAGTCGGCAAACAGATAGCCGCCATGTAGCAGCACTCCGCCGGAAATACCCGTATAGACACTGTTGCTGGCTCTGCTCCTTCGAGGATTGGACGCATAGTCCTCCTGCTCCTGTGCATAGAGGCACAGAGGCAGAAGGACCGCTATCAGTATATATGTTATTCGTTTCTGCATCAAATGATATCAAACGCCACATCCATCATGTTGGTGAATGAGTTCTGACGCTCCTCGGCTGTAGTTGCCTCGCCGGTCAGTATATGGTCGCTCACTGTACAGATAACCAACGCTCTCTTCCCGGCACGAGCCGCATTCATGTAGAGCGATGGAGCCTCCATCTCGTCAGCCAGCACACCCATCTTGGTCCAATTGGCTTTGCGCTCATCTTCGCAATAGAAGATATCTGCCGAGAAGACGTTACCCACGTGATATTTATAGCCGCGTTTTTCTGCTGCCTCTACTGCTTTGCGGCATAGCTCAAAGTCGGCTATCGGTGCATAGTGGCCCGGCAGGTTATATTGCGCGTCCCAATTGCTGTCTGTACAGCTGCCTTGTGCTATCACCAGGTCGCCCAGATGAACGTAAGTCTGACGCGCACCGCACGAACCCACGCGGATGATCGTATCTACGTCATAGAAATTGAATAACTCGTACGTGTAGATACCGATGGACGGGATTCCCATGCCGTGACCCATAACGGTTATTTGTTTTCCTTTGTATGTACCGGTGTAAGCCAACATGCCGCGGACATTATTCACTTGTACAGGGTTTTCCAAAAAGCGCTCTGCCATCAACTTGGCGCGCAGCGGATCACCGGCCATAATCATTGTTTTTGCGATTTCTCCGTACTGCGCACCTATGTGCGGAGTCGGACATTGATTCTTTGCCATAATAAATTAATTGTGTTTTATAAATAAAAAGGTTAAAAACTATTTTTGTTTGTTATCCATTTATTTTATACCATTCGATTGCTTTCTCCAGATCCTCTGGAGTGTCTATGCCGATAGTACGCGTTTGCGTTACACCAACGCGTATCTTCAGACCGTTCTCCAACCAGCGTAGTTGTTCCAGACTCTCTGCCTGTTCCAGCGGAGTCGGAGCCATCTTGGTGATACGCTCCAGTATGTCTGCACGATAGGCGTACATGCCTATATGACGATAGAAATGCCCTTTCTGCAACCACTCCTCGCGCGGCACGTTACGCATATACGGAATGACGCTGCGAGAGAAGAGTAGTGCCTCACCCGTAGTCTCCGACCAGGTTACTTTCGGACTGTTTGGATTCTCCAGATCGGCTATACTGTCTGCTGGTGTGAACGGACACACCAGAGTGGCTATCTCTGTCGGGCAACACTCGCCTGCATAATCTTCCGGAAAACATGCTATGAGTGTCTTTATCTGTTCGGGTTGTACAAACGGCTCATCGCCTTGTATATTCACTATCACGGTGTCGGTCCCGTTCTGCTCGCGCCATGTCGGCGTAGTGATGGCGTTGTATGCTTCCAGGCAACGCTCTGTGCCGCATCGGTGGTCCGGACGAGTCATCACCACCTTGCCGCCAAACGCTTCTACTGCATCATAGATGCGTTCGTCATCGGTGGCTACCACCACGGTGTCAAGTGCCTTAACGGCTTGTTCGTACACACGGTGAATAACCGATTTGTGGCACAAGTCGGCCAGCGGTTTGCCGGGGAAACGTGTGGACGCATATCGCGCCGGTATGATTCCTATATACTTCATCTTTTTTGTTATCAATAATTGTTTTCTACTATCTTTGTCAGCAGGGTGATTGCGCCTGCTATTGTCTTCACGTTTTGTATTGACGCATATCGTCTGCCTGTCTTCTGTCCTTTCTTGTCCCGCTCCTCCATCAGCATGCAACGTTCCGGACGAGAAACAGCATATTGAACTATCCTGCCGAAGGCTTCCGATTGCCAATAGGCATCGCGTTTCTGTACAAAATAGATGGTCATCCGCTCTTGTTTCAAGAGTATCTTCTCTATGCCGAGACGACAGCACAACCAACGTAACTGTACTACCGACAATAGTTCCTCTGCTTCCTGAGGCAACGGACCGAAGCGGTCTATCAGCCGCTTGCGAAAATCCAGTACTTGTTGGTCGTCGTGCAAACTGTCCAATTCGCGGTACAGGGTGATTCGCTCGCTGATATTCTCTATATAATCGCTCGGAAAGCATATCGGCAGGTCGGTCTCCAACTGGCTGTCGCTACACCATTGACGCTCTTTCGTGCTTTGTGTATCGTCTGCCTCCGTGTCTGCCAGACCTTCCTCTTCCCGCAATTCCTCCACAGCTTCGTTTAGTATGCGTTGATAGGTCTCGTAACCCAGATCGGCTATGAATCCCGATTGCTCCGAACCCAGCATGTTTCCCGCTCCGCGTATATCCAGGTCCTGCATTGCAAGATTGAATCCCGAGCCCAGTTCGGCAAAGGTGCTCAACGCTTCCAGCCTCCTGCGTGCATCTTCGGTCAGCAACTCCCGGTCCGGCGCTACCAGATAGCAATACGCCTTCCTGTTGCTTCGTCCCACACGACCGCGTAACTGATGCAAGTCTGCCAGACCGTACTTGTCTGCCGAGAAGATGAAGATGGTGTTCACGTTCGGGATGTCCACACCTGACTCGATAATCGTGGTGGATATCAATATGTCGTAGTCATAGTTGATGAACGATTCCAGCCGCTCCTCCATCTCTTCTGCCGGCATCTGGCCGTGAGCGATGACGATGCGTGCTTCCGGGCACAACTTGTTGACGCGTCGCTCTATACGAGGCAGCATGTCTATGCGGTTGTTCACGATGAACACTTGTCCGTTGCGGCCCATCTCCATATCTATAGCCTCTTTGATGATGTCCTCGTCATCCAGCGTTATCAGCTCGGTCTGCACCGGATAGCGGTTGGGTGGGGGAGTCGTCATCACACTCAGGTCGCGTGCTCCCAACAGAGAAAATTGCAACGTGCGCGGTATAGGCGTCGCCGTCAGAGTCAGCACGTCTATGTTCGCACGCAGACTCTTCAGTTTCTCTTTTACTGCCACGCCGAATTTCTGCTCCTCGTCTATGATCAGCAATCCCAGATCGTGCCATTTGACACTCTTGCCCACTATCTTGTGCGTGCCGATTAGTATGTCTATCTTCCCGGCCTCCAGTTCAGCCAGCAGTTCTTTGGTCTCTTTGGCAGATTTCAGACGACTCAGGTATTCTATCCTCACCGGCATGTTCGCCATTCGCTCGCGGAACGTGTTATAGTGTTGTAGTGCCAGCACGGTCGTCGGCACCAGTACTGCTACCTGCTTGCCGTCCGTTGCTGCCTTGAACGCCGCACGCATCGCCACTTCCGTCTTGCCGAAACCCACATCGCCGCACACCAGGCGGTCCATCGGCATCGGACTCTCCATATCATGCTTCACTTCGGCCGTCGCTTTTGCCTGATCCGGCGTGTCTTCATATAGGAACGACGCCTCCAACTCATGCTGCATATAGCCGTCCGGTGAGTAGCGGAATCCTGCTTGCTTCTTGCGCATCGCATAGAGCTTGATCAGGTCGCGCGCTATGTCTTTTACTTTGTCTTTCGTGCGCTCTTTCAGCCTCTCCCATGCTCCGCTGCCCAACTTGGCTATCGTCGGCTCGCTGCCTTCGCGACCTTTGTATTTGCTTATCCTGTGCAGGTTGTGTATCGATACAAACACGTTCGCTCCGTCGCGGTAATTCAGCTTGATCATCTCCTGCGGTCTGCCGTTGACCGGCGTGGTCACCAGGCCGCCGAAACGCGCTATTCCGTGGTCGCTGTGTACTACGTAGTCGCCTATCTGCAACTGGTTGATCTCACGCAGCGTCACTATCGCCTTGCCGCGACGTGCATTCTCACTCGTCATCGTCACGCGGTGGTAACGCTCGAATATCTGGTGATCCGTATAGCAGCATATCTTCAACCCGTGGTCCACAAATCCCTCGTGCAACGTCGTCTGAATGCCGATAAACTGAGGCTTACTGCCGCCTTCGGTCGGTTCTATACTCTCAAAGATGGCTCCCAATCTGTCCAACTGCTTCTTCTGTTCCGCCAGAATATAAATATGGTATCCATCTGCCGTGTGCCGCTCTATGTCTTCGGTCAGCAGGTCAAACTGCTTGTGGAAGATAGGCTGGGGTATCGTGTCAAAACTTATCTTCGAGTGAGTCGCAAAATAACTCTTCTCAGCCATTTCCATCGTGCACACTCTTCCGAAGCATTCGTCCACTCGTCCGTTCGTCCATGCGCCGTTGCTCAAACTTGTCAGTTTGTATCTCGCTACCGAGAAATCGTTGCTCACCCATACACACTCGTCCGACAAATAATCGGCGATGGTATTGTCTCCCTCGCCCTGAGGAGAGGGGTGGGGAGAGGTTCCCACTATCTCCGCTTTCTCCACTTTTTCTTTCGACAACTGGTCTTCTATGTCGAACGTCCTGATTGAGTCTATCTCGTCGCCAAAGAAGTCCAGACGATATGGATCGTCGTGGCTGTAACTGTATATATCCACTATGCCGCCGCGAATGGCGTACTGACCGGGCTCAAACACAAAGTCCACACGCTCAAAACCTAATTCCGATAGCTGCTCACTCAGCGTAGACAACTGTATCTCCTGACCGGCCGACAACTGATAACTGATGGCCGACAACTCTTTCTGACTGGGCACACTCTCCGCTATCGCTTCCGGATAAGTGACGATGATAAGTTCTTTTGCCTCATCGGTCGTGCGCGATAGCGCACTCAAGCACTCCGTGCGCAATATCTGGGCCGCCTCATCTACTGTCCTCCGCTTCTGAGCTGCCGGAAAGAAAAAGACTTTCGCTTCTGCCGCACTTCCGCCACCTATCGCTTTCAGGTCTGCAAACATATACTGTGCGGCGTCAGCATTGTCCATGACGACAAAGAGTGGCTTCCGGGTGCGCTTGCCTATCGCCGACAACGCCAGCGAACGCGCACTCGCATGCAGACCGTTCAAGAGAAGGTGAACCCCTCCTCTCGCTATCTCACGGCTGATTGCCGCTATCTCCGGATGCTCCGCAAAGAGCGTTTGTAAATCCTCTATCGTCATTAATATATTATGCGCTTATATGTGTGCGCGGCGCATGTCCACGCAAAAAGCGTGCAAAATTACTACAAATTATTCAAATATGCAAGATTTTGGCAAAGAAAATTTATTATGCTCGTATTATTTTAGCTTATTTGGCAAAAGATTGCCGTTTGCACAATAGTCCGGACGTAATTTCGTAAAAAAAACAATCAATTGTTCCACGTTCGGTATCTCGTCGGTATCTCGTCGGGGTTTCATCGGGGTTTCATCGGGGTTGTAGTGTACCCCGTTTTTTGGACACTTTAAATGCTTTATTATGTGGAAGAAAGTGCCCTTAGATGTCAAAATGCAAGCACTAAAATAGCAATCAAGTTCAAGCACATGCACGTAAATGACAAAAAATACCAAAAAAATGCACGAAAATTTGCATATATCAAAAAAATGTAGTACCTTTGCAGCGTGAATGATACGAGGGGATCCGAAAAGGTCTCCTCGCTTCGATTAAATAATACAACTTATGCTTGATAAATCGCTACTGCAAAACTGGATTGAGGAGTATCTCAAAGATACCGATTATGAGTTAATCACGCTGAATATCTCAGCGGGAAATGATATCCTCGTAGAGGTGGATCGTTTGAGTGGAGTGGATGTGGACTTCTGCGCAGAACTCAATCGCTATCTGGTGGAGAAGTTGGATAACCCGAATGGCCAACCGGGTGGCGAGCCGCTCGCTGACTACTCACTCGAGGTAGGATCTGTCTCTCTCACTGATCCGTTCAAATCAAAAATGCAGTTCCAAAAGAACCTCGGACACGACGTGGAGATCCTGGTGGATGGCAAGAAGTTGCACGGTCAATTGGTGTCGGTGGACCAAGATACCTTCTCTGTCGATATAGAAGAGAAAGTGAAGAAAGAGACACCAAGCGGCAAAACGAAAACGGAAAAACAAATGGTGACCTATACTTGGCGCTACGACCAACCCAAATATGTCAAGTATGACCTGAAGTTTTAATAAGTTTGGATAATTAAAGAACATATATATTAACAACAATTCCTCTCATCTGGCTTAGAGGGGCTCTCCATAGCGAGGACTGCTAGTGAAACGATAGTCCGAGCTAAGAGCGGGGGTAACCGAGGACTTAGTGCCGCAGGGCGGCAGTCCGTGTCCGAGGATAGCCAGCGCGAATGGCAGCTAAAATTGAGTCAATTAACTTGATTGACATTTTCTCGGAATTCAAAGATTTTAAGAAAATCGACAAACAGACACTTATCAACGTGTTGGAGGATTCGTTCCGCAACGTGATTGCTAAGATGTACGGCACAGACGCCAACTATGACGTTATTATCAACCCGGACAAAGGTGACCTCGAGATCTATCGTAACCGTCTCGTAATGGAAGACGATGATGTGGCTAATCCCGAGACACAAATCGCACTCAGCGATGCACGCGAGACAGACCCGGAGATTGAGGTTGGCGAAGACTTTACGGACAAGGTGGATATGGCTACCTTCGGTCGCCGTATAATCCTTAATCTGCGTCAGACCTTAGCATCTAAGATTCTTGAGTTGCAGAAGGAGAACCTCTATCTAAAATATTCAGACATGTTGGGACAAATCGTTTCGGGCGAGTTGTACCAGGTGTGGAAAAAAGAAATGCTGCTTCTGGATGAAGAGGGCAATGAACTCTACCTGCCGAAGCAAAACCAGATTCCTACAGACTTCTACCGCAAGGGCGAAGTGGTTCGTGCCGTAGTAGTACAAGTGGACAATAAAAACCAGAACCCGAAGATCATCCTGAGCCGTACCAGCCCGTTGTTCCTCCAACGTCTGTTTGAGCAAGAGGTGCCGGAGGTAAAAGAAGGATTGATCGCTATCAAGAATATCGCACGTATCCCGGGTGAACGCGCTAAAGTGGCTGTTGAGTCCTTTGACGATCGTATCGACCCGGTTGGAGCATGCGTGGGTATCAAGGGGGCACGTATTCACGGTATCGTACGCGAGTTGCGAAACGAGAATATCGATGTGATCAATTATACCAAGAATCCGAACCTCTTTATCCAACGTGCCTTGGCTCCGGCTAAGATCAGCTCTATGGAATTGGATGAGGAAGCTAAGACGGCTAAGGTCTATCTGAAACCGGATGAGGTTAGCCTCGCTATCGGTAAGGGCGGATTCAATATCAAGTTGGCCAGCATGCTGACCGGATTCCAGATCGATGTTTATCGCGAGATGGACGAGCAGGATATGGACGATATCTATCTGGACGAGTTCAATGACGAAATCGATCAGTGGGTTCTCGACGCTCTCAAGGGTGTCGGCTTGGATACCGCCAAAGATGTGCTCAGCAAGAGCAAAGAAGAATTGCTCGAGCAGACCGACCTGGAGGAAGAGACCATCGACGAGGTTCTCCGTATCCTCTCCGCTGAGTTCGCAAACGAATAAAACGATGAAATCGAATTGATTTACCATTTGGTCATGTACCATTTGTCATTTATTGAGACATTTGGCTATATGCCGCAAACGGTTAACCAAATACAATGACAAAGTAACCAAATGGTACATAAATGAACAAATTGTAAATGACTAAATTGTAAATAAGTCTATGGCTATAAAACTAATCAAAGCTTGTAAAGAACTGAATATAGGAATGTCCACGTTGACAGCCTTTTGCGAGAAACACGGTCATCCGTTGGATGCTGATCCCAATGTCCGTATAGACGATGATCTCTATCTGTTGCTCGCCAAGGAGTTCAACAAGGATATGGCTACCAAACTGGAAGCTGATCGCCAGGCTGCTGAGCGCCAAGAGCGCATTGCAGCTCCTACCGTCAGCGTCGAGCAGAAAGAACCGAAGCATATCGAGACCACTGTTCCTCAACCGAAAGTAGTGGGCAAGATCGACCTCGATGCGGAGAAGAAAGCTGCCGAAGAGGCCGCCAAGAAGGCTGCTGAAGAAGCAGAGAAAGCTAAGGCTGAAGAAGCACGCAAGGCTGCTGAGGAAGCTCGTAGAGCCGCTGAAGCTGAGGCTAAAGCCAAAGCTGAGGCTGAGGCCGCTGCTGCAGCAAAACTCGCAGCAGAAAAAGCTGCTAAGGAAAAAGCAGAGAGAGAAAAAGCTGCCATCAAACAGGAGGAAGAATTCCAACATGCTTCTAAGAAGAAAGAAATATTCACTCTCGGCAAACCCGAACTGAAACATGCTCCCAAGGTAGTGGGCAAAATCGACCTCGACTCTATAGATACTTCCACTCGTCCGGCTAAGAAGACCAAAGAGCAGAAACGCAAAGAGCGTGAGGAACGTCAGCAGGCATTGCAGGCTCAGCAGCAGGCCGCAGCCGAGAAGCGTAAGCGCGAGCGTATCAAAGGTGCCGCTAAGGTGGACCCGAACGACAAACGCAATCAGTCCGGCAAGGGCAACAAGGGCAAGAAGATCCAACCGCGTGAGGCTACTCAGGAAGAGGTAGAAAAGGCTCTGAAAGAGACGCTCAATCGTCTGCAGCAACCTAAGGGTAAGAGTAATACATCTAAGTATAAACGCGAACGCCGTGAGCAGGAACGCGAGAAACATGAACTCGAGGTAATGGAGGCACAGGAGCAATCCAAAGTGCTCAAACTGACCGAGTTCGTGACCGCCAACGACTTGGCAAACATGATGAATGTGCCGGTCAATAAGATTATCGGTACATGTATGTCGCTCGGCCTGTTCGTGTCTATCAACCAGCGTCTCGATGCCGAGACCATCAACCTCGTTGCTGAGGAGTTCGGCTTCCAGACCGAATATGTGGCAGCCCACGTGGCAGAAGAGATCAATGCCGATGAGGTGGTTGATGATGCAGATTTGCAACCGCGCTGCCCGATTATCACCGTCATGGGACACGTCGATCATGGTAAGACATCGTTGCTCGACCATATCCGTAATGCGAATGTGATTGCCGGTGAGGCCGGAGGTATTACTCAGCACATCGGTGCATACAACGTCAAACTGAAGAACGGTCAGCACATCACGTTCCTGGATACGCCGGGTCACGCGGCCTTCACCGCCATGCGTGCCCGCGGTGCGAAAGTAACGGATATAGCTATCATCATCATCGCTGCCGATGATGCCGTGATGCCGCAGACCGTCGAGGCAATCAACCACGCCCAAGCTGCGGGTGTGCCGATGATATTCGCTATCAACAAGGTAGATAAACCGGGTGCCAATCCGGACAAGATACGTGAGCAACTCTCCAACATGAATATACTCGTTGAGGATTGGGGAGGTAAGTACCAATGCCAGGAGATTTCGGCTAAGAAAGGTACGGGCGTTTACGAATTGCTGGAGAAAGTGCTGCTCGAGGCTGAGTTGCTCGAACTCAAGGCTAATCCGAAACGCCGTGCGAAAGGTTCGGTCATCGAGTCTTCTCTCGACAAGGGACGCGGCTACGTGGCTACTCTGCTCGTTCAGGATGGTACTCTCCACATGGGTGATATAGTGCTTGCCGGTACTTTCCACGGCCGTATCAAGGCTATGTTCAATGAGCGTGGTCAGAAGATCACAGAGGTACATCCGGGTGAACCATGTTCTATCCTCGGTCTTAACGGCGCTCCTCAGGCCGGTGACGAATTCAACGTACTGCCGACCGAACAGGAGGCACGTGATATAGCTACCAAGCGTGAACAATTGCAACGCGAACAATCTATCCGCACTAAGAAGCATATCGGTCTGGAGGAAATCGGTCGCCGAATGGCTATTGGAGACTTCAAGGAACTGAATGTGATAGTCAAGGCCGATGTGGATGGTTCAGTGGAGGCTATCAAGGACTCGCTTATCAAACTCTCCACAGAGAATATACAGGTCAATGTTATCCACGGTGCTGTTGGTGCCATCAGCGACTCGGATGTCATGCTGGCTGCAGCTTCCGATGCCATGATTGTCGGCTTCAATGTGCGTCCTACCGGCACTGCGCGTAAGATGGCCGAGACCGAGGAAGTGGATATACGTATCTACTCCATCATCTACGATGCTATCAACG
>JAILDU010000022.1 GCA_024689005.1 Paludibacteraceae bacterium
GGAACCGCCATGCGGAGAATACGTCCGAGTGTCTGCGTGCGGAAGGTATCGGACTTGACTTCGCGGTACATGACCAAGATATGTGCGCGCGGACAATCCCAACCTGTTCCTGCAGCGTATTTGAAGAGCATATATTCCACCGGATTATTTCCATCGGAGATAAACTCGATGTTCTCTTTCTTGTTATCAAACCATTTGGCGATGTGATTTGCCGGAACACCTTTCTTGAGCAGATAATCGGTCACAATCTCCTCTTTGCGTTTGACGCCTAAGTCTTTGGTTTTCTTGTCATCGTCCGGCAACTGAATCAAAACCAAAGGATTGATGTCTTTTCCTACACGTTCCCATTCGGCTTTCAGTTCCGCGCGTTTCTCCATCGCCAAATCCAAAAGCAGATAATCGTGGTCGATATTCTCAAACACATTCAGATCTTCCTCGGTCTGCGAGATGATTTCTTCTTTGATCAAGCCCGCTGCCACCACGTCTTGCCGCTCCACCTCTACAAATCCTGCGCGGTTACGTCGTACATCGCTGATTGAAGGTTCGGAAGTCGGAGTAGCCGACACTTTGAGAATAATCTTCGGGTTCAACGGATCAATAACGGTCTTGATCGCCAAGTCGGTCACGTTCTTGTGGCTCTCGTCAATAATCATCACTATCTGCCGTCCTTCCGCGTGCGTGCGTTCCACTATATCTTCGAAATAGAAACCGGATTCTTTGTATAAGCGCTCATCTCCCGGACGACGAAGAACACGTTTGTCGGCTTTCTCGGTCGATAGTTTCTGCCAGTTCAAGAACAAGATGTCATTCCGTTTGAGCACACCTTGGTTGAAGTCCTGTACGGTCAGTAACCGGTTGCCGATATTCGGGTGGAAATACTCAAAGAACTTCTCCTTGCTCTGCATCGCCAAATCGTCCGAGAACGTAATCCACACAAACGCTACATCCTCATTCCAATCGGGCTGTGTGTGCAAGCCGTTGATGAAATTAGACACCATAAAGGTCTTGCCGCTTCCGGTCGGAGACTTAAACACAATCTCGTGCTTGAAGTCATTGTTCGCGTACCAAATAGCCTTGAATTGTGCCGTTAATTCTTCTACTGCGTTTTGCTGAAACGCAAGCATATTAAATTGAGCCATAACGTATTATAGTTGGTGGATGTTCTGATAAATCTCTAAAATCGGTTGCGGAATTGGTTTGATGGTAATACCCGAAAGGTCATCAAACTCATTCTCAAAAACAGAAGGATCGCCCCATGTAAAGACATAAATCGCGATGCGCGTTAACGGGTTAGCCGCCTGTATCTGCTCTATCTCTCGGCGGAAGTCCGCAAATTGCAGGAGGTTGCCGGAGAAATAAACCGCAGTATAACCAAAATCATTCGTTGGTTTGTCGCCCTTTCGGAGTTGGAAAATCTGATACGAGTTGGCAGTCTTTATCTCCTCTAAGTTGTTTTCTCCCAAAGCCAATAGACAACCGGCTTTCTGCGTCAGAGCTACTTTGTCCGCGTCGGTAATGTTGGTTATCTTATGCTCGCCAACAAACGCTGTTCTGTAGTATTTCATGGAGTTGCCGAGACCTTTGTAGTGGTTGAAACCATTTATGACATTAATGCAGCGTGGATATGTTTTTTCATCGCAAATATTTCCCTCATTATTTGTTATTATAATAAATTGACGTTTCCCCTTATCGTCTTCGTTTAATCTTAAAACAGCCTCTAACGTACTTCCTGAACCCGCAAAGAAGTCAAGAACTTTTGCGTCCTTTTTCTGCTGATAATCAATAATCTGTTTCAGCATCTTAACAGGTTTCTTTCCTCCGTTGAATGGTATACCTCCTTCTGTTCTAATATTGCCAAACTCGGGGGAAAAATCATAAGACGTGATAATTGGCAAAAACCTCTTGGGATTTATGCCAGACGTGAAAGTTTCACGTTTTTCAAGAGGTATACCGCTAAACATCTTACCTTTGGTTGCTGTTGCCTTAGCTGGACCAGTGTAGTATCTATACCCCAAACCATCATCGCCGCGTCCTAACACTTTATATAAACAACCTAACCCATCTAAGCTAACACGCGGTTCAATCACTTTCTGAAATACTTTTCCGTAACTCATAGTAGAATATATACTACCAGTAATCCAAGTCTCCTTTAAACCATCTATGTGTCCGTCAACTTTAGATAATTTCCATTCATCAGGTTTAAATACAATTACGTCTATACCATCAATTTGTATCCTAGTACCCTCTCCGCATTCCGTTATGTTGAAGCAGAATTTCTCTAATCCATAATCCTCCACTTCTCTTTTTGGAATAAACTTGTTTGATTTCCTATAAAATAGGATATACTCCATTAAAGGTTTAAAATCCTTTTCTTCGTTTATACTCTTATCCGAGTATCTTACCTGAATATGGAAAGTCGCCAAATAATTGGATTCTCCAAACACCTTATCGCATAGTAATTTTAGATTAGCATATTCGTTGTCATCTATAGATATTGCTATAAAGCCATCTTCCGCAAGTAAGTTCTTGGCAAGTTCAAGTCGTTTGTGCATGAATGAAAGCCAATAACTATGCCGCAAAGGGTGATCTGTGGGAACTGTTGTACCATCGGGGAATTTGTCGAGTACACGCTTATCCTTATACACAAAACCATCCGAACCGGTGTTGTACGGCGGATCGATATAGATGACATCTATTGTACCCTTATGGGTATAGTTGAGACATGTGAGGGCGTGAAAATTATCACCCTCAATCAGAATATGTGTGGGCTTGCCATCATCATTCGAGATAGCTTTATCAGGAACCTCTTCCAATGTGGGAATAGCATTCTCGGCTTCCGCCTCAAATGCTTCGGGCACATCCATCCAACGCAAACCATATTGCGTCTCGCTGTTCTTCTTGATTTCCGTTTGGAGTCGCTCAATCTGCTTCTCCAATTCATGAATCTGCTGCAAGTACTCTTGCTCTGTCATTCTAAGTAGCGCTTGTTAAAGCGTGCCATTTTCTTCTATTTAGACCTATACCGAACAGCACAAAAAATGTGGGCTATAATTTGCTCACAGTGTGGCTGTAGGAAAAGGCCATGAAGAAAGCAAGTTACGCCCACATAGCAGTGGACGTTCACAACTTGTCATTTTCTTCGTTGAAACTTCCTACATTTCACTGTAAATAGACAAATAGCAAACGCTAATTAATAATTAATATGTCCTTACTGTTTAGCGTCGGTAAGCGACGAGAGGTATAAAAACCTTTGCGGGTGCAAAGGTAATACTTTTTTCGGATATATGCAAGTTAATTTATGAAAGATATGCAAATATTTAACATTCGAGATATTTTTGTCGTATTGCGGGGAGGGGTTAGGTTTGGAGATTATTAGTCAGAAATGGTCTCAAATCAAGGAAAACTGTCATTCCCATAGAGGGTATCCTCTATAAGTCAAAAATTATCGATATTCGGCAATATTATTTATTTTATTTGTCTAAAATTATCAAAAATTAGGGAAAATTATGATTGCTGGGTAACTGGTGGGTTTAGGCCGGGATAGGCAGAATTAGGCAAATTAAAGAGTTAAAGAATGAAGGAATTGGGATTGTGGATTTGCGTATATGAAAAAAAAGCAGTATCTTTGCAGCCAAAATGTGAAGTATATGAAAAAGTACATTCTAATGGCAGAAGAAGGTGAGCGTTCGCTCCTGGAAAAAGCCTGCGAGGCGTTAGGCCTTCAGTGGGAAGGAGCAGAGGTGATACTCACCGGTGTCGGAGCAATCAATGTGATCCGTGCGCTGCAAGGTCTGGACAGAGAAGCAGAAGTGCTGAATATCGGTTATGCAGGAAGTGCCAACTTCGATATCGGAACGTGGGCCGAAGTGACGGAAGTGCGTCTGAACCATCCGAATGTGAAATATCCGGAGCCGGAGTTGAAGGTTGAAGGTGTAATGTGTAATGTGGAAGGTGTAATGTGTAATGTGGAAAGTGGAAAGTTGAAGGAGGCGGTGTGCTATACGAACTGCGACTTTGTGCTGCAGTCGGACTACAAGGATTGTGTGTTTGACATGGAGTTGGCATTCATTGCAGCGCTTGGATTCAAGCATGTACATAGTCTCAAATATGTGAGTGACAATCTCTCGTTGCACGCATATCATGACTTGACTAACGGAGTAGAATAGTTGATAATTGACAATTGATAATTCTTAGCCCTAAAGGCACGATTATTTGACAAAGTCAAATTTTGATAATTGATAATTAGATGACTACTATTATATTAAAACCGCATAAAGAGGAATCGCTCAAGCGTTTTCACCCGTGGGTGTTCTCGGGTGCGATAGCGCGCGTTGTGCTGGACGCGTCGCACAAGGCCGCAGAACCCGAAGAGGGTGAGATAGTGTGTGTGCAGTCGAGCAGCAACGAGGTATTGGGCGTTGGTCATTGGCAAATAGGCTCAATAGCCGTACGCATATTGGAGTTTGGCGTATCGGAGTTGCCGGCAGACTATTGGGCGCAACGTATTCGTGCTGCTTATCGTGTGCGCGAGACACTCGGGCTGATTCGTCCGGACAATAATACATTTCGCCTGATACACGGTGAGGGAGATTTTGTGCCGGGATTGATAATTGATGTCTATGCAGATACAGCAGTTATTCAGGCTCATTCTGTGGGAATCCATTGTTGTCGAGCAGAGATAGCCAAGGCCGTAGCTAAGGAAGTGCCTCAGGTGAAGAATGTGTATTACAAGAGTGACGATACGTTGCCATTCAAGGCTGCAATAGAGGGCGAGAAAGTGGGGTACATTATAATGGCGAATGGCGAAAGGGCGAATGGCGAAGGGGATGAGTTCTGGTCCAAGGAGAACGGTTTGGCATTTCGCATCGATTGGCTGAGAGGCCAGAAGACCGGATTCTTTATCGACCAGCGTGAGAATCGCGCACTGGTAGAACGTTATGCTGCAGGCAAAGATGTGCTGAATATGTTTTGCTACACCGGTGGATTTTCTCTCTACGCGTTACGCGGCGGAGCGAAGAGCGTTGACTCGGTGGATGTGAGTCAGAAGGCGATAGACCTGGTGAATGCAAATGTGGAGCACAATTTTCCTAAGGCCAAGAACCACACAGCAGTTACTGCCGATGCTTTTGATTATCTGAGCGAACAACGTGCGGCGGGACGGCAGTTTGACTTGATCATCTTGGATCCGCCGGCTTTTGCCAAGCACAGAGATGCGATCAAGAATGCTCTACGCGGATATCAGCGAATCAACGCGAAGGCGATAGAGATGATTCGTCCGGGCGGCATATTGTTCACCTTCTCTTGTTCGCAGGCCGTGGACAAAGAGGCATTCCGTCTGGCTGTGTTCAGTGCGGCCGCGCAGGTAGGAAGAAAAGTGCGCATACTACACCAATTGCATCAACCACAAGATCACCCCATCAATATTTATCATCCTGAAGGCGAGTACCTGAAGGGACTGGTGGTGTACGTGGAATAACCTCCCCAAACCCCTCCTCGGAGAGGGGAGAATAAGAGAATGGAAATTTCAAATTGTTGATAAAGAGACTTATGAAACTCGTTTGTTTTGACACAGAGACCACAGGTCTGGATGTTCAGAAAGACCATATAATACAACTGTCGTTGGTGAAAGTGGACACGGATAGTTGGGAGCAGATAGATAGCCGAGACTGGTACATACTGCCGGAGGGTGAGTTTGTTATACCAGCAGAGGCTGAGGCTGTTCATCATATAAGCAAGTCGTTTTTGCAGGAGAACGGAGTGAGTCTCAGAAGTATTTACGAAGAGTTGCTCGCCTTCACAGAAGGCTGTGAAATGTTGTCATATAACGGCAACGGATACGACGCTCCTATCTTGTATTACAACCTGAAACGTATAGGCAAGACATTTCCGTTCGAGGGTCGCACGTGGTATGATGCATTGTTGCTGGAGCGACAGAAGATGGAGGGCCAAGTGGATCCTGCGACTGGCGAGCGCTACCACTGCAATCTAACAGCCACATATACGCGTTATTATGGTCATCCGTTTGAAGGCGCTCATAATTCGTTTGACGATGTGCTTGCAACCATCGAAGTGTTTAAGGCGCAAGTGGCAGCTAACGGCTGGCAGTGGGCGCAACGCGACGATTTCGGTTTTATTTCTTACGACCGATGGTTAGTTAAGAGAGGTAATTACTATTATCTGAATCAAGGCGGACATAAGGGCGAGAGCATCGAGTCCATGCTTCGCATAGACCGCAGTTATCTGGAATGGATAATAGATAAATGCAAATGGACAGACCAGCAGACAAAAGATATTATCTCACCATATTTAGGAGGGCGTAGTAACTCAAAAAAACAGAGTACTCCGATTGCTCAGAATACTCAGGAAAAGAATGCGCCTCTCAAGAGTTCGGACGGCAAGCGTCGCTGCAAGCCTACTATATCGGGGGCTGATCTGACTCTGTTTTGATTCTCAAAATCTTAGTTTTACGTTAGGTCGTAGCCGTAATGGCGGAGACGGCCGGTATTGGAACGCCAGTCCTTGTCCACCTTGACGAAGAGTTGCAGGAAGACCTGCTTTTGGAAGAACTCTTCGATTTCTTTTCGTGCCATGGCACCCACGCGTTTGAGTGCGGAGCCGGCTTTGCCGATAAGGATACCCTTTTGTGAGTCTCTCTCGCAGAAGATGACGGCTGATATACGAATCAGGTTCTCTTCTTCTATAAACGATTCCACTTCCACCTCTACGGAATAAGGAATCTCTTTGTCATAATTGAGCAATATCTTCTCACGGATAATCTCGTTGACGAAGAATCGTGCGGGTTTGTCTGTCAACTGATCTTTTGGGAAGAAAGGAGGTCCAACAGGCAATGCTGCCTTGATGGCGTCAAAGAGTTGTGCGACACCAAATCGTTCTTGCGCCGAGATGGGGAAGATCTCTGCTTCGGGGAGTTGGTTCTGCCAGAAAGCGACTAATGACTCCAAAGTCTCTTGAGTAGTCAGATCTATCTTGTTGATAATGAGGAAAACTTTGGTTCCCGACGCAGCCATCTTTTTTACTTTCTCGATAAAATCGGGATTGCGGTCGATGGTGTCCTGTGGTTCAGTGACATAGAGGAGGACGTCGGCATCAACGAGAGCTGATCGTGAGAACTCGAGCATCTTTTCCTGTAGGCGATAGTTAGGGGAGAGAACTCCCGGAGTGTCCGAATAGACCATCTGGAAGTCCTCGCCATTAACTATGCCGAGAATGCGGTGACGAGTGGTTTGTGCCTTGGACGTAATAATCGAAAGGCGCTCTCCCACCAGCGCATTCATCAGAGTAGATTTACCCACGTTGGGGTTGCCAACAATGTTGACAAACCCCGAACGATGAGTTGTATTTATGTTTTCGTTAGCTACCATAGTATTACATGATAGCGTCGAAGAGCTCTTGAGTAGAGTTGAAGAGCTTAGCATTCGAAATCTTGGTTACCTTGCAACCGCACTTCTTCTCGATAGCCTTCAGGTCAATCTTCTTCGGGTCACCTGTGAGGATGATTGTAACCGGTTTGCCCTTGATATTGTCCTCATAGAACTTCTCGATATCAGCGAACTTAACTGCGTCAACAGTAGCTGCGTTAGCCTTGGCCGGATCCTCTTTGTAGCCGACGCGTTGCCAAAATTCATAAGCTTCTGCCTTTTCGCGCATAGATGGTTTAGCGGTCTGGTAAGATTGTTTTATCTGCGCACGTATACCTTCTAAGTTTACGGAGTCTTTCGGCATGTTGGTCAAAATGTCCATGTATGTGCTAATAGCATCGGTTACTTTATCCGACTGAGTTCCTACATAGCCATAGAAGAAGCAATCCTTACCCGGCAACTGTGGTTTTCTATCAACACCATAAGCGGTATAAGCCATAGAGCGTTTCTCACGAATCTCGTACATGATGATGCCTGCGAATCCGCCGGACAAATAGAGGTTGAATGCACCAGACTGAACATCCGAAGCGATGTCATACGGACGTCCGTTGATGTAGAAATAGATATCAGCCTGTTGTGCGTTGCTATTCGGGAGGAACAGAACGGTCGGCTTGTCATATTTCTGCATATCCTTAACGTACAGCGGTTTAGCCGATTTCATACCTTCGGTCAAAGGCAGTTCAGCGATGAGTTTGTCTTTCGGCAGCGAACCGCAGTAGGAGACATCGAGCGCATAGGAACGCGCCTCAGCGAGCAGCGATTGAACCTTCGGCAGACCGAGACCCCAAATGTCAGCAAACGGAACTTCGTCCAAGTAGTCAGAGTTCTTGCCGTAGAGAGCATATTGCAGTAAAGCATTCTTCTGCACTGTCGGACGTTTCTGGCGGCTGAGACGGCTGTAGAAGATACTACCTTTAACTGCGTCCAACTGTTTCTGCTCCAGGTATGGCATCAACATCTGGCGATTAACGAGGTTCATGATTTTGTTCATGTTGCCGTCTTCGCCTGATATTCCAATATAGAAATAGGAGTCATCGCATCCATAATATACGCTTGCTCCAACCTCCGCCATCATCTGCTTGAAGTCCTTACCTTCGGTAGCCGGGTTACCCATAATACCGGCGTTGTTCATCAGAGCAGCGGCAAACGGCAGCAGAGGCATCTCGTGCTCACCGATACCGTAACGGAGGGTGAGAGTAAAGATGTCGTTCTTGTCATTCTTGGTATAGCGCAGTTTGACGTTGTCACCAATATTGCTGATTTCAACATCGTTGAAGTCATTGAAAGTGCGTTTGATTTCCTCATGAGGTAACTGCTTGAAAGCCTTAGCGTACTCGGTCTCAGCGCGTGAAGGCTCAACCGGTTTGATATTCGGTTTCGGCAGTGTATTAGCTTTCATTGACTTAGAATTCTCATCAAATGAGAGGGTCATGCAAGGAGCGTCGAAATATTTCTTAGCCACACGTACGATTTCCTCTTTGGTGAGATTCTGGATGCGCTCAGAACGGTTGATGTAATAATCGGTCGGTTTGCCATAGATAGCGGCATAAATCAATGCATTCAGTTTTGCATTAGCAGACTCCTCTTGGGTCTTAGAACTTTGTGCATACATTCGCTTTACGTTAGCAATGAGTGCATCGTCAATATCTCCGTTTTTGATTTTCTCGATTTCCTTCATGACGATAGCCTTGGTAGCCTTGTCCGACTCGAACATCTGCTGGTTGGCATCGTAGTAAGGAATAGCCTCAATCATGATACGTCCGGTGATACGGCGTGCATCGCTGTAAGCGTACACAGATGAAACGTCACCTTTGATGTTGAGTTTGTCGAGCAGACCGATTTGTCCGTTAGAGAGCAAGTTGCAGACAAAGCGCAGGGCATCCTCATCCGGGTCGCCGGCCTTAACACCATTGTAGATCCAGCAAACCTGCGGGTTGTAGCCGAGGTTGTAGTGCTTGGACGGATTGCCTGCGAACGATACTTCCGGATAAGAAGGACGCTCCGGCAGAGTTTTTGCCTGCAGGCGAGAGAAAGTCTCCTGGATCATCGGTTTAGCCTTCTCGGTATCGAAGTCACCGACCAGGACAAGTGTCATATTGTTAGGCACATACCAGGTCTCGAAGAACTTGATCAGTTTGCTGAGGCTCGGGTTCTTGAGGTGCTCCGGCAGACCGATAATGTCGCGCTCGTACGGGCAGCCTTTGAAGATATCAGTACGAATCTGTTTCTCAACCTGCGAAGAGAGGTCATTGGCGTACATATTGTACTCCTCGAACACGTTCTCCAACTCAGCTTGGAAAGTACGGAAAACCGGGTTGATGAGTCGCTCGGAAGAAATGTTCAGCCAGCGATACATCTCAGCAGCAGGGAAGTTGCTGTAGTAAATAGTTTGGTCGTACGAAGTACCTGCGTTGAGTCCTGTAGCACCGATGAGATCGTGCAGAACGAAGAAGTCTTCGAGCGAAGACACCTTAGACTGGCGAATAGAAGCTTCGTTGATTTGTGTAGCCAATTGTTCGCGTACCTTAGCATCCGTAGCAGCGCAGTACTGATCGTACAGAGCGATAATAGAATCGTAGATGGGTTTTTCTGCTTCCCAACTCAAAGCACCAATCTTCTGAGTACCCTTGAAGAGCATATGCTCCAAGTAATGCGCCAAACCGGTATAATCAGCCGGTTCGTCAATGGCGCCAGCGCGCACAACAACGTATCCGGCTACATCCGGTTCGTTGTGATCTTCCCACAGCATAACTGTGAGACCATTGTCCAACTTGTACTCAGTCAATCCCTCTCGGGTTAACGCTGAGCACATAGCGATGCCGCCTACAAGCAGCAATGCGCTAAGTAAAATCTTTTTCATAACTTACTGTAATTTGTTGTTAATAATAATTGTTTATTAATAACTCCTTTGTTTGTTGTTTGTATTATCTTCTTTGTTTGTTATCTTAGCCACAAAAATAGTGCCAAGATGCTTGTTCCGTTCGTTTTGTAGTGGCTCAAGAGTGGCTTAAGAGTCGCTAAATAACCTAGGTATAACCTAGGTATCACCTAGGAATCACCTAGGTCGCTTTCGTAATCAACAGCGAACTCACCCGATATAACCCCGATACGATCTCGATCAGGCCACGGATGGCTAACACACTTGGTGGTTCGCCATTCTATGCCTTACCATTCCAATAACACTTTGCCGCATTGACCGCTGACCATGATATCGAATCCTTTTTGGAAGTCATCGAAGTGGAAGCGGTGTGTGATGACGGGCGAGAGGTCGAGTCCTCCGAGCAACATCTGCTCCATCTGATACCAAGTCTCCCACATGCGGCGTCCGGTGATACCCTTGATAGTGAGGGCATTGAAGATGACGTCAGACCAGTTGACCTGTGTCTCGGACGGCAGGATGCCGAGTTGCGCGATATTGGCACCCTTGTACATGTGCTCGATCATATCGTTGAAGGCAGCGGGTGCTCCGGACATCTCCAGTCCCACATCGAATCCCTTGATACCGAGCGTTTTCATTGCGCCCTCCACCGTTTCGCCTTTGCTGCCATCGACGGTGAGCGTGGCGCCCATCTTCTTGGCAATCTCGAGTCGTAGCGGGTTGATGTCGGTAACGACGATATGTTTGGCGCCGGCGTAACGGCAAATACCTGCGGCCATCGTGCCGATGAGTCCTGCTCCGGTAATGAGAACATCTTCTCCTAAGAGCGGGAAGGCGAGAGCGGTGTGCGTAGCGTTGCCGAACGGATCCATGATGGCTGCAAAATCGTCGGGAATAGACGGGTGCAGTTTGACCACATTGGACTCCGGAATGGTCACGTATTCAGCGAAACAGCCATCCTTGCCCATGATGCCGACAGAGATAGTATTCTCGCACACATGTCCCATGCCTCGGCGGCAGTTACGGCAATGTCCGCAGACGATATGTCCTTCGGCCGTGACGCGTTCGCCAACCTTGATATTGCGCACGCCCGGTCCTATTTCTGCCACTTCGCCGACGAACTCATGCCCCATGGTGTACGGCGGTCGGCAATGGGCTTGCGACCATGCGTCCCACTTGTACATATGGAGGTCGGTGCCGCAAATGGCGGCCTTTTTGACCTTGATAAGTACGTCGTTGACTCCGACTTCCGGCATCGGTACATCTTCCATCCAGATGCCGGGTTTAGCGTATCTTTTGACAAGAGCTTTCATTTCAGTACTGCGAGTTTTTTGCCAACTTTGGTGAAGGCAGCGATACATTTATCCAGTTGTTCGCGTGTGTGCGCAGCGCTCACCTGTACGCGAATGCGGGCCTGACCTTTCGGTACGACGGGATAGTAGAAGCCGGTGACGTAGATGCCTTCTTCCTGCAATGCGGCAGCGAACTCCTGGCTGAGGCGCGCGTCGTAGAGCATAACGGCACAGATAGCAGACTGGGTGGGTTTGATGTCAAATCCGGCAGCCTTCATCTTCTCTACGAAATAGGCAGTATTCTCATGCAAGCGGTCTTGCAGTTCGTTGCTGCGGGTGAGGATCTCAAAGGTTTTGATACCGGCTGCAGCAATCATCGGCGGGATAGAGTTGGAGAAGAGATAAGGACGGCTGCGTTGACGAAGCATGTCGATGATCTCTTTCTTGCCGGTGGTGAATCCTCCGACCGAACCGCCGAAGGCCTTGCCGAGCGTACCGGTGATGATCTCTACCTTGCCTCGCAGGTTGTACAGTTCGGTCACGCCGTGTCCGGTCTTTCCTACCACGCCGGCCGAGTGCGACTCATCCACCATGACGAGGGCATTGTACTTGCGAGCCAACTCATATATCTTATCCAGCGGGCACACATTGCCGTCCATCGAGAAGACACCGTCAGTAGCGATGATACGGAAACGCTGTGCCTGTGCGGCTTTCAGTTTTTCCTCGAGGTCAGCCATGTCGCCGTTAGCATAACGATAGCGCACAGCCTTGCACAAGCGCACACCATCGATGATGGAGGCATGGTTGAGTGCATCGGAGATGATGGCATCCTCGTCGGTCAGCAACGGTTCGAACAAACCGCCGTTAGCATCGAAGCATGCAGCGTAGAGGATAGTGTCTTCGGTGCCGAAGAAATCAGAGATAACACGTTCCAACTCCTTGTGCGTATCTTGCGTACCGCAAATGAAGCGCACCGAGGCCATGCCATAACCGCGGGCATCCATTCGATCCTTGGCTGCCTGAATCAATTCGGGATTGTCGGCGAGTCCAAGATAGTTGTTGGCGCAGAAATTGATCACATCCTTGCCTCCGGCCACTTGGATACCGGAGGACTGAGGAGTGATAATCACGCGTTCATTCTTATATAGGCCTGCGTCCTTGATTTCTTGCAAGGCAGACTGCAGGTGTTTTTGAAAATCGGTGTACATATTTTTTCTATTTTACCAGACGACTAGATGACTAGACAACTAGTTATATGATTCCTTGTTCGGTAACAAAATTACCTTGAACAATGCATCAAATGATTCCTTGCTCAAAAGCTTAAAACCTTGAGCAGCTGCATCAAATGATGCCCTGCTCAAGCATCGCAGTAGCAACCTTCATAAAGCCGGCGATGTTGGCGCCCTTGACGTAGTCGATATGGCCATCCGGTTGGCGTCCAAAGCGAACACATTGCTCGTGGATGGACTCCATGATATGATGCAGGCGATCGTCCACTTCTGCAGCTTTCCAGCTGAGGTGCTCTGCGTTCTGAGTCATCTCGAGGCCGGAAGTGGCTACGCCTCCTGCGTTGACTGCCTTGCCCGGCGCAAAGAGCACCTTGTTGCTTTGGAAATAGTGAATAGCTCCCGGTTGGCAGCCCATATTACTTACCTCGCAGCAGCACCAGCAGCCGTTCTTCTTCAGTTCCTTGGCATCCTCTTCGCTCAACTCGTTCTGGAAGGCGCACGGCAGGGCAATGTCGCACGGCACGGACCATGCCTTCTTGCCTTCGCTGAATTGGCAATCCTTCGGGAACTTGTCAGCCATGTCTTGTACTTTATTGCGGTTCGATGCACGCATAACGAGCATGTAATCGATCATCTCTTTGGTGATACCTTTAGGAATAGCTACTACGCCGTCCGGTCCGGAGATAGCCACTACTTTGGCGCCGAGTTCAACAGCCTTGGTGGCTGCGCCCCAAGCCACATTGCCGAAGCCGGAGATGGCAACTGTCTTACCTTTGATATCTTTGCCTGCTTCGTGCAGCAGATGTTGCGTGAAGTAGAGTGCGCCGAAACCTGTTGCTTCGGGACGGAGGATGGAGCCTCCCCATGTCATTCCTTTGCCGGTGAGCACGCCGGTGTGGTATTCGCGTGCGAGCTTCTGGTACATGCCGTTTAGGAATCCTATTTCGCGTCCGCCGACACCCACGTCGCCGGCAGGTATGTCCTGGTCAGGACCGATGCAACGCCATAGTTCCAGCATGAAGGCCTGGCAGAAACGCATGATCTCGGCATCGGATTTGCCGACCGGATCAAAGTCCGAACCACCCTTAGCACCGCCCATCGGCAGCGTGGTGAGCGCGTTCTTGAATGTCTGCTCAAAGCCCAAGAACTTCAGCATAGACGGCGTAACGGCACGGTGGAAACGCAAGCCTCCCTTGTACGGGCCGATAGCCGAATTGAATTGTACACGGTAACCAAGGTTGGTCTGCACTTCGCCTTGGTCGTCTATCCACGTTACGCGGAACGTAAAGATACGGTCGGGCTCTACCATTCGCTCGACGATTTTAGCTTCTTCAAACTCTGGGTGCTGGTTATACACCTCTTCGATAGACTCCAATACTTCCTGTACGGCCTGCAGATACTCTGCTTCGCCCGGATGTTTTGCCGCAAGTTGCGACATGATAGTTTGTACTTTCATTGTAGTATAATAGATTTAAAAGAAAAATGGTCTATTACAAAATCGCCTGCAAAATTACTAAAAAAAAATGATACACACAATAGTGTATATCACTTTTATGAATTATTAATTCATTTTTTCTTCATTTTATGCATCCATAGCTTGCAGTCGGTTGGTCATTTCAAGCCATTCATCGCGCAGTCGGGCAGCCATATCAAAGTCAAGTGCCTTGGCTGCGGCCAACATCTGTTTACGCTTGTTTTCGATAGCTTTGTTGAGCGATTTGGTGTCCATTCGTTGCCAATCGGCCGTCTTCCAACTCTCGCGAATAGCTGCTTCAACGCGGCGTTTCTCCTCTTCCGGATCTTGATACAAACCGGCCAATGCCGAGGTGTTGATGTCCTTTTTGATAGCCGTCGGAGTGATGCCGTGTTCTGCGTTGTAGCGCATCTGGATAGCGCGTCGGCGGTTGGTCTCGTCAATGGTGGCTTGCATGGCGGGAGTTATCTTGTCGCCGTAGAGTATAGCCTTGCCGTGCACATGGCGTGCCGCGCGTCCTACGGTCTGTGTGAGCGAGCGTTTGTCGCGCAGGAAGCCCGTCTTGTCGGCATCGAAGATAGCCACCAGGCTCACTTCCGGCAAGTCCAATCCCTCGCGCAACAGGTTGACTCCCACCAATACATCGTACTCGCCTTTGCGCAGATTCTCCATGATCTTAACGCGCTCAATAGTGTCTATGTCCGAGTGTATATATGCCGATTGCACTCCGTAACGACGCAGATACTCGTCCACCTCTTCTGCCATGCGTTTGGTGAGTGTGGTGACGAGCACTCGTTCGTCTCGATGGATGCGCGTACGTATCTCGTCCATCAGGTCATCAATCTGATTCTCAGTGGGTCGCACGTCTATCTCCGGATCCAGCAATCCGGTGGGGCGAATGAGTTGGTCGATGACTATTCCTTCACTCTTGTTCAACTCATATTCATCCGGAGTGGCCGAGACGTATATCGCTTGTCCGATTTTGGACTCAAACTCATCGAACTTCAGCGGGCGGTTGTCTCGCGCTGCGGGCAGGCGAAAACCATATGAGATGAGGTTGTCCTTACGCGCTTTGTCACCGCCGTACATACCGCGAATCTGCGGAACGGTTACGTGGCTCTCATCCACCACAAGCAGCATGTCTTTGGGGAAATAATCGAGCAGGCAATAGGGTGGAGTACCTTCCTCGCGGCCATCGAAATAGCGGCTGTAGTTCTCCACTCCCGAGCAGTAACCCAACTCGTCCAACATCTCCAAATCATATTTGACACGCTCCTCTATGCGCTTGGCGTACAGTTCTTCGCCTATGCCGATGAAATACTCAATTTGCTTGTCCAGATCGATTTTTATCTGTTCCTTGGCGGCTGCTATTCGTTCGGGCGAAGTGAGGAAGATAGTGGCCGGACTTAGGTTGTAGTGTTCAAAGGTCTCCAACGTCTGCATCGTCAGAGGATGCAGGGTGAGAATGTTGTCTATCTCATTGCCGAAGAACTCTATGCGCAAGATGTAATCCGCATAAGGAATGGCAATATCCACCGTGTCGCCTTTCACGCGAAAGCGTCCGCGCGACAACTCTACGTCGTTGCGTACATATTGTGCTCCCACCAGTTGTTTGAGCAGAGCGTCCATGCTGATTGTCTGTCCGCGCTCTATGTGTATTGTGTTGGCAGAGAAGTCCTGCGGGCTGCCCAAACCGTATATGCAACTGACCGACGAGACAATAATCACATCCCTGCGGCCACTCAGCAGAGCAGCCAGGGCAGACAGACGCAACTTGTCAATCTCTTCGTTGATACTCAGATCCTTATCTATATAGGTGTCCGTGCTCGGTATGTACGCTTCCGGCTGGTAATAATCGTAGTACGAGACAAAATACTCAACGGCATTGTGCGGGAAGAACGCCTTCATCTCCGAGTACAATTGGGCTGCCAGTGTTTTGTTGTGGCTCATGATCAGCGTCGGCCTGTTTACTTCGGCTATCACATTGGCCACGGTGAAGGTCTTACCGCTACCTGTAACACCCAATAGTACTTGAGCCGGCGCACCCGCACGCAATCCGTCCACCAACGAGGATATCGCTTGCGGCTGGTCACCGGTTGGTTTATATGCACTCTCTAATTGAAACACTTCTTCTTTTTTAAAACGACTGCAAAAGTACTATATTTTTTTTGAATATACAAGACTTTGTGCAAAAATGATTGTCACTTTGTCGCTCTGTCGTTGTTTTATACCTTGTTTTAATATGTAAATCGCTGAAAAAGAAGCCTTTCCATAATAGCGACAAGAGCGACACAGCGACAACACAAAAATCTTCCCTCTGACCATTCGTCCTTTTGCTATTCGCTTTTAACTAACTGTCAATCCTAGACTATACAGCGGTCAATCAGCCACTCTCAAGCCACTATCACAACAAAAGCGGATGGCTCATAGCCACCCACTTTTCGTTTTTTGCTACGTCATCTCATTCTACTCCGCTGTCCATGTCCTGCCTTCCGCATCCACGAACCAAAGCAAACCTTTTCCTTTCTTTATTTTGGCAGTAGGCTTGTCGTCTTGTGACAGAATTATTTCGTCCACAAAGTACTTAAAGATCTTATAGTTGTCATATGATTTACTCCATGTGTCTTCATCGAAAAAATCAATTCTATATGATGCATTGACATTATAAGGTTTTGACTCAGATTGAACATAAACGCTAAACATGGCTCTGTCTATGCAAGTTATGCAAAACCTTAGTCCATCATTCCCATTGGAGTTAATACTGCTGAAACAAACATCCTTATCGGCATTTTCTTTCCCACAATCACAATCTTTTCTACCACGATTATAGTTCTCTGATACATTTGAAACGACATATGTCATGGTATCTCCTGCACTAATGAAACGAACGACTTCATTCTGTTGATATGGCGCGTAGGAATAAAATTCCTCCTTCGGAAAATCGTCCGGTACTAGGTACATATCACAACCACATACACAAATGACAAATAATGTCATGAAATATAATTTCGTTTTCATAGAATTGAATTATTTAACGAAGATGTATAACCAAACAGCCTTATCTGGTTTCTCTTTTATTGGGAAAACTTGCCAATCATCATTATTAATTTTCTTCATTTCTTTTATGGTTGTTCCTGATTTTGTAGTAAATTTCATTGTGCATAATACATGATTAGGCTTACATCTATAGTCAGATTCTATTTTTCCATATAGATCAATGATAGCTGTGTCATTTACGTTTATCTCAATGGTATCCCTGAGATTGTGAACTTGCTCAGCAATGCTTTGTTGTAATGTATATGTAAGATATACACTTTCATTACTTTGGTTCACAATGTAAAATGTAGGTTGCATGTCAAAATAATCTACACCCAGCCAACATCCTGTCAAACTGATCATTGTTATCAGTCCTAATATGATTTTATTCGTTTTCATAAGGTTGAATTATTTAGTGTATATTTTTCGAATGTTAATAATGTCCTGGCTACTCAAAGAGTCTCTTTGCGCAGTCCATGTGTTGCCATCCTTTTTTGTCATTGTAGGTTTTCCGTTTTTTGAAAAGGCATCACTACTATACATCATTATGGAATTGAAATCAAAAGGTCCATATGCCTTTCCAATTTTCATAAACTGGGTTTGTTGGCCGGGTTCTATATTTTCAGTGTGTATAACTATATAGTCATCCCTAACCGGTCATTGGTACTCGTGAATAAGGCCAAGGGTATGTCCCAATTCATGAAGGTAACTACCAAAGTCTGCGTACGTAGCCATATGCACATATGCCCAAGGAACGGCCCCTACTGATGATACTGATGTATAAGGCTCATTTTCTGTCTTTATGGAGATAACTCCAATAGGGTGGCGCGTTTCGATAAAACACTATTAACCTCATTCCAAAATCCGCTGCAAAGATAATACATTTTTTTCAAAAATGCAAATTTTATGCTTGGGAAAATGTTGGGATTTTTACTTATGGAGCCTCGATTTGTCTTCGATAAGACTCCGTATTTGTCTCGACTCGATTATGTTTGGGTCGAGGGTGCAAAAAAAATCCCCACACTCGGATGAGTGCAGGGATAAATTGTAAATTTTTACTTTGTGCGGCGCTCCTGGATACGAGCTTTCTTTCCGGTACGCTCACGCAGATAGTACAGTTTAGAACGACGTACTTTACCGTACTTATTCACCGTAATGCTCTCAATGAACGGGCTGTCCATAGGGAAGATACGCTCAACTCCTACGTTACCACTCATCTTGCGAACGGTGAAGCGCTTCTTGTCTCCGCTACCGTGGATGCAGATTACATCACCGCGGAACTCCTGAACACGCTCTTTGTTACCCTCTTTAATGCGGTAACCGATGGTTACCTGGTCACCTGCCTTGAATGCAGGGAATTCTTTCTTTTCGCCGGCAAATGCTTGCTCAGCAACTTTAATCAAATCCATTCTAATCGCTATTTTTATGGATTATTAACGACACGCTAAGCATTTACTACTATTCGATAGTGCCCATAAAAAGCGCCTCTAATGCAATCGCCAGAGGCTTAACGTGTTCGGCATCTAAATGCCTAACTTTGCGGCAGGACCTTGGTCCTCCGTATAAAGCTGTGCGCAGGATGAGACTCGAACTCACACGATCTTGCGACCACTACCCCCTCAAAGTAGCGTGTATACCAATTTCACCACCTGCGCTTTGTCGCAACTCGCTTGTGAAAATGTTTGTCACTATACAACAAAAGATCACCGCGGTTGCTTCTCTCCCCACCGCAAACACTTCGCTGTTTGTGTCAGGGACCCCAATAATTTAAGGAGCACGACGCTCGTCGGAACGTCCTCGTGCCCAGAACAGGACTCGAACCTGCACACCTCGCGGCATGCGCACCTGAAACGCACGCGTCTACCAATTCCGCCATCTGGGCTTGCGAACCCGGTCAGGGTTCATCTAGAAAAGAAAAGCAGGAACTTGGTCCTGCTCTTTTCCATTTGTGAGCGGAAAACGAGACTCGAACTCGCGACCCCGACCTTGGCAAGGTCGTGCTCTACCAACTGAGCTATTTCCGCATATTTGAAGGATCACTTAGTGCTTCTTTTTCGAAAGCGGGTGCAAAAGTACTGCTTTTTTTTGACATGACCAAATTTTTAAGCAAAAAAAATCAAAAAAAGTGCATTTTCCTGTCTTTTATAGGCACGCAAGACCCGAAAGCACGAGAGTACTGAACATTAATACGGGCATTTGAACATCTAACTGCCCTTCATCGTGCGTGAAGATGTAATATACATGCCATGCCCAAATCGGCAATATCAGTAGTGTCCAAAGATGACCCAAACAAGCAAAAATAACTAAACATATAACCAATAGGCATGTCTGATAAATCTTTCCTCCTTTCTTTCCCATCATGCTCGCGAGCGTGCGCTTCCCGTGCGCGCGATCATTACACATATCGCGCACGTTATTCAGATTCAGCACTCCTACTATCGGCAAACCCAATGCAATCGCACCCCAAACCACTTCTGTCGTCATCGTCTGCGTCTGCAGATAATACGAACCCATCGTGCTCAATAGTCCGAAAAACAGAAAAACACCCAGGTCGCCCAAACCCATATAGCCGTAACTGTGTTTGCCGAGCGTATAAGTCATCGCGCCGATGATGGCCAGCAATCCTAATCCTAAAAAGACTATAGAATTGATGACGGCCGATTGATCATTCGTCATTGCCGGTGAGGCCCAAAATGCCATAAAGACCAAAGCGGTACCGAACAACACCGACAAACCGATAAATAGCACAATCATTCCTTTTATCTGCGCAAAAGTGAGCGTACCGGCTTGCAGTCCATAGGCTGCACGACCATGCTGGTTGGTGTCTGTGCCTTTTTGCGCATCGCCCAATTCGTTGGATAAGTTGCTCAATATCTGCAGACTCAGTGTGGTCAGAATGGCCAACCCGAATATGGCAAAAGAGAAATAATCCATAGCCAGCGTATTGCTTCTCCAAGCCAAACCCGTGCCGAGAATGATGCCGGACATAGAGAGCGGCAAGGTACGCAAACGAAGTGATTGAATAAATGGATTCATAGTGCGTGAGTTATTTAAATCCGAAAACAAAATATACGGCGCCTATTAGAAACAGGCATGCTACCAAGTGGTTCCAGCGCAAAGGCATATTGAATGCTACAGCGGAGAATACAACAAACACCAATAGTGTGATAACCTCCTGAATCACTTTGAGTTGCATCAACGAGAAAGGCCCACCGTTGCCGTCAAAACCTATTCGGTTGGCAGGCACTTGCAGACAATATTCAAAGAATGCTATCCCCCACGAAATGAGAATAACAAAAATCAGTGGTGTGGCATTGGAGAAAAAACCGAGATTTTGCAACTTCAAGTGGCCGTACCATGCCAGCGTCATAAAGATGTTTGACGCCAAAAGTAATAATATTGTATATAATGCTGTCATCTTTCCTTCACTCTTTCATCAGTGGTAAGTAGTCTGTTTTGATATTGCTCATCGCGCCGAACAAAGAATCTATTGCTTCGGGATTCAGACGTTTAATCTCCTCCAATAGTCCCTTTACTTTTTCGCGTGAACTGACATGCTCGAATGGACAGAGTTTCTGCTGTTTCCGGTACTCGCGCAGTTCTGCATAACGCGCTATGTCCGCTTCGTCAATCAGATAGAGCGGACGAATCAGCGAAAGAGGCATCTTCTCCATCGGTAACATCGGCGGGATTGTTGCCATCGCGCCTTGATAAATCAGGTTCATCAGCAGTGTTTGAGCCACATCGTCTCGATGATGACCAAAGGCAATCTTGTTGCAACCCAGTTCTTGCGCTACCTGAAAAAGCGCTTTTCTCCTATACCACGAGCATAGAAAACAGGGATTAGTCTCTCGTGCTCCTTTGCTCGTAGATTCATCAGCCGTCAGCTCTCCTATCTCTACATCGCGAATCAGCAGAGGTACTTTTGCTTCTGCGCAAAACTGCTCCAAATATGACAAATCGGTCTGGTAAGCACGTTCTTTGACGCGCACATGTACCGCCGTTACCTGAAACCGCGGCTTGTATATCTGTGCCCTGCGTCCGAGCAATTCTACCAACGCCAACGAGTCTTTACCACCACTCAAGCCAATGAGTATATGGTCGCCGTCGGCTATCAAACCATAGTCTGCACACGCCTTGTGAAAACGCTTGGTCAAGCGCGCCCGCAACTTCTCTGTTTCTATTTGTTCGGCTGTCTTCTCTTGCATCGGTTGTACAAAAACGCTGCAAAATTACAACAAAAAAATGACATACGCAAACGCGTATGCCACTTTTCCGTTAATTCGTTAACTGCTTATCTTACTTGTGCACCTTGTGCGTTGTAGATCTTGCCGTCACGAACAATGTAGAGTTGACCGTCTAAGATCATCTTTCCGTTCTTGCTGTTGTCGATAACGATATGCTCGATGCCTTCTTTAGCATTCTCCGGAGTGATCTTGATAGCCTGGATGCAGAGTGCAGGCTGCGGCTCTTCTGCTCTTACACGTGCCGGCTTGGAGGTCGGCTCTACTACTGCATTCAGATAGAGTACTACGTGAACCGGAACTTCCACGTCATATTCTACGTGTGCCCAACCGAAGGTCGTCTGAGTCAGCGAGATGGCTGCTTGACCTTCTATCTTCACGTTCAGCGTGTAACCCGGCAGAGTTACGCATTGGATGTCAATGGCACCCTTGCCTGCAGGTATATCAAATGTGATAGAACCCGGCAGAGCAGCTGCGAATGCGCTGGAACCTGGAACGAGGTTCTCCAGAGCTTCAGAAACTTGGTCTTCTGTCAGTACTGTCGAGATCTCCAGTTGACCCGTTGCTTCGTTGAAGTTATCCTCAACACCCAGGCTGATAACTACTTCTTCGCTACCGTCAGGCTGAGTTTGTGTGAAGTCGATAGTGGTTACTTCGTCGTCAGCAACAACGATAGGCATCGGGCCAATCTCAACTTCGCGTGCGAATACAGAGTTTGCTTCGTCGGTGAAGAAACCGCTTCTCTCATGATCCGGATCTTGGTAGTAGTGAACTCCCTTGGTGAGGAGTGCGATATTCTCATCCATCTCCAGCAGTTGAGTCTCTGCGGCGATACCGCCGAGTGTATCGTTGACGTTACCCGTATTGGTAGTCTTGGCGAGCAAGTGGCCATTACCGGTTACGGTCAGACCTTGCCATGCGGATACGGCCGGAGTGTTTTCTCCGAACGATGCAACAGCGGTTACATCTACGCCGTCTATCGTGATCTCCTCAGCGCCTATCTGGATCATTTGGCCGCTCAGGTACAACTCACCCTTCTTCTCGGTTCCGAAATTGAGACCAACTTCGCTCATGAAGCCCATATAAGTATTGGTGAACTCGCAGCGACCGTTGATGACAACCAACAGCGGACCCATATCTTGGTTGTTTCCGTCTTCCAGTACAAGTCCTCCTTCGGCCATATGTGCGCTGCCTGCGAAGTCCATTACCAGGTCGGTCAGTGTCAGAATGTGATGCTCTCTGTCATAAGCAGCCTTGCCGTTGCCGAGGATGTCTGCTGCATTCTCTTTGGTCACTTCAACGCCGCACAAGCGAATCATGTATGGCATCTCAATGGCACCTATCTCTATCTCCTTAGCTTCTGCGCTGTGGTCGGAGTCGATGAAGAATCCGTGAGGAGCCTCGAAGTCATCGTTCTCAACCGGAACGAACTGTACACCCTCAGTGAGCAGAGCGAGGTTCTCGTCCAGAGTCATGTAATAGGTATGCATAGCTGCACCGTCCTCCGAAGTACACTTAACTGAGAAGTGAGCGCCGTTGGTGAGGCTAAGCTCTTTCGTGTAAACGGTGTACAACGAGTCTGCTGCGATAGTCGTAACGTCTGCGCCATCAATGACGAGTGCGTCGGCATGAATCTGCTGACCGCGACCCGAAAGAATCAGGGTGTCACCGGTGATGGTGATACGCATTACGTTGAAGATGCCTTCATTAGCGTTGCTGATTTCGCATTTACCCTTCACGTCAATCTTCAGACCTTCAATCTCGTTCATCGACTCGATGAATTGAGATGCATGGCCGTCGTACGTAGCCAAATCCAACTGGAGGTTATCGAGCGTCAGTACGGCAGTCTCGAAGTCGTAGTAAACCTTGCCGTTACCGAGAATATCGCTTGCATTCTCTTCGGTCACTTCCTGACCGAGAACAAAGAGCATAGACGGTATCTGCACCTTGCCTATCTCCACTTCCTTAGCCGGCTCGCTGTGGTCGGAGTCAATATAGAATCCGCCGTTACTGAATACATCCTCCTCGTCTTTGTAGAACTCAACACCTTCGCTGATGATGCCGATGCCGTAATCGAGGTCCAATATGTTGGCTACGATCGCTGTGCCGATAGTGTCATTTGCTCTTGCTATCAAATGACCATTGTTCTTGATTGCCAACGAGTCGGCGCGCATACACTCTTCCTCACCGCTGCAACTCAGTTCTACATATGCGCCGTCAATAATCACTTTGTCGGTCCGTATTTGAGATGCTTTACCCGACATAATCAGCGTATCGCCCGTGATATTAACGCCCAGAGAACTCCATATTCCGGCCGGAGTCTCGGTGAACTCGCACTTGCCGTTGATGACTATGTTCAGAACACCTCCGACTTCGTTCATGTCCTCAATTATCGGACCTTCTACGTCCGGCAATTGTAGCATGTTCAGACGTACTTCATTGAACGTAAGCGTGCGCGATTCTATATCATATTTCACTTGGTCACCCCATATCTCATCTGCGTTCGCTCTTGTCACTTCTATACCGAAGACGCGCAAACCGATATACGGTTCATCTACAACCAAAACATATTCAGCATGTGCCTGCCCATAGCATTGATTGCCGTGAGTAGTAGCATAGATAGTGGTCTCGCCGATGCCGTTAATGGTAATGTTGCCAAGGCTATCGACGGAAGCGATAGAATCGTAGAGAGATGACCACATGATATCCAAATCGTACGGATTATCCAATTGAAGACCCTCAAAAGGTTCGTTGTACATAGCATGGACGGTGTCCATATCGAATGAAAGCGATCCCTCTCTGAATATAGGTTCCTCGATATGAAGCATGTAAGCCACTGAACCGGCCTCATATTCATCGTTGCCGTCAAAGGCTGCAAAGATAACCGTTGTTCCCGTGTCGAGCGGAGTTATTTCTCCGGTCTGCGGATCAACGATGGCTATAGTATCCTTGTAATCAGAGTAATCAATATAGTAACGAATAGGCAAACCTTCCGGACTGATATTTGCTTGCGGAGACTCAAACTCGCCGCAAGCAAGCGGAATGCTGTGCACTTCCATCAAGAATCCAATCTCTACTTTCTTCTTGCTAACAACAATCGTGAAAGAGTAAGTTGAGTCATTCGTGAAGCACACTTTGCCGACTGTTTGCCCTGCAGCGATGAATGACAATCCGCCGTCTGCATCGGGCAGAGCAATGTTGGTGTCATATGACTCCCAATGATCGAATTCCAAATCCGCCGTCGTTGGTAATTCATAGGTGAGCACATCGCCGATTTCGGCTTGAACGGACTCAATCTGACCGTCATTGTTGAACTGGACTTGTGGTTCAGCCCACACCGTTACACTCAGCGTCGCTGCCAGCACAATGGCTGCCAGACGCCCAAACTTTGTAAACTTTTTCATAAGCTTTTGTTTTGAGTTAGTATTTATGGTTAAACATTAGTTGTATTCTCTGTTTTTAACCTCATTCCTCTCCACTCGCTTTTTTCGATCATTCTCGTCCCTTACTTTACTTTTACTTTACCCTTTTACTTTCTTCGAACCTTACCTCAACTTAACTTTTTCTTTGTCCGTGTTTTCCCCTGCTTTAACTTCTGCCTTATCTTCATTTGGCTATTCATGCTCCTTCTGCTGTCGCTTTCCCTCGTCTGCCGTATCTGCCGACCATCTCTTAACTGTTAATCAGCCGACCATACCGAGACATCACCGAGACATTACCGAGACATTACCGAGACATCACCGAGACGTTACCATAGGATAATCATAGGATAGCCATAGGATACCCATAGGATAAACTATCAAAATTGCTAAAAATGCCTCGCGTACTATATATACATAGTATATATACTTTTTGATGCCACTTTTATGCCATAGAGCGAAAGAGCGCAAAAACCGCGGCAAAGATAATCAATTTATTTCAAAGAAACAAACTTTTTCCTCACTTTTTTGCTTTTTTGTTAAAAATCCTGCTTTTCTCTTAACGCACTCTCTTTCTGAATCTATGGCACGGTTTTTGTTCCTTTTTCTTTGTACAATCCCGTACTTACCAAATCACTTGTAATATGAAGAAAGTAATGTTATTGGCGCTCGGCGCCATTCTTGCCGCAAACATGAGTGCGCAAGACCCCAAGAGAAATTGTTCGAATGAGTTCCCCGGCCAGTCTCAAAGTGCTGAACAACGCGTCGAAACGGACATCCGCTATTTTATCAAAGAGTTGTATCTCAGCGACAAACAGGCAGACAATTTCGCGAACACCTATCGCGAGTACGCTGCTAAGTTGGATGCTGTGCAGCAGAAACTCAAACCGGCCAAGCAGGAAGATATCAACAGCTTGACTGACAAGGAGCTGGATAAACTTGCCAAACAACGTTTTGCTGCTATCAAGGAACTGTCCGATCTGAAGTCCAAGTACTACGACAAGTTCCGCAAAGACCTCAATGCCAAACAGGTGGCTAAAGTCCTCCGCCTCAACGAGCAGAAAGGCTGCTGTGGTGGCCGTTGTGCCAAACCGGGACAAGGTTGCTGCCAGTCCGGCAAACCTGCCATACACGGACCGCATATGCATGGACCGCACCTGCACGGCAAACCCGGACAGGGACAACCGCACGGACACGATTTTCCGACTCATCGTCCCGAACAACCGTCCAAAGTGCCCGCTAACAACTGATACGCAGACCAATACAACAAGAAAGCAGCTCTCGGGCTGCTTTTCTATTATATATCCATATAATTGCTATTTATAACATACAAAATGCATATTTTTCGACTTTTCTTTCAAAAATATTTGGTCATATCAAAAAAAAGTGGTAATTTTGCAGGCTTTTTCGCGTGAACGGTGCTTACGTACATACGCATGTATATAAAATCGCAACGCCGACATGCAGAAAGCAACGGAACAAATTAAGTTAAACAAAACAAATTAAAACAACAAAATGCCTACAATTCAACAATTAGTTAGAAAAGGAAGAGCAGAACTGGAGGACAAATCGAAGAGCCCGGCTCTTGATAGCTGCCCTCAGCGTCGTGGCGTTTGTGTACGTGTTTACACAACCACCCCGAAGAAACCTAACTCCGCGATGCGTAAGGTTGCACGTGTGCGCCTCACCAACTCAAAGGAAGTCAACGCTTACATCCCGGGAGAGGGACACAACCTGCAAGAGCACAGTATCGTTATGGTACGTGGCGGCCGTGTAAAAGACCTGCCGGGTGTTCGTTATCACATCGTTCGTGGTACACTCGATACCGCCGGTGTTGCTAACCGCCTCCAACGCCGCTCCAAATACGGAGCTAAGCGTCCGAAAGCTAAAAAGTAAGCAGATAACTGAAAGCTCTAAATTAACTAACTAAATGTTCCATAACTGGGACGAAACAATGGGTTGAGGGTTGAGTAAGAGGTTACGAGTTAACCGCTGAAGAGACAACAACCAAACAAAAATTATTTTTGAAACAATGAGAAAAGCAAAACCAACAAAACGTGTGATCCTTCCGGATCCGGTTTATGGCGAGGTGATGGTGGCTAAGTTTGTAAACCACCTGATGCTCGACGGTAAGAAGAATACCGCTTACGGCGTATTCTACAGCGCACTGGGTGTAGTTGACCAGAAAATGAAGCAGGATGACAAGAACTCGCTCGACATCTGGAAACAGGCGCTGGATAATATCACTCCTCTGGTTGAGGTTAAATCAAAGCGTATCGGTGGTGCTACCTTCCAGGTTCCTACTGAGATCCGCGCTGACCGTAAGGAGTCTATCGCAATGAAGAATATGATTCTCTTCGCTCGCAAGCGTAGCGGCCACTCCATGGCTGAGAAACTTGCTGCAGAGATCATGGATGCATTCAACAACCAGGGTGGTGCCTTCAAGCGTAAAGAGGATATGCACCGCATGGCTGAGGCTAACCGCGCATTCGCACACTTCCGTTTCTAATCCGATAAATTAAAGACAGAAGATTATGGCAAAGCATGATTTGAAATTAAACCGTAACATCGGTATTATGGCGCACATCGACGCCGGTAAGACAACTACCTCAGAGCGTATTCTGTTCTATACAGGTCTTACTCACAAAATCGGTGAGGTGCACGATGGTGCGGCTACTATGGACTGGATGGTTCAGGAGCAGGAGCGTGGTATCACTATTACTTCTGCAGCTACAACAACTTACTGGAACTACGCAGGTAACAAATATAAGATCAACCTGATTGACACTCCGGGGCACGTGGACTTCACTGTAGAGGTTGAGCGTTCACTCCGTATCCTCGATGGTGCCGTTATGGCCCTCTGTTCTGTAGGTGGTGTACAACCGCAGTCTGAGACCGTATGGCGTCAAGCTGATAAATATAACGTTCCGCGTCTGTGCTACGTGAATAAGATGGACCGCTCTGGTGCTAACTTCTTCGACGTAGTTCGTCAGATCAAGGAAGTACTTGGTGCAACTCCTTGTGCTATCCAGATTCCTATCGGAGCAGAAGAAACCTTCAAGGGTGTAGTTGACCTCGTGAAGATGAAAGCTATTCTGTGGCACGATGAGACCATGGGCGCTGAGTATGTAGAGGAAGAGATTCCTGCTAACCTCAAGGCTGAGGCTGATGAGTGGCGCGATAAGATGCTGGAGACAGTATCTGAGTTTGATGATGTATTGATGGAAAAATATCTTGGCGGAGAATTGGATTCAATTACCGAGGATGAAATTCGTGCTGCAATCCGTAAGGGTACCTGTGCTATGAAGATCTTCCCGGTAATCTGCGGTTCATCTTTCAAGAACAAGGGTGTGCAGACTATGTTGGATGCCGTTTGTGCTTACCTCCCGTCTCCGCTGGATACCGAGATTATCAACGGTACCAACCCGATCACTGAAGTTCCTGAAGAGCGTCACCCGAACGACGAGGAGCCTTTGTGTGCTCTCGCGTTCAAGATTGCAACCGACCCGTATGTAGGTCGTCTCTGCTACTTCCGCGTATACTCGGGTCACCTGGATGCAGGTTCATACGTATACAACCCGCGTTCGGGCAAAAAAGAACGTATCAGCCGTATCTTCCAGATGCACTCAAATCACCAGAACCCTGTTGATACAATCCTCGCGGGCGATATAGGCGCGGGCGTAGGATTTAAGGATATACGCACGGGTGATACACTCTGCGACGAAAACAAGCCTATCGTACTCGAGTCTATCGAGTTCCCGGCACCGGTGATCGGT
The DNA here is from genome assembly GCA_024689005.1 of Paludibacteraceae bacterium. Lineage (GTDB taxonomy): Bacteria > Bacteroidota > Bacteroidia > Bacteroidales > Paludibacteraceae > Colicola. Next base: position 28,788 of record JAILDU010000022.1, read on the forward strand.
ATCTCTGTTGAGCCGAAGAGCCAGGCTGACCTCGACAAACTGGGCGTTGGACTTGCTAAGTTGGCAGAAGAGGACCCGACATTCACCGTTAAGACCGACGAGCAGACAGGCCAGACCGTTATCTCCGGTATGGGTGAGCTTCACCTCGAGATTATTATCGACCGTCTGAAACGTGAGTTCAAGGTAGAATGTAACCAAGGTCGTCCGCAGGTTGCTTACCGCGAGGCCATCAGCGCACCGGTTGAGTTGCGTGAGGTTTACAAGAAGCAGTCCGGTGGTCGTGGTAAGTTTGCAGACATCATCGTTCGTGTTGAGCCGGCAGACGCTGACTTCCCGGGTGGCCTTCAGTTCGAGGATATCGTCAAGGGTGGTAACGTACCTAAGGAATATATCCCGTCTGTACAGAAAGGTTTCGAGATGGCAATGAAGAACGGTGTGCTCGCAGGTTATCCGCTTGACAGCCTTAAGGTTACACTTGTGGATGGTAGCTTCCACCCGGTTGACTCTGACCAGTTGTCATTCGAAATCGCTGCTCAGATGGCATTCAAAGAGGCTTGTGCTAAAGCAAAACCGCAACTCATGGAACCGATCATGAAGATCGAGGTTGTTACTCCGGAAGAGTCTATGGGTGATGTCATCGGTGACTTGAACAAACGTCGTGGACAGGTGGAGGGTATGGATACCAGCCGCACTGGCGCACGTATCGTTAAGGCTAAGGTGCCATTGGCAGAGATGTTCGGTTATGTAACCGCTCTCCGTACTATCACCTCCGGTCGTGCTACCAGCTCTATGGAGTTCAGCCATTATGAGGCAGTTTCCAGCAGCATCGCTAAGACCGTGCTGACAGAAGTTGGCGGTCGCGTTGATCTGGTATAAGAAATTATCGAGCGCGTGTGTGCGCTTTCCCGCGCACACACGCCCGCTCAAACAAATAAATATCGTACATACACGTACACACGTACGTGACGCTGAGTACGGCAATCAATTAACCCTGTGGGACGCGGGTCATCTAAGCAAATGACTCTTTAGACGGTCTGCGCTCTGCAAATTACTAACAAATAAACAATATTAATTTATTATGAGTCAAAAAATTCGTATCAAACTGAAGTCTTTCGACCACAACTTGGTTGACAAGTCTGCAGAGAAGATCGTGAAGACCGTAAAGGCTACTGGTGCCGTAGTAAGTGGTCCAATTCCACTGCCTACGCACAAGCGCATCTTTACTGTTAACCGCTCTACCTTCGTTAACAAGAAGAGCCGTGAGCAGTTTGAGCTCTCTAGCTACAAGCGTCTGATCGACATCTACAACAGCAACAACAAAACCGTTGAAGCACTCATGAAACTTGAGCTCGCTAGCGGTGTTGAGGTAGAGATCAAAGTTTGATAATCATTCGGCCATTTCCCTCGGTTAGCGCCGCAAAGAGTAATCGCGCAAGCGGTGAAGAGCCGGAAACCCCGAGGGTGAGAATGGAGAAACAATTAACTAATTAACTAAACATCTAAACAATCTAAGCAACAATGCCAGGATTATTAGGAAAAAAAATCGGAATGACTTCCGTATTCGGTGCCGACGGCAAAAATATCCCGTGCACCGTTATTGAGGCCGGCCCGTGCGTTGTAACGCAGCTTAAGACCATCGAGAAGGATGGATACAAAGCTGCTCAGGTTGGCTTCATGCACAAAAACGAGAAGCACACCAACAAGGCAGAAGCTGGTCACTTCAAAGCTGCAGGCGTAGAGCCTATGCGTCACTTAGCAGAGTTTGAGTTCGATCAGGAACTGACTCTCGGTCAAACTATCACAGCTGCAGACATCTTCGAAGAGGGTATGTATGTTGATGTGATCGGTACTAGCAAGGGTCACGGATTCCAAGGTGTCGTAAAACGCCATGGTTTCGGTGGTGTCGGCCAGAGCACTCACGGTCAGGACGACCGTCTCCGCGCTCCGGGTTCTGTAGGTGCTTGCGCCTATCCGTCACGTATCTTCCCAGGAACACGCATGGCCGGACAAATGGGTGGTGACCGCGTAACGGTTCAAAACCTCGTCGTTCTCAAAGTTATCCCTGAGTACAACCTTCTCATGGTAAAAGGTAGCGTACCGGGAGCAAAAAATTCAATCGTCATTATCAACAAGTAAGTAGTTATGGAACTTAGTATTCTGAACATGGCCGGCACAGAAACCGGCAAGAAGATCGCTCTCAATGACGCTATCTTCGCTATCGAGCCTAACGACCACGCTATCTACTTGGACGTTAAGCAATTTTTGGCAGCACAGCGCCAAGGCACTGCAAAAGCTAAACAGCGTTCTGAAAATGCTCACTCAACACGCAAACTCGGTCGCCAGAAGGGTGGCGGTGGAGCTCGTCCGGGTGATCTGAAATCTCCGGTTCGCGTTGGTGGTGGTACCATCTTTGGTCCTGTACCTCGTGACTACGATTTCAAGCTGAACAAGAAAGTTAAACAGCTCGCTCGTAAGTCTGCTTTGTCGCTCCGCGCTAAACAAAACGAACTCCTCGTATTGGACGCACTCACCTTTGATGCTCCTAAGACTAAAGCTATGATCGAGGTCCTCAATAACCTCAAAGTAGCTGGCAAAAAAGTCCTGTTCGTAGTTGACGACGCGAACCTCAACGCTCGCAAGTCCGCTGCTAACATCCAGCGCATCAACGTGGTTAACGCCAACGAGTTGAATACCTACGCAATCATGAACTCCAACGTAGTAGTCCTGACCGAGGCTTCGGCAGCTGCTATCGAGGCAACTTTAAAAGCATAAGGAGGTAGAATTATGGCAATTATTTTGAAACCCATCGTCACTGAGAAGATGACCGCCGCCGGCGAGAAACTGAACCGTTATGGATTCATGGTTGCTCGCAATGCCAACAAAGTTGAGATCAAGAAAGCGGTAGAAGAAATGTATAATGTTCAGGTAGCTGACGTGAATACGCTTATCCGTGCTCCGAAAACCAAACAACGCTGGACCAAAAGCGGTCTCCTGCGCGGCGCACAACAAGCGTACAAAAAAGCCATCGTCACCCTGAAAGAAGGTGAAACAATTGATTTTTATAGCAATATCTAAAAATGGCTGTACGTAAATTCAATCCCGTAACACCCGGGCAGAGACACAAAGTTATAGGCGCGTTCGAGACAATTACCGCGAGCGCACCTGAGAAATCGCTTGTGTTTGGTAAAACCAAAACCGGTGGTCGTAACAACGTAGGTAAAATGACCATGCGTTACATCGGTGGCGGTCACAAACAAAAGTATCGTGTAATTGACTTTAAGCGCAACAAAGATGGTGTTCCCGCAGTAGTTAAAACTATCGAGTACGATCCGAACCGCTCGGCTCGCATCGCCCTCCTGTTCTATGCTGACGGCGAAAAGCGCTATATCCTTGCACCTAATGGACTGCAGGTAGGTCAGACTGTAATGTCTGGAGAAAATGCTGCTCCTGAGGTAGGTAACGCCCTCCCTATGACAGCAATTCCTCTGGGTACTTTGATTCACAACATTGAGCTCCGCCCGGGACAGGGTGCCTGCATGGTACGTTCTGCCGGTACGTTCGCTCAACTGTCAAGCCGTGAGGATAAGTACGCTATCATCAAGTTGCCTTCAGGTGAGCTCCGCAAAGTGCTCGCTGCTTGCAAGGCTACTATCGGTGTGGTAGGTAACTCAGACCACGCTCTGGAGAAAAGCGGTAAGGCCGGTCGTAGCCGTTGGCTCGGTCGTCGCCCACGCAACCGTGGTGTTGTTATGAACCCTGTTGATCACCCAATGGGTGGTGGTGAAGGACGCCAGTCTGGTGGTCACCCACGTAGCCGTAAGGGTCTGCTCGCTAAGGGATACAAGACAAGTCATCCAAAGAACCAGAGCAACCAGTACATTATAGAAAGACGTAAAAAATAACCTATTAAAGTCACATTAACATTATGAGTCGTTCACTGAAAAAAGGACCGTTTATCAACGTTAAGTTGGAAGACAAGGTACTGGCTATGAATGAGTCCGGCAAGAAAGAAGTTGTCAAGACTTGGAGTCGTGCCTCGATGATTTCCCCTGACTTTGTAGGTCACACAATCGCAGTTCACAATGGTAACAAGTTTATTCCTGTGTATGTCACCGAGAATATGGTAGGACACAAACTCGGAGAGTTCGCTCCTACTCGTACCTTCCGCGGCCACTCAGGCAATAACAAAAAGTAATCCATTGAAATCAATTAACAATTTTTAAAAACTCAAGATTAAAATGGGTGCAAGAAAACATAACAGCGCTGAGGCAATGAAGGCTGCACGCAAGGAGCAGTATTTTGCTAAAGCCAATAACATTCCTACCAGCCCGCGCAAAATGCGTCTCGTTGCAGACATGATCCGCGGTATGGAAGTGAATCGCGCTCTGGGTGCTCTGCACTTCTCTACCAGAGAAGCTAGCCGCGCACTGGAGAAGCTCCTGAAATCTGCTATCGCTAACTGGGAAACAAAAACCGGTAAGAAAGCAGAGGACGAAACTCTCTACGTAACGCAAATCATGGTTGACGGTGGTATCACGATCAAGCGTATGCTTCCCGCTCCTCAGGGTCGTGCTTATCGTGTACGCAAACGCAGCAACCACGTTACTATATTTGTTGATACTAAAAATACTAACGCTGAAAAGTAATTTGAATTATGGGACAGAAAATTAATCCTGTAGCTAACCGCCTCGGTATTGTTCGCGGTTGGGACTCCAACTGGTTTGGAGGCAAAAATTACGGAGATACGTTGCTTGAGGACAGCAAAATCCGCGAGTACCTCAATGCCCGTCTCGCAGAGGCTAGTATTTCCCGTATCGTTATCGAAAGAACTCTGAAACTTGTTACTGTTACTATCTGCACCGCTCGCCCCGGTTATATTATCGGAAAAGGTGGAGAAGAGGTGGACAAATTGAAGAAGGAACTCCAAAAAATTACCAAACAGGATGTGCAAATCAACATCTTCGAGGTTAAACGTCCGGAATTGGACGCAACCATCGTTGCTAACAAGATTGCACGCCAGTTGGAAGGCAAAATCGCTTACCGCCGCGCCGTTAAAATGGCTATCCAGTCTACCATGCGTATGGGAGCTGAGGGTATCAAAATTCAGGTATCTGGCCGTCTGAATGGTGCCGAAATGGCTCGCAAAGAGATGTACAAAGAGGGTCGTACCCCGCTGCACACTCTGCGCGCTGACATCGACTACTGCCACGTTGGTGCTATCACCAAAGTAGGTGTAATCGGCGTTAAGGTTTGGATCTGCCGTGGAGAAGTGTATGGCAAGAAGGACTTGGCTCCTAACTTCTCGCAAAAGCAAGAAG